>NZ_PGFJ01000001.1:2021754-2358713 GCF_002797815.1 Mucilaginibacter auburnensis
ATGTAGCTTTGCGTGCGGATGGTCGCAGGATGTTTATTGAGGTAGAAACTAATGACAACCAGCAATATGATATACTGATTACTTCTATTAAACAATACCCTTATAAAAAGGATGATATTGGCGATGTGGAAGTATACGTTTTAAAAGATCTGGGAAGTATCTACATAACCTCAAATCAGAATAATCCCGATCCGTTAAAAAAATACCACCTGATTCAGATAGCTCCGGATAAAAATGTGATGGCGTATGATTAATATAAACTGACCAACTTTACAATTGGTCAGTTTGTGATCATAGCTCAAATTTGTGTATTGAAAGCTGTCCCAAATGGTGGACCAAAAAAACGATTTCTCATAAGATTGCCATGAAATCTTAAAGTGCCAAAATCTTAAAACATTGATTATCATAGGCAAGTTGTCCAGGTTGATTGTTTAATTTATGCAAGGCGCCTATTTAATTGGGACAGCTTGGTGTATTGAATTGAGTAACTTAAAGGGATGTGGTGCCTGGTTTTAAGAAGTTGATATTGCGTTTCAGGCCGGCGTATTTAGTGCGTTTAACCGCCGATTTTTGGAAGACCTTTTTAAACACATCCTCTGTTATCTCTTGAATGTCATCACGACTCAAACCTAACAGATCGGGATGCGGGTCAAACGGCGGTTCCGAATGAATTACCGAGAACTTGTTCCAGGGACATACATCCTGACATATATCGCAGCCAAACATCCAGTTATCCATTTTGCCTTTAAATTCGGCAGGGAGTTCATCTTTCAGTTCAATGGTGAGGTAGGAGATGCATTTGCTGCCATCAACTACGTAGGGGCCAACAATTGCATCGGTAGGGCAGGCATCAATACAACGGGTGCAGGTACCGCAATGATCGGCAGTTGGCTCACTATCGTACTCCAGTTCAATATCAACAATCAGTTCGGCCAAAAAAAAGAAAGAGCCGGCCTTTTTGTTGAGCAGATTGCTGTTCTTGCCTACCCATCCTATTCCTGCCTTTTTGGCCCAGGCTTTATCCAAAACAGGAGCTGAATCGACAAAAGCCCTGCCACCAACTTCGCCGATCTGCTCATTTATGGTTTGGAGCAACTGCTTAAGCTTATCCTTTATAACAGCGTGATAGTCCTGACCATAAGCATATTTGGATATTTTAGGAGCAGATGGGTCGGTTTGCCGGGCATCGGTGTAATAATTCAGCGCCAATGAAATTACCGACTTTGCCCCGTCAACCAACAAACGTGGGTCGAGACGTTTATCAAAGTAATTTTCCATGTACTGCATTTTGCCGTGCATGCCTGCGTTAAGCCAGGCCTCCAGGCGAGGTGCTTCTGCTTCCAGGAAACCGGCTTTGGCAATGCCGCAAAACATAAAGCCCAGTTTTTTGGCTTCATCTTTGATTAGCTTACTATATGCTGAACGGCTTTGTTGCATTGCAGGCAAAGATAGCACAATTAAAAACACCCATTTTTATACAACTACCAAAAACTAAAATCATGGAAAACCAAACAAATGATCCGATAGAAGAACAAATCACCAACAACGATGATTCAGTTACTAATAAAGATGGCGACAATATGTTAGAACAGCAGGAGGGTGCCAATGTGCAGGATAAACCCGACGAAGTACGTGTGCCTACGGTTACGCCCGGCAGTGAAGATGCAGAAGCGGCAGACGATGTAGTTGAAGAAGATACATCCGTAACAGAGGATGACGCCTCCAACAAAGGTCAAGGCCCAAAAGGAGAAAACCTTTAAAAGCAAAAATCCCTTAGCAATTAATGCTAAGGGATTTTTGCTTTAACGCATGCTCTATTAAAGGGCAGCTGTCACTCTGAAGTTTCTCGGAGTGCGACTAAATGTTGGTTTAACAATCTCTCTTTCGCTGCTGCTGTAAGCTTCCAGTTCGTTTTTGTTGACGCTTGCAGTAGCACTGTAATCAATGTGGTAGTTTTGAATCATTCCATACAAATCAGCACGGGCATTGTCGTTTACTGTGATGTTGGCTGCAACCGCATCAACGTCTAAACTTGCTATGGCTTTATCGTTCAAATCTATGTTTAATGACAAAGCTGATAAACCATTGTATGATTTGATAATAGCATGGTCATTAGCAGTAATAGCACGAAGATCGGTTACCGTAACCAAAACTATTAAAGCATCATTTTTATAAGAAGCTATACGCAGTGTACCGTCCTCATTCTGAACCATAGCGTTTTGCGCGTAATAGTCATTGTAAACTTTAACGCCATCTTCTTTACCGTTGGTAATATAGACTTCCACATTGCCACTGGCTTCTATTTTGTTGATATGGCCGGCGCTTGTTAGGGTAACCGCGTCATCGTTGGCTTGGGCAATTGTAATAGTGCTAATTAATAATGCTACTGTTGCAATGATTGTTGTGAATTTAGTTTTCATGTCTTTTATTTTTAATGTGTGAGTATGTTATTTTTATTAAATACACCTCTATGACATGCTGAAAGACAGAAAGTTAAATTGACTATAGTGTATAGTAGACAACCAGTTGTTTTGTGCAGGCGAAAGCCAGCAATGTGTCGTCAAATAGTTTTAAACTGATGGGGTAGGTATGCAAATAAAAAAGCCGCAGTCCCGTTGGATGCGGCTTTCGTTATATTTTCTAAGCTTTTACTTAGAAGCTGTTTTTAATGGCGTTGTGCAATGTCTTGGTGCTCCAGTAACCACTATCTAAAATACGGCGAACAGTCATAAGCGGATCATTGGCGTCGCGCTTGTCGGCTAACTGGAATGCCATTTTGAAGCCGCGTTTGTGCAACTCAGGCAGATTTTCAGCATTCCATATACCGAAAGGAAAAGCAAAATAAGTTATTTTTTTGCCCGTTATCTCTTCCAGCTTGGCAGTTGGTTTATCTAATTGCGTAACCCAATCATCTGTTGGTTTAAGCGTTACCTTACCATTTTTACCCAATATTTTCAGAGAAGAGTTATGCGACAAGCGGTCAAAACGGTGGTGATCCCATGTGTGGCTGCCAATCACATTACCATCATCCGATAGCTGTTTGATCTGTTCCTTACTCATGTAGTTAGGGCGACCAATGGATACCGTCATGATGAAATACACAGCCTTGAAACCATATTTTTTCAATTCGGGGGCTGCAATGGTGAACTGATCAAGGTCAGTATCATCAAAAGTTAGCATAATAGGCTTGCTTGGCAGCTTGGCGCCTGTAGTTAAATAAGCATATAACTGATCTGGTAGTATAGTGTGATACCCGCTATCGGCCAAACTTTTTATTTTCTCTTTGAAAGCTGCGACCGGAACGATATAGTCTTTAGCTCCTTTTGAATCTTTTGGTCGCCAGTCACGTATTTGGTGGTAGCAAAGTATAGGCACTTGCTTGCGCGCCATAATGGCTTCCTTATCAATTTTTACCGGCCCTGTTGGAGCGGCAGGTTCATTTGCAACTTTGGTATTCGCAGCAGGGATTGAATCGCCTACAGCGCCCTTTTTTTCTGATTTTGACTGGCATGAAGTAGCAAGCATTAAACTCGCCAGCAGTAACGATTGGTATGATTTTAACATAGTAGATATAATGCAAAAGCGGATTTAAAGTTTTGCTTTTAAAACAAATATATACAAAACTGTTTGCCGCAAATTATTGATTAAAATAATGAAGGAGTACCACCTGGTTTTATTTTACCAAGGTGCTTGTAAGCGCTCTCTGTAGCTTCCCGGCCGCGTGCGGTACGCATCAGAAAACCTTCCTGTATTAAAAATGGCTCGTAAACTTCTTCAATGGTTCCTTCATCTTCACCAACGGCGGTAGCGATGGTTTTTAAGCCTACCGGACCGCCTTTAAACTTGTCGATAATGGTTGACAATATTTTGTTGTCCATTTCATCTAAACCGTGTTCATCAACGTTTAACGCGTTAAGTGCATATTGAGCAATGTTGGTGTCAATGCGTCCGTTGCCTTTTATCTGCGCGAAATCTCGTGTTCTTCTTAACAACGCATTAGCTATACGTGGCGTACCACGACTTCTGCGGGCAATTTCATAAGCGCCTTCATCACTAATCGGAGTTTTTAAAATAGAGGCAGAACGCAAAACGATAGTAGTAAGCAACTTCGCATCATAATATTCTAATCTGGAATTGATGCCAAAGCGAGCCCTAAGTGGCGCAGTCAATAAACCGGAGCGTGTGGTAGCGCCAACCAGGGTGAAAGGGTTTAAAGATAACTGCACCGAGCGGGCGTTGGGTCCGCTCTCCAACATAATATCTATCTTAAAATCTTCCATTGCCGAATACAGGTACTCTTCAACCAACGGACTTAAGCGGTGTATTTCGTCAATAAATAAAATGTCTCCGTTCTCCAGATTGGTAAGCAGGCCTGCGAGATCTCCCGGTTTATCAAGTACCGGCCCGGATGTTATTTTGATACCAACGCCCATTTCATTGGCTATGATATGCGATAGTGTTGTTTTTCCCAATCCGGGAGGGCCGTGCAATAAAACATGGTCGAGCGCTTCGCCGCGTTGGCGCGCTGCCTGTACAAATATTCTTAAATTGGCGAGTATGTTATGCTGACCTGTAAAATCCTCAAAAGCCTGTGGACGAAGCGCTTTCTCAATGTCGCGCTCTACAGGAGTGAGGTTCTCAAGGTTGGGATCGAGATTTTCGTTCATTGCCAACGAATTTAGCATTTTTTTATGAGTCGGAAAGTCCGCAAGTTAGAAAGTCCGAAAGATAATTTGAATGACAATAGTCAAAATTGTCGCTTTCGGCTAAATCATCCCTCGGGATACTTCCTGAAAATTGCATTTATCCGCATTTGGATAACGCCGAAAAAAGCCTCCTTAAATATGCCTTTTGACATCTTTGACTCGCCGGCGGTTCGATCTGTAAATATAATGGGCACTTCCTTAACCGAAAAGCCATGTTTTACAGCGGTGTATTTCATCTCGATTTGAAAAGCGTAGCCTACAAATTTTATCTTGTCTAAAACTATAGTTTCTAAAACTTTGCGTTTGTAGCACATAAATCCGGCAGTGAAATCCTGAATGTCAACGCGGGTGATAAATCGAACATATACGGACGCAAAATAACTCATTAGCACACGACTCATGGGCCAGTTAACCACATTTACACCTTTTATATAACGCGAGCCAACAGCTACATCTGCTCCTTCAACACAAGCGCGCCTTAAACGCAGCAGATCTTCAGGATTGTGCGAAAAGTCAGCATCCATTTCAAAAATATAGTCATACTTATGTGCTATGGCCCATTTAAATCCATGGATGTAAGCAGTGCCAAGACCTTGTTTCCCTGCACGCTCTTCAATAAAAAGAGAATCCGGGTAAACGTTTCTTAATGATTTTACAATGATGTTGGTACCATCGGGTGATCCGTCGTCAACAATTAGTATATGAAAGTCATGAGGCAAAGAAAATACCTTACGGATCATCTTCTCGATGTTCTCGCGCTCATTGTATGTGGGTATAATAACTAAGCTATCAGGCACTTATTGATTTAGATAATGCAGCTTTAAATTTCGGCTAAAATAACAGAAATAGCGGCTTTAAAAAATAAAAAAGCAGGACCTGTTATTTGGTCCTGCTGTATAACGTTGAGCTACTTTATAAATTGTTAGTTTCTGCAATTACTTCGTTGTCATCAACACCAACGTAACTGCGCTCTTTTAAACGTGGAGATATAAACAAAAAGGCAACGAAAAAAGCAGCACAAATTATTACAAACATCCAATAGAAATCGGCGCCCGTAAATTGTGCAAAAAAACCTCCTTCTGAAATATTTCCGTTTATTAAAGCCACAGACAGATTACCCGCTGCTACTGTTAATAACCAAATAGCCGTCATTGTACTTTTCATCGATTTAGGAGCCTGTGTATAAGCATATTCAAGCCCTGTAATAGATACCAATACTTCGGCAGCAGATAAAACAACGTAAGCAAATATTTGCCACCATACAGACGGATGGCCACCTTTGTCAACGCTCTCCTGTACTATCGCTATAATTACAAATGACAAAGCGGTTAAAGCTAAACCTGTTCCAATTCTGCGCAGCGGGGTGGTTTTTAATCCTATTTTATCAAAAAATGGATAAACAAAATAGGTGAATAAAGGAATGAATGTTAGTAAAAATACCGGGTTAGCAGTTTGTACCTGTCCTGGTAAAATTGTAAAATTAACAAATCCCAGATTAATGTGTCTGTCTAATTTCTCAGCCTGTAAAACCCATTCAGATAGATTTTGATCCCACATGGCCCAGAATATAGGAGCAAAAGCAAACACAGACATTACACGGTAAACGGCTTTAACACCTTCAACTTTTTCAGGATCGTAATTACCTTTGGCAACATCAAGTAATGATTCGCCTTTCTTTTTCTTGCCCATGTTTAACAGCGCGTAAACAGATATAAAAACAAAGTTATTTCTGTTTATACCGCTTGGAGGCACACGGACATATTTTTTGCGGCCTAAAAAGAATATGATAGTAGCCAGCGCCATCAACAAGCCCGGAATTCCAAATGCCATACTAGGGCCGTACTGATCATAAACCCAGGGAATCAGCACTGTTGCAATTACCGAACCCGAATTAATGCTGAAATAGAACCAGCCGTAAACTTTTGACATTAAACTTTCGTTTGTTTTGTCAAACTGGTCGCCTACGTTAGCTGACACGCACGATTTTATACCACCGGCACCAATAGCTATCAGCAATAAACCCACCAGGAACATATCAAGGTTGTTTTCAAATATTGCCAGAAAAAGGTGGCCAAAACAATAAACAATTGATATGTAAAGAATGATTTTATATTTGCCTGTAAACCAGTCGGCAACTAAGCCGCCTATGAAAGGTAGGGTGTAAGCAAGGGTAACAAAAAAGTGGGTGCTCTCATTGGCTTTAGCTTCAGCAACTGTTTGCAGCGCCGGATTCATTGTTGGGTTAAAGAACTGCGCCACCAGGAAGGTCGCCAGAATGGAACGCATCCCGTAGAAACTGAAGCGTTCAGCTGCTTCATTGCCAATAATAAAAGGAATACTTTTAGGGTAACGCGGTTTATTTGCTGCGGTGGCCGCAGTTATTGTTTCGGACATAAGATCAGTTTAATGGTACGAAAATACTATTTATATTGTAAATACAAATTTGCTAACTAACAGGCCATAGTTACTTTACAAGCTATTACTGGACTGTTTTTCGGGGAACAGGTTTAACTTCCAATCGAGGCATTTCTGTAGGTTTAGGGTCTATATAACTGGCATCACTTTCATTGGGCACATTGCGCATATCCAGGTCTTCAATCAATTCCCATCTGCCATTTTTTAGCTTGTAACCGTTGTAACTCAAATCAGGGCCGTAGGTTTCAGGCTTATCTTTTGATTTTTTATCCGGAGCTGCCAGGTTATCAAAAACGATCAGGTTCTCCCCAGGCACGTAACGTAGCAGCATGGAAGCCTGACGGGTATATTGAAAAACCACCCTGTTACGCTTCTTTTCTTTGCTTGCAAAAATTGGCATACCTAATACCGGCTTATCATTTCTGAAGGTAAGCACATCTATTACCTTTTTGGTTGATCGGTCGGTGTAACCTTTCCATCCCAATAAAACGTAATGCGGATCAGCGCCCTGTACCGGGATGATGGTATAGTACTGCGCGCCATACCACTTGGCATTGCTGGTAACCGTATCTTCCGGATGAGCCATCAGCGGCGAGTAGTCTTCTAAAGGGTATAATTTCAGAGGCCCGCCGGTGTTCATCTGTATTGCACCGTAAAAGCGGTAGCTGCCATCATCATGCGCAATATGCCAGCTAAATATTCTGAAACGATTATCGGGCGAGTTAAGGACACTAATAGTTTTTACAGAATCAAACTTATATAAATAGGAATTGGGCGTTTTAAGCGCGCTTACCAGCGTTTTTATAAATACGTAATTGGCGTTTTTTCGTTCAGGTTCGCCTGGATTATTAACTATTTCAGCGCCGAGGTGTTTTAAACTATCACGGTACATATTTAGTGTAGTGATGTCCTTTTGCGAGAATTGCGCATAGCCTTCTCTAAGACCCAGGAGAGCGATAAATAAAAGGAATAATTTTTTGATCACTATTTATCTAATTGTTATATGCGTTAACGTAAATTTTCAATAACAATTGCGCTTGCTCCGCCGCCTCCGTTACATATGCCGGCAGCACCGTACCTGCCGTTGTTTTGCTGCAATACATTAAGCAAGGTTACAATAATGCGTGCGCCTGATGCACCTAACGGATGTCCCAACGATACGGCGCCGCCATTAACGTTCACTTTTGCAGGATCAATCTCCAACTGTTGATTATTGGCTATCGCTACAACAGAGAAAGCTTCATTTATTTCGAAGTAGTCGATATCACTCAAAGACAAATTTGCTCTTTGAAGTGCCAGTGGAAGAGCTTTTGCAGGTGCTGTAGTAAACCATTCGGGAGCCTGCTGAGCATCGGCATAAGATAGTATGCGGGCCAGGGGTTGTAAGCCCAATTCAGTTGCTTTTTCATCGCTCATTAACACCAGCGCTGCGGCTCCATCATTTAAGGCAGATGCATTAGCGGCTGTTATAGTGCCATCCGCTTTAAATACCGGCTTCAGCTGTTGTATTTTATCAAATTTTACTTTTTTAGGTTCTTCGTCTTCTGAAATAAGCGTCGTCGCACCGCTCTTGTCTCTTATTTCCAAAGGAGTTAATTCATCAATGAATTTTCCTTTCAATTGTGCCTTTAACGCCCTTTTGTACGACTCAATAGCGTATTCGTCCTGTCGCTCACGGCCGATGTTGCATTCAGTAGCACACAGCTCAGCAGCCGAAGCCATGTGATAATCGTTATATACATCCCACAAGCCATCTTTTAACAAACCATCCATAAGTTGACCATTCCCTAAGCGGTAACCTGTACGCGCCTTATCCAGATAGTAAGGCACATTGCTCATACTTTCCATGCCACCTGCCACAACAATTTCATTTTGACCCAGCGATATGCTTTGAGCTGCAAGCATTATTGCCTTCATACCTGATGCGCAAACTTTGTTAACAGTAGTAGCGGGTAAATACGGCAGACCTGCAAACATGGCAGCCTGTGTTGCAGGAGCCTGACCTAATGCGGCAGACAACACATTACCCATCAAAACTTCTTGCACGCTGTTCGGCGTTATACCGGCTTTTTTTATTGCCGAAGCTATTGCAAAACCGCCCAGTTGAGTTG
Source organism: Mucilaginibacter auburnensis (assembly GCF_002797815.1). Classification (NCBI taxonomy): domain Bacteria; kingdom Pseudomonadati; phylum Bacteroidota; class Sphingobacteriia; order Sphingobacteriales; family Sphingobacteriaceae; genus Mucilaginibacter; species Mucilaginibacter auburnensis. The sequence goes on from NZ_PGFJ01000001.1 coordinate 2,030,987, forward strand.
CAGTAAAGGCTGATAAATTGCCGCCAAAGCTACCAATAGGTGTACGGGTTGCTGATACAATTACAACTTGTTTCATAGCATTTGATCAAATACAAAATTATTGGTTTATTCGAACTTATTTGAAGCCTGAAAAAAAGAACGATGATTAACTCTGAATACAGCTCATCAACTACTCAATAGGGGTAATATCTTTCTTCTTCCTCTCCAAATTGTTTCTTTATGAAAAATAGTACAATACTACCTAATAGCGTCGCTATCATTGTGGCTACCCATAACCAGTAACCTGCTTTATAAGCGGTAATGTATGATTCCCGGCCGGGTTGCTGATCGGCAATTTCGGTGAAAAGCAAGAATGATAAGGAAATTGCAGTTGCCGCGCCGCTGAAGTAGATGGCTTTTTTGGGTTGTTTTTTTAGGAACCACCACGCAGCCCAAAGTAGTGGATTTGCGTACCAAACCAAACCGGCAGCACTTAAAATACCACCTATGGCGCCCAATGCCACCATAGCAAATCCGTTCCAGTTACCGCCACAACGCGTTACCGTGCAAAAACCTTCCTGGGTAAGAGATATTACATAAAGCAAAATGCTTAATGTGAAAACTGTTTTAAGCGCTATAGGATAAGGATTATTAGTCATGCTGTTGTAGCAAAGCTAAATAAAATATACGCTTTTTATTATTAAAACAGATGTTTTACTTCGGATGACAACACTTCGCTGGTTAAGCCTTTTTTAGTCTTTAACGTAAGGTAGGATAAAGTGATATTGATTGGCAAACTACCTCTCATGAAGATGAGATGGCTGCAGTAAGTTAATCAAACTGCTCTTGCAATCGTACCAACCTGTCTATCATCAAATTAAGTTTCTCCTGCTCGGTTTTTACAAAGTGTGAACGTATGTACGAGCTACAGAATAAAATGAACAGCGCATAACTGCTGTAGGCTATTATTTTAAATATTGCTGACGAACTTTCTAACACTTCAAAAAAGTACAAAAGTAATCCTGTACTCATTAAAATTACATAAAGGTAATACAGCCAACCATACACTTCGGTACGGTTTTTTTGATACTCTTTAAGGCTTTGCAAATACTCGGCTGGGTTAATGGTTACATCCTGTTTGCTTATAATACGGTAGTCGCGCACCATCATCATGATATATAATAACATGGTAATGAGTATTATAGTAAGCCCAACGTAAGTAACCCAAGATGTAAACACAAAAAACAGCATAGCCGCAAACAAGCCTACTAAGCAGGCCCCCATACCGGTTATATTCCAAAACAGCTTACTGCTCATCCCGCTAATTCCCTTCTTCACCTGCTTCAGCACGTCATCTACTGAAAGCTGATCCCGTTTTGGCTGTTCCTGCCAAACCGACATTAAATGATCAAAGTCTTTCATATTGATTATATAATTCTGTTAATTTTTGTTTTATACGAAATATCTTCACCCTTAGATTGCCCTCGGATATACCGGATATTTCTGCTATCTCCGGATACGGAAGCTCATCTAACACCATGGTGATAATGATCCTTTCTGATTCCTCCAGCTTTGATATACATTTATACAATAACGCCACCTGTTCGTTCTTTGGCGAATAATCTTCAGGTTTTGAATCGGCCAGTTCCGGCGTCAGCTCATCTTTAGCCTGTCTTTTCTCCGAGCGTAAATAGGTTAAACACGTGTTCACGGCAATACGGTATATCCACGTAGATATCATTGCCTGGTTACGAAACTTCTCCAGATTTTGCCAGACTTTTAGAAAAGTTTCCTGTAGCAGATCGTTAGCCGCGTCATCATCGCCGGTATAACCATAGCATAAATGGTATATCTTTTTTGAGTTGGCCTGAAATATCTGCTTAAAAACAGCTTCCTTGTCTGACACGTTCAGTTAATGGTTTTCTTATTATGACGCTAATATAGGCAGTATGTTACAACACGTAAAGTTTCTTGCTGAACCAGGAGTGTTTTTTTTCGGCGTTATCTAATAATTGGTCGTATTCACTTATAAAATCAGCCTGTACGTCTTCGTGCAGTTTAGCAATAGTTGTTTTTATTTTTTCAATCTGCCGGGTTAGTATCAGGCGTAGCGGTTTATAGCTGCTTTTACGATCAGCATACTGTAAATAGTTATTGCAAAAATTAAGCAGCAGTTCAATTTCTGCCTCTTTTTCAGCTATAAATTTTACGTATTTGCCTATTAATCTTAAAATCTTTCGCATATACTTGGCAGCATTGTAACTTTGCACCGGCATTTGGCTAAACATAAATCCAACTTCGGCTTTAACTTTTTCAATAAAGGCAGCCTGGTTATCGGCTTCAAAAAGTAAATAGGCTATTAACTCCTTGTTCTCCTTTTTGTGCCTTGCCAGACGTAAGCACAGGTCGGTTAACTGCAAGGCAGATAGGTGTTGAATTTCTTTTTTGATATCCTGTAACCCGTAAGTGGTGGTACTCATGTAGTAATTAATGTTTATTTTAGGCAAATGCTCATTAACTGATATTGTCCAAATATGAAAAAAAACAAACTCACGCTGTACATTTTTATAGCGCTGGTTGCCGGTATTATTGTAGGTTATGTTTATAACACTTCCGTTTTAAGCGATTATAATAATAACATCAGCTCGGCCGAAAATGTTATTAAAACAATTGATAGCCGCATAGCCTCGTCAACAGATACTACCACTGCGCAATATGCTCAACTAAAAGTACAACGTGCCGAGCAGGTCAAAATCAGAACAGAAAGCAACAGTCAGCGTGAAAGCAAGGTAGAATATTTTACCATTTTAAGCGATATATTTTTACGACTGATAAAAATGATAGTTGCCCCGTTAGTGTTTACCACGCTTGTGGTGGGCGTTGCCAAAGTTGGTGATATAAAGGCAGTTGGCCGTATTGGTGGGAAAACTTTGCTTTGGTTTATCAGCGCTACATTAGTGTCACTGTTGTTGGGTATGTTATTAGTTAACTTCTTTCAACCGGGTGCAAAGATGAATATTATGCTGCCCGATTCGCACGTTAGCACAGGCATCCAAAAAGCAGCTATCTCCCTGAAAGATTTCATAACTCACGTTTTTCCTAAAAGCTTTTTTGAGTCGATGGTTACCAACGAAATATTGCAAATTGTTGTATTCTCTTTGTTTTTCGGTGTGGCTACTGCTTCAATAGGGGAGAAAGGGGAGATTGTTATCAAAGCTATGGATGCTATCGCCCACGTAATCATGAAAATAACAACTTCTATAATGGGGTTTGCACCTTTTGCAGTTTTTGGCGCTATCACAGCTATTGTGGCCAAGCAGGGCTTGGGCATTATATCAACCTACGCTATTTTTATAGGAGAATTTTACTTCTCGTTATTGGTGTTATGGATAGTAATAGCATTTGCGGGTTTTATTGTATTAAAGTCTCGTGTATTTAACCTTATTGGTAAAATAAAAGACGCTATGCTCATAGCTTTCAGTACTTCAACAAGCGAGGCTGCTTATCCAAAATTGTTAATGGAGTTAGAGCGCTTTGGTTGCAGCAATAAAATAGCAAGTTTTGTGTTGCCCTTAGGCTATTCCTTCAACCTTGATGGCTCTATGATGTATATGACCTTTGCATCTATTTTTCTGGCGCAGGCTTATAATATCCATCTTTCTTTCGCGCAGCAAATATCTATGTTGTTGGTGCTGATGCTAACGAGTAAGGGCATTGCGGGTGTACCGCGTGCATCACTTGTAGTTATTGCAGGCACTATTGCGATGTTCAATATTCCCGAAGCAGGTTTGGCCTTGCTTATTGGTATAGATCCGCTATTAGACATGGGCCGCTCAGCAACGAATGTGTTGGGCAACGCTATGGCTACTGCCGTTGTAAGTAAATGGGAGGGAGAACTGGATGGTAGCGAAGCTGTTTAATCTTCAATTGTCAAATATGTTTTAATTGTATCTTTGCGCGCTAAAGTGAAAGAGTTCGATAAATTGCTCATTCACTAATTCGCTCATTCACTAATTCGCTCATTCACTCATTTAAAATAGATGTATCAATTATCTAAAGGGAAAAAAATATTTCTCGCTATTTGTATCACGCTGCCGTTCTTAATATACTGTGTTTACTACTACAGCATCATGATAAAAAACGCTCCATATAAGTTTACAGAGTTTGAGTCATTTTCATTCCAATTTGGACCGAGAGGCAGCCTGCAAAACACTTACGATTCAAAAACAGGCAATTATCAATATGTGGACAGTAAGGATTCTGTAGTAAGAACCAAATTACACTTAAGTAATGATGATCTGCTTTATTTACACCGCAAGGCCGCAATGCAAGGTTTTTGGGATTTCCCTAAGGATGAAACTGGCGATAGCGTTAAAGCCGGCCTGCAACCATTACGCTATATAATTGAGTTTACTTACAAGCGTAAAAGCAAACGTGTAGTATTTGACCAGAACTACGTTGGCGACCCGAAATTAATAGACGCTAACAAGCAAATGATAAAGGAGATTGACCTGGTTATGGGCCAGGCAGAAGGCAGGCAGAAAAAGTAATTGAGTATTGTTTATTGAAATACTTATTTCTATATTTGCACCTCGAAATTTAAAACAAAACAAATAACAAACCATGTACGCAATAGTAAGTATAGCCGGACAGCAATTTAAAGTTGCTAAAGACCAGCAGATCTTTGTACACAGATTACAAGGTGACGAGGGCGCTAGTATTGAATTTGACAATGTGTTGTTAGCAGAAAACGAAGGTAAATTCAAATTAGGTTCTGATTTGCAAGGCGCTAAAGTATCGGCTAAGATCGTGTCTCATTTAAAAGGTGATAAAGTAATTATCTTCAAAAAGAAAAGAAGAAAAGGTTACAAAAAGAAAAACGGTCACCGTCAGCAATTTACCAAGATCGAGATCACTGGTATATCATTATAATTTAAGTTAAACACCGGTCTGTTTTTAACAGATCATAAAGATAATTAGAAATGGCACATAAAAAAGGAGCCGGTAGTTCACGAAACGGTCGTGAGTCGCACAGCAAACGTTTAGGTATCAAAATATTTGGTGGTCAGCCAGCAATTGCCGGTAACATCATCGTTCGTCAGCGTGGTACACAACACAACCCAGGCCTTAACGTAGGTTTAGGTAAAGACCACACTTTATTTGCATTGGCTGATGGTCAGGTGGTTTTCAAAAAGAAAGCAGATAACCGTTCATACGTTTCTGTTTTGCCTTTTGCTACTGCTCCTGTAGCAGAAGATGCTGCTCCGGCTGTAGTTGCTGAAGAAGCTCCAAAAGCTAAAAAAGCACCTGTGAAAAAAGCTGAAGCTGCTGAAGAAACAGAAGCTGCTGCTGAGTAATTTCAGGTTCAAAACATAAATAAAAAAGCCCTTATCAAAATGATAAGGGCTTTTTTATTGCCACAGCTTTTATTAATTCTTCCATGTATTATCAATAGCGTTGGCGTCTACAAATATGCCGCCGTCAAGTTTAACTTCTTTAAGCTCTTTACTTGCTTTTAACTTAAGGCTGATGTTTTTTTGGTCTTTTTCCCAAACAGCAGGGGTTTGATGGAACGTTTCGGTTGAGCCATCAGTATAAGTTACATTTACGTCAAATGGAATGGCAAAACCGCCTTTATTGTTTATTTCGATTTTTGCGTCACTTCCGGTTTTAGTAACTGAAAGTAAAGTTAAGTCGATGTATGAAGGTGTGTAGAACCAATTATAAAAGAACCAATCAAGATTTTTACCCGAGCCGGCTTTCATTGCGTTAAAGTAATCCCACGGAATAGGGTGTTTCCCATTCCAATTGTTCATGTAATAGTGCAAAGCTTTTTTAAACAAGGCATCACCTAAGTAATCTTTCAACGCTAAATAACTTAATGATGGCTTGCCGTACGCATTGCTTCCTGGTGAAAACGTAACTTCGGGGGAAGGGGTGATGATCGGGTTTTCTTGGTCATGTTTGCCGCGGGTCCATCCGTTAACGCGAAAGGCCTTATAAAACTCATCTGCCGCTTTCTGCCCCTTTTCGCTTATACCTATCAGGTATTCAAATGTGGTGGCCCAGCCTTCATCCATAAAAGCATAGCGGCTTTCATTGATACCCATATAGAACGGCATATATGTATGCGCTTGTTCATGATCTTGTACCAATTGTGCAAATGTTGCGTCAGTTTGTTTGCTGTCATTCATCATCATAGGATATTCCATATCCGCATAGCCGTGTACTGCTACGCTCTTTTCAAACGGATACGGTATGCCTGGCCAATTGTCAGAGAACCATTTCAAAGAATAACGGCTGAATTGTACAGAACGGGCAAAACTTTGTGCTGAATTATCATACGCTGCCTGGGCACTTACACGGCGGTGGGTTTTGCTGTCCAATTCAACACTGCCAGCATCCCAATTATAATGGTCGCTGATAGCTGCGGTAACGTCACTTATGTTTTTTGATGTGAATGTCCAGGTATTAGTAGCATTCTGAGCCGTAATGTTTTTTGAAGCGAGATCTTCAGGTGTTACAATGCGGATAGTAGAATCGCTGATTAAAGACGCTTTAAATCGTTTTGCATATTCAGGCTGCAGCACTTGATCCGGATTGGTGTGCGTGCCTGTTGCCCATACAACAAAGTTTTTTGGCGCGGTAACATTTAGCGTATAGTCATTAAAGTCATTATAAAACTCTAACGAGCCGGTATGCGGCTGCTTGTCCCAGCCTTGATAATCATCAAACACGGCAACGCGCGGATAAAAATAAGCCAGGAAATAAGTGGTTGGGTCAATGGCACCGTCGCGATCTTTTCCGTCGGCTATTTCAAAATGCCAGGTTATGTCCATTGCCACGGAGTCTTTCGGCATCAATGCTTTAGGCAAAGGCAACATATAATTGGTAGTAGTGGCTGCGGCATTATCCCATACAGCTGGAGTGCCATTTATTTTTAGTTGGTCAACAGTAACGCCTTGTGCTATATTAGGCGCGGCGTTTCTTCGCCCTGCACGGTGAACATTTACGATTAGTTTCATGTTCAAACTATCAAGCCTATGCGGACTGTTATTAAAATAAACAATGTGCTCTGTCCCGCTTACCAGTTTATTTGGTGGTGCTACGTTTACATTGATTTCATACCGCGCACGGTTTTGCCACCAGTTTTTGCCGGGCTTGCCGTCGGTTGTACGGGTACCGTTGGTGTAGCTGGGGGCGATACGTTCCGGGATGGTTAATTTCTGGGCTTTAGCGCCCATGAAAAAACTGCATGCAAGTGCAGGCAGAAATAAGTATTTCTTCATACGTATAATAATTCAGTTAATGTTGGAAAAGTTAATAAAAATAACGGCTTTAAGCAAAGCACCGATAAATTATTGTGCGGAAAGGATGTGACTGTTTAAAGTACATTAAAGTTGGAATCGGGGTCAACTTTGTCCAGTAACTCAAAGTTGATGGGGACTGAGCAAACCACCCGAACAGGAATACCATTTTTAGTGGCAGGTTTCCAGCGGTCCAATTTTTTAGCTACGCGAAGGATCTCTTTATCCTGAATTACTGACAGGCCACGCACGACTTTAAGATCGCTTAAACGCCCATCGCTTTCAATAGCCATTAGCAGATATACTTTGCCTTTGCGAAGGTTCAGCCTGTCCCAATAGGTATAAGGAATGCGTTTTAAGCGCTTGTAGAATTTCTCCATGCCGCCTTCGTATTCGGGCATGGCATCGGCATCGTTTACCATTACATTAACGCCTGTGTTAACGGCAGGATGTTGCGCTTGTAAACTTAATACAAACACAACAGCAAGTAAAGTGAGAAATACCTTTTTCATAACCGTAAATGTAATTTGTGCTTTAACTTAACTGGTTAATAAATATAAGCACTTATTAATTTGAACCAAAAAAAGTTAAAGCTTTACTCATTGGAAGTACAAAATTAATAGGGTAGGTAAATTGTGTACGCACGGGCTCTCCATTAACAATACCCGGGTTCCACTTAGGAGAAAGATTAACAACCCTCAAGGCTTCTGCATCAAGGTCGTCTACCGTAGGACGAATTACCTTACTATTAGTGATCTGTCCATCTTTTTCTATAACAAACGTAACCAATACACGGCCTTGTTTACCCCGCGTTCTGGACTTAACAGGGTACCGTATATTTTTAGCAAGAAATGTAGCAAACTCTTTTAACCCTCCCGGAAACTCCGGTGCTTTGTCGGTAGCGAGGTATATTTTATTTGCAATAGTATCGCTTTGAGCTTTTACTGTAAATGCGCAAAGTGCAATAAATAAGGTTAGTAAGGTTCTCTTCATAGAACCAAGTTACTAATTTTCCCTCACCATCAAGCTGTCAGCAAAGTTTCTCAGGTAGTCTTTTTTATCTTTAGCGATACCTAAACTATCTAACGCGGCAAATGCTTTTTCAGCATAAAACTGCATAGCACTTTCTGCATGGTGCCTAACGTCAACAGTATTGTAAATTTCTGTAACCGCTGCTACTTTATTAGCGGAATCAAACTTTGCTGCAGAAAGCCAGTTGTTCAGATCATCTTTGGCTGCACCTTCAGTCAGTTCAAGCGCTTTAATGAGTAAGTAGGTTTTTTTGTTAGACAAGATATCGCCACCTACTTGTTTGCCAAACTTCTTCGGATCTCCGTAAACGTCCAATATATCATCCTGCAACTGAAAGGCTAAGCCCAGGTTTTCGCCAAACTCGAGCAACAGGTCAGCATCTCTCATATCAGCTCCACCCACCAACGCGCCAATTTTTAAAGCGCCACCCAGTACTACCGCTGTTTTAAGGCGTATCATTTCAATATACTCAGGTATGCTTACATCAGCGCGGTCTTCAAACTCCATATCCAACTGCTGCCCCTCACACACGCCCACCGCAGTATCGTTAAAAATGTTCAGTATGGTGCGTAGCAGATGATCCTCTACTTGCATAATGAGTTTATATCCCTCAATCAACATAACGTCGCCTGAAAGTATAGCTGTATTTGAATTCCAGCGTTCATGAACAGTGGCGCGTCCGCGTCTGAGCGGGGCATTGTCCATGATATCATCATGCATCAGCGTAAAGTTGTGAAATACTTCAATAGCCAGGGCAGGAGGAATGGCTTTTTCAATGTCGCCGTCAAACAGGTCGCAGGCCATTAAAAGCAGGGCAGGGCGCATACGTTTGCCGCCCATATCCAGTATGTACGCTATGGGTTCGTAAAGTTTTGATGGATGCGCCGGGAACTGAATTTTTTCAACCGCTTTCTGTATAATTACCTGTAATTCGTTTATATCTCTCATGTATGTATTGTCAGGCTTTGTTAACCCTGAACCAGCGAAAAATCTATTTGCTTTTTGGTAAGATCAACTTGTTTAACTTTGATCTGTACTTCATCGCCAAGTCGGTAAATCTTCTTTTTACGCTGACCAATGATGGCAAAGTTTTTCTCGTCTAAAGTATAAAAATCATCAGAGATATCACGCAAACGGATCATTCCCTCGCATTTATTTTCGATGATCTCTACATACATTCCCCATTCTGTAACGCCTGATATAACCCCATCATATATTGTACCTATGTGGTCTTCCAGATACTCCGCCTGTTTGTATTTAACCGAAGCGCGTTCAGCATCAGCAGCGCGTTTTTCCATTTGAGAGCTATGCTGACTTAACTTCTCGTAATGTTCGGCATTAACAGACTGCCCGCCATTTAAATAATGAAACAACAAACGGTGCACCATCACATCCGGATAGCGGCGAATAGGAGAGGTAAAGTGTGTATAATAATCAAACGCCAAACCATAATGACTACTGGTTTTGGTGGTATAAATGGCCTTCGCCATTGAGCGTATAGCCAAATGTGTAAGTACGTTCTGCTCCTTTTTGCCTTCTACATCTTCCATAAGATGATTTAGTGAGCGTGCTACTTCTTTATCAGATTTAGTATTGATCTTATAACCAAACCTTGAAGCAAACTGCGCGAAGCTGGCCAGCGCGTCGGGCTTTGGCGAATCGTGTGCGCGATAAACAAAGGTGTATTTATGTTTGCCTTTACCTTTTTTGGATATAAATTCGGCAACCTTGCGATTGGCCAACAGCATAAAGTCTTCAATAAGTTTATGCGCGTCTTTGCGCTCCTTTACATAAACGCCAACGGGCTTGCCTTTTTCGTCGAGTTTGAATTTAACCTCGGTAGTTTCAAAGCTGATAGCGCCGTTTTTGAATTTGCGGTCGCGCAGAATGTAAGCCAGTTCGTTCAGCTTTAAAATATCTTCTTTAAAATCACCCTCTTTGGTTTCAATTACTTCCTGCACTTCTTCATAAGTAAAGCGGCGGTTAGAGTGGATAACTGTTTTGCCAAACCATTCATTTACAATGTTGGCGTTATCATCCAGTTCAAAAACGGCAGCAAAGCAAAGCTTGTCTTCATTGGGGCGAAGTGAGCACAAACCATTCGACAAACGTTCTGGTAACATAGGTATAACCCTGTCAACCAGATATACAGATGTTCCTCGCTCAAAAGCCTCTTTATCCAAAGGCGAATCAGGAATAATGTAATGCGCCACATCGGCAATATGAACGCCTACTTCGTAATTTCCATTTTCCAGTTTTTTGAAGGATAGCGCATCATCAAAATCTTTCGCGTCGAAAGGATCAATGGTGAAGGTAATCGTATCTCTGAAATCGCGACGTTTAGCTATCTCTTCAAGACTGATATCAGCCGGAATAGCTTCAGCTTCGTGTTCCACCTCGAGAGGGAAGGAAAGCGGGAAACCATACTCTGCAAGTATGGCATTCATTTCAGTATCGTTCTGCCCCTGTTGGCCCAAAACATGTTTTATGCGCCCAACCGGGTTACGTGCTCCAGCCGGCCAGTCGGTAATTTCTGCAACCGCTTTGATACCATTGGTGGCCGAGTTGAGCTCCGTCATAGGGATAAAGATGTCGTGCATCATCTTGCGGTCGTCAGGTATTAAAAAAGCGTACCTGTCAGACATTTTTACAACGCCCGTAAACTCAGTTTTAGCACGTTGTAATATCTCAATCACTTCTCCCTCTTTCCGGCGGCCCTTGGTTTTTGCGTATACGTAAACCTTAACCCGGTCGCCGTGCAGGGCATTACGCAATTTGCGTGGAGCAACAAAAATGTCGCTTTCTGCTTCGTCGTCCGTAACTATAAAGGCTGAACCATCATTGGTAAGATCAACTTTGCCTTCAACAAAGGTTTTTAATTCAAGTAATTGAAATTTACCGGGAGATACTTCTTTCAAAACCTGCTTAAAGGTTTCTTCGTCCATTATATCCCGTATCACATCGCGCGATTCGGGGTCACGTATATTTAGTTTGGCCGACACCTGTTTATAGTTAAGCGGTGTATTTCCGTTCTGCTCGAAAACATCGAGCACCATTTGGGTGAGAACCTTATTTATAGAGGAATTATTATTTTTCTTTTTAGACATAGAATAGATAGAATTTTAGATTGGTGCTTAATAGCAATGCTTCATTGTTTATAACGCTTTAGCGTTCGTGTTATTTGCTTTTACAACAACCATTTTTCCAAATATAGTGAATATGAAGTTAAACCGCTTTTAATACACACTTGGTATAGCCGATATTAACTTCCGTGTATACGCTTCTTTAGGCGCATTATAAATATCTTCAGGATAACCGGCTTCCACAATTTCGCCTTTGTTCATCACCATCATCCTGTCGGATATATGCCTGATCACCGCCAGGTCATGAGAAATAAAAATATAGGATAAGCCCAATTCTTCCTGTAGCTGACGTATCAGATTTAAGACCTGTGCCTGTACAGATACGTCAAGCGCTGATACCGACTCGTCGCAGATAATAAACTTCGGTTCCAGAGCCAGCGCTCGGGCAATTACAATGCGCTGCCTTTGCCCGCCCGAAAACTCATGCGGGTAGCGATTGAAATGATCGGGCGACAGGTTAACGAGATCTAATAACTGCTTTACTTTTTGTGTGCGTTGCGTATCGTTATTGTAAAGCCGGTGTACTTGTAAAGGTTCCAGAACAGCTTGACCGATAGTCAGCTGCGGATTCAACGACGAGTAGGGGTCTTGAAATATGATCTGCATGTCACGACGCATGGTTCTTAAAGCATCGCCGCTTAATTTCCTGATATCGTTGCCCTGAAAATTTATGCTACCTGCAGTTGGTTCAATTAAACGAAGTATACTTCGTCCAAGGGTGGTTTTACCGCAACCCGATTCTCCTACTAATCCTAAAGTCTCACCGTGATAAACCTCAAAGCTCACATTGTTTACCGCTTTTACAAAATTTTTATTGCTAATAAATAAACTTCCGTTTTGGCTAAACCAGGTACTTAGGTTCTCAACTTTTAAAATGGGTTTGCTATTATACAATTTTTCGCGCCGCGCTGTTATCTCTCCCGGTTGGTAGCCGTTCAATTGTCTCATGGTTTCAACAGTGGCCGACTTATAGGTCATAAAATCGGCGATTACGGGCAGTTTTTTTAGGTGAATGTTGACAGATGGCCGGCAAGCCAGCAAGCCTTTGGTGTAAGGATGCTGCGGGTTGTTAAAAAGTTCAGCAACACTACCCTGCTCTACAATATCTCCTCTGTACATCACCAAAACGTTATCGGCAATTTCGCTTACCACACCCAGATCATGCGAGATTAAAATGAGGCTCATGCCACGCTCATTTTTTACTTTGCGAAGTAACTCAATAATGGTTTTTTGAACGGTAACGTCTAAAGCAGTTGTTGGTTCGTCGGCAATTAGTAGTTCCGGGTCGCAGGCCAACGCCATCGCAATCATTACCCGCTGTTTTTGCCCGCCCGATAACTGATGCGGATAGCTGTCAAATATAGCCTCAGGGCGGGGGAGCTGTACTTCGTTGAAGAGTTCAATTGCTTTAGCTTTTGCATTGGTTTTATTTAAACCGGTATGCAATTGTATCGCTTCAATAACCTGAAAACCGCACGTAAGCACAGGATTAAGTGAGGTCATGGGCTCCTGGAAGATCATGGCTATTTTATTGCCACGGATACTGCGCATTTCCTTCTCACTCAGTTCAAACAAATTTGAGTTTTCCAGTTGGGCGCTGCCAGATATATTCGCATTTGTGTTTAACAACCGCATCAATGCTAATGAGGTAACCGATTTACCCGACCCAGATTCGCCAACTATACCTAAGGTTTCACCTTTATTAAGCGCAAAGCTGATGCTATTAACAGCCCTTACCACACCGTTTTGCATGTTAAAATCAACTGCTAAATTCTCAACTTTTAACATATTAGCCCACTATGGTAATGTTATCATCGGATATTAATTCTTCGCCCCGGTAGCGCCTTAGCAGTTGCGCGGTAGCAATCACATCTTTTTGGCAATACGTGCAAATACGTTCTAACTGGTTGTCTTTCCAGTAAACATCGCCAACCACGCTGCCATCAATATCGTCTTTGGGGGTTGGTATGTTAAATATGGCGGTAAGTAAGTTTAATGATGTGAAGCTTTTGTAGTCGCCAAACTTCCACAGTTCCATGGTATCTAAATGGTTGATCTCCCATGGTTTTTTGCCTGCAATCTCCAACTGTGCGGGCAGCGTTAATCCATTTATAAGCATACGGCGGCACAGATACGGAAAATCAAATTCTTTGCCGTTATGCGCGCAAAGCACCAAAGTGTTAGGCTGTCCTTTCAGCATTTTAGAAAAATTGATCAACACCTCGCGCTCATCATGCCCTGCAAAAGATTTAATACGCATACCCATGTCGCTGCCACCGGTGAAAATACCTACAGATATACAAATGATCTTACCAAACTCGGCCCAGATACCTGCGTTACGGTAAAAGTCTTCGGCGGTTTCTTCTTTGCGGTTATAAACTGTTTTTTTATCCCAAAGCAGTTTTAAATGATCTGGTACCTGGTCATACGTACTGTATTGCGGAACGGTCTCAATATCAAGCACCATTAAATTATTCAGATCGTATTGCTCAAGCATTTTTTACAGAAATTATTTAACGGCAATATAGTAAATGTACCAAAGCTTACATACGGCGTGATGTTGTATAGTTGTAAAATAAAAAGAGGCATCAGTTAAGTGATACCTCTTTTTATTTTATGTAAGATGGATAATTATTGCTGCGGAACAGCTTTAACTTTTACCACTATTTTTTTATCACGATCCGGTCCGTCGTCTGTTTTAATAGCCGGGCGGTGGGATGTTTTAGGGAAGAATATTAAAAGTGTTTCCGGGTCACCAACAAAATATTCGCCGGGAAGTGAGCTTTCGTAAAAACCAATATCGCTGTTAGCATTGAATGGTGTCGCCCATTTAGCATCTGAAGGAGGAGCCATCTTACCCATTTTTTCTTTACCTCTGATCACCATTTGCAGGTCAATGTATTTTTCGTGAACTTCCCATCTGCTCACATCAAATGTTTTTAAAGGGCCATCTGTAGTTATACCGTAAGCGTTAGTTCCGCTGATTGGTTTTGTTCCAACAGGTAAGTTTTGCAGGTCGGTAGTAGCTAAGTAGGTAAATACGCTATCCCACAAAGGTTTATTGGCATGATATTGAACGGCAAACTGTAGGTAATCCACACTTTCAGAGAGCTTTGGTTTAAAACCATTGCGCCATTCGCCTTTCTCGGCCCAGGCTTTAGCTGTTTTTTCGGTCCATTTTTTTTGCGCGAAAACAGTGTTTGCAGTGATAGCTAAAATTGCAAAGCAAGCTAATTTGTAAATGAATGTCTTTCTCATTTTTTGCATTTAATGTTGTATGATCGGCCTTAGCGGCGTATAATTGGATTAACAGACCAATTATACGAGTATTAGTTTAAACGCGGGAATGCCCGCAGTAAAATTTACGCTATAAAGGCTTAGTTTAAAGCGTTTCGCCTATTTCGATTTCGTAAAAATTAAACTGCTATTTGCTGTTAATTATGACAAGTAATTGTAAAATTGCCAATCATTATATTTTTCAATACCTATATTAAGGCAATAAACATTATTGTCAGTTAAGCTATTAAACCAAAAATGAACCAAACAAAAACAGGCAATTTCCGCTGGACCATTTGCGCACTGCTATTTTTTGCTACCACCGTTAACTACCTTGACAGGGCAGTGATCAGTTTGTTAAAAACAGATCTGACGAAAGAGTTTAGCTGGGACGATGGAGACTATACCAACATTGAAATAGCCTTTAAAATATCATACGCAGTTGGCTTACTCATATCGGGCAGGCTCATTGATAAGTTAGGCACTAAAATGGGTTATTTTGGGGCTACAGCATTATGGAGCGTATCAGCTGTTTGTCATGCGTTTGCTAACAGCACATTAGGTTTTGGTGTAGTGCGTGCCGCATTAGGCTTGAGCGAATCGGGCAACTTTCCCGCCGCCATAAAAACTACTGCGGAGTGGTTCCCCAAAAAAGAACGGGCTTTTGCAACCGGTATATTCAACTCAGGTGCCAATATAGGCGCTATAGTAGCGCCATTAACTGTGCCATTTATAGCAGTAGCCTGGGGATGGAAGTGGGCCTTTATCATCACAGGTTCGGTTGGTTTTATATGGCTGATACTGTGGCTGGCTATATATGAAATACCCGCCCGTCAAAAAAGAGTTAGCAAAGCAGAGTTAGATTACATTAACAGTGATGCCGATGAAAAAGACAGGGCCGATCAACTAACCGAAAGTACCAAAGTATCATGGTTCAGCTTGTTAAAATTTAAGCAGACCTGGGCTTTTTCTGTAGGTAAGTTTTTAACAGATCCTATATGGTGGTTCTATCTTTTTTGGTTGCCTGATTTTTTAGAGAGTCAATATGGCTTAAAAGGAACCGATATAGCGTTACCGGTAGCACTGGTTTATACCATATCAACTTTTGGTAGCGTGTTTGGCGGTTACTTGCCTAAAAAATTGATTGATAAAAACTGGCCGGTATTTAAAGCGCGTAAAACTTCCATGTTAATATACGCCATTGCGGTAATACCAATTGTATTCGCACAGGTATTGGGTAATATTAACATGTGGTTAGCGGTGCTGATAATTGGTTTAGCGACATCGGCTCACCAGGCATGGAGCGCAAATATTTTCACTACTGTATCTGACATGTTTCCTAAAAAAGCTATTGGTTCTGTTACAGGTATAGGAGGTATGTTCGGTTCAATTGGTAGCGTTTTGCTATCATGGTTGGTTCAAAAGAAGATGTTTATGCATTACAGGGCCATTGATCAGATTGAAACCGCTTATTACATTATGTTCTTTGTTTGTGGTATTGCATACCTGTTAGCCTGGTGCATAATGCATGTCCTGGTGCCGAGAATGAAACAGGTGGAGTTAGATTAATTGCAGATATTATATATTTGTACTCCATTAACGATACAGATTTATGAGTAGTTACAAGGCTCTAACGATGAATGATATCGCGAAAGCGTTAAATCTTTCGGCGTCTACCGTTTCAAAAGCGCTTAGCGATAGCTACGAGATCAGCGAGAAAACCAAGCAATTGGTTAATGATTACGCTAAGAAAAATAATTACCGCCCTAATTTAATTGCGCAGAGCTTAAAACAGGGTCACAGTAATTCTATCGGCGTAGTGGTATCTTCTGTAGATAATCCATTCTTCTCGCAGATCATTAATGGTATTGAGTCTGTAGCGTATGATGAAGGGTATAACATCATCATTTCGCAAACGCATGAGTCGTACGATTTGGAAGTAAAGAACGTAAATCACTTGGCTCACCGCTCTGTAGATGGTATGTTAGTGGCTATATCTACCGAAACCCAGAATATAGATCACCTTAAAAAGCTACAGCAACACGGTTTGCCAATTATTTTTTTCGACCGCGTTACTGATGATATGGATACCCATAAGGTTACCGTTGAGAATTTTAAAGGTGCATACGATTCGACGGCTTATCTGGTAAATTTAGGGTACAAACGAATTGCACATATCACATCGGCAGACGAGACATCTGTTATGCGTGAGCGATTGGCCGGGTATGAAAAAGCGTTAACAGATAAGGGCCTTACCGTAGATCAAAGCCTTATTAAACATTGCGCCGGTACCGGACGTGATAGAGAGAAATTACGTGAAGCTTTAAACGAGCTTTTTGCTTTACCTGAGCCACCTGATGTTATATTCTCTGCTTTTGATAAAGTAACCACGGTTACCTTATCGCTACTGCACGAAATGAAAAAACGAGTACCTCAGGATGTAGCTTTGTTGGGTTTTAGTAATACTATTTTAGCCGATATTTTGAATCCACCACTTACCAGTATTACGCAACCGGGTTTTGAAATGGGTAAAGAGGCCACCCGTATGCTTATCCATTTAATTAAAGACGAACACCCACTTACCAAATTTGAAACAATAGTATTACCAACAGAATTATGCGTTCGCGATTCTTGTCCGGGTAAGAAATAGTAATTGCATCATCAAGTCGAAACAAAATAGGCTTTTACCTATTTATTGTTAAACAATATCTTCATTATGAGAAAAATATTAGCGGCAGTTATATGCTGTGTAATGGGCTTATCAGCATCGGCACAAATACTGCCTAAATTTCAGTTTGGTGTTAAGGGTGGTGTGAACTTAACCAGCCTCTCCAAAACCGGAACCTTTTCCAGTGACAACCGTGCAGGATATTTAGGAGGGGTGTGGGCTCGCATAGGCGCATTGGGCTTCAATGTACAACCGGAGGCTTATGTAACCAGTAAAAATGTTGTTGTTGATGGCAGCGCAGCAAAATTTACAAGTTTAGATGTACCTGTATTATTTGGAGGCAAAGTTGGGGCTTTAGGTTTTGGAGCACGATTTTACACCGGACCGCTTTTTTCGTTTGCTATTAATAAGGATCAAAATTTTAGTGCAGCTGCGTCCAACGCAAGCAAATTGAATTACAAAGACCAGAACTTCGCCTGGACATTAGGCGCCGGACTTGATATTCAAAAAATATCTGTTGATCTACGTTACGAAAAAGGGTTAAGCAGCCAAAGTTACGACGCAGGCTCCACCAAAATCAACCTATTTAACCTCAGTTTAGGTTATAGAATTTTTTAACTCAAATTAGCACTTATTTAAGCATGTGCTATTGCATGTTTTAAGGCTGCATTGTGTTTGTATTTAAACACAAATGGGAAAATTATGGCTATTACTAAAGCGTAGCCCGCAAAAGCAAGCCATATGTTATGCCAATCTTTACTGCCATTTGCAAGGGTAAAAAAATTATCAATAATAATTCCGCTTATCAAACTGCCTGATAGCGCGCCGAAGCCATTTACCATCATCATAAACAGGCCTTGCGCGCTTCCTCTAATTTCGGGAGTAGTTTGCGTTTCAACGAATAGCGAACCTGATATATTGAAGAAGTCAAACGCCATGCCGTAAACTATGCATGATAGAATGATCATCCAAAGACCGTCCGCAGGGTCACCAAAAGCAAATAAACCAAAACGAAGTACCCAGGCCAGCATACTGAACAACATAACGTACTTAATACCAAATCTTCGCAGGAAGAAAGGTATGGCGAGGATGAAAAGCGTTTCTGATATCTGAGAAATAGACATGATGATGGCCGGATACTTTACGGCTATTGTGTCCTTATATGCCGGGTTGGCATCAAAATCATGAATAAATGTATCGCCATACGCATTGGTTAGCTGTAGTGCAGCACCTAATAAAAGCGAAAAGA
The DNA here is from genome assembly GCF_002797815.1 of Mucilaginibacter auburnensis. Classification (NCBI taxonomy): domain Bacteria; kingdom Pseudomonadati; phylum Bacteroidota; class Sphingobacteriia; order Sphingobacteriales; family Sphingobacteriaceae; genus Mucilaginibacter; species Mucilaginibacter auburnensis. The sequence goes on from NZ_PGFJ01000001.1 coordinate 2,049,641, forward strand.
CAAAGAAAACAGCAAACCGCGGATCCTTAAACAATTTAAAGGCATTCAAACCTAAGTCGCCTGAAGCTAATACACCTGTTGCCTTTTTAAACAGAGGTGCGCACTTAGGCAACGTAAATGAATATAATCCTAATATCAAGGACACCGCTGAAGCTATGTAAAACTGATTGGCGCTGGTTTCGTTGTGTGTTAAGCTCACCGTCCATAATGCCGCAATAAAACCTACGGTACCCCACGTGCGGATAGGAGGGAATACCTTTATTACATCCATATTGAGGTTTTTTAACGCGGAGTAGCATACTGTTATAGAGAGCGACAGAGTAGGCATATAGAATACCATATTTAGCAAGATAACCCAAAAGAAAATTTTAGGATCAGTCACCATTGGCAGACAAAATAATACCACCGCGCCGCATAAATGCATAACGCCATATAGCTTTTCTGCGTTTATATACCTGTCTGCAATTATGCCGGTTATGGTAGGCATGAAAATGGCGGCAATGCCCATAGTAGAGAAGATAGCGCCGAATTGTGCCCCAGACCATCCCTTATTTTGGAACCAATATGCACCAACGGTTAGCAACCAAGCCCCCCATATAAAAAATTGCATGAAGTTTAACAGAATCAAGCGAAACTTAATATTCATATGGGTGACCCGCTATAGATAATAAATACAGTTAATTAAGAGGGGAAATTAGGGAAATAAGCTGGAATATGAAAGATTGGTTAAGAAAGATTAAAGATTAGTTGAGTTTCCGTAATAGACAATACTGATCGCTATCACCAATCACTAATCTCTGTTAAGACGCTTTCCTTTTATTCAGTTCATCCCTGATCTTGGCCGCTTTCTCGTATGATTCTTCTGCCAGCGCTTCCTGTAGTTTGGTTTTTAACTCTTCAGTACTTAAAGTAGCATAGCCACCTCCTGCACTTACGGGTTTAACTTCTTCGGGCGTTTCAGATATGTTTTCCAGATAAACAAATTCATTGCCTTCAATTACAATGCCCGCGCTTGAAAGAATAAACTCATACGTATAAATTGGGCAATCAAACCTAACTGCCAAGGCTATCGCGTCTGATGTGCGCGCGTCTATTTCCAGCGTCTTTTTACCATCATTACAGATCAATTTAGAATAAAAGATGCCGTCAACGAGGTTATAAATAATAATTTCCTGAATGGCTATGTGATAAGCTTCGGCAAAACTTTTAAAAAGGTCGTGCGTAAGCGGACGACTTGGCGTCATTTTTTCAATCTCAATGGCAATAGCTTGCGCTTCAAAGCTGCCAATAATAATAGGCAGTCGTCTGCGACCATTGATCTCGCCTAAAACAAGCGCGTACGCGCCCGATTGTGTCTGACTATATGACAAGCCCACAATATCGAGCTCTATTTTTTTCATGTTATTACCCATCACAACCTGTTCCTGTTACGCTGTTGCTTTATTGTTTTTAATAGCTGCTATCAATTTTGGTACCACTTCAAAGGCATCTCCTACAATGCCATAGTCTGCAACTTTGAAAAAAGGTGCATCAGGGTCCTTATTGATTACTACAATTGTTTTTGATGAACTAACGCCCGCAAGGTGTTGTATAGCTCCCGAAATTCCCACCGCAATATACAAATTTGGGCTCACAGCTATACCAGTTTGTCCAACATGTTCGCTGTGGGGTCGCCAACCGGCATCTGATACAGGTTTTGAGCAGGCGAGGGCAGCGCCAAGCGCATCTGCCAATTCTTCCAGCATGCGCCAGTTCTCAGGCCCTTTCAATCCCCGGCCTCCTGATACAATGATCTCTGCCTCAGGAAGCGACACTTTATCGGTGGCTTGTACAATTTCTTTTAACACCGCTCTAAAATCAGATTCATTTAAAGTCGCGTTAAATTCTTCAATAACTTCAGGCTTAGCTGCTTCAGTAATTTGGTATGAATTCGGCGTAAGCGAAATTACTTTTTTGGCTGATGTTAATTCAACCATGGCGAAAGCTTTTCCTGAAAAAACTGTTTTTTTAACCACAAATTTGCCATCGGCCTGGTCAGGTAATGCAACGGCACCATCAATAACGCCAGCATTTAATTTAACACCAATGCGTGGAGCCAAACCCCGGCCCGAGAAAGAATTAGACAGCACAACAACAGTTGCCGCCTCGCTTTCAGCAACCTGTGCAATTACCGATGCATAAGCTTGGTTTACAAAGTTTTTTAACTTCTCGTTAGGTACTGTAATAATCTTATCAGCACCATATAGTGCCAATATTTTAAGTTCATTTCCATCAACTTCACCAATAGAAAGTGCTGTTAACGTGGCGTTATTTTGATCGGCAATGGCACGGGCATAGCTTATTACCTCAAAAGTTGATTTTTTGAAGTTGCCACCCGCATTCTCCGCATATACTAAAACAGACATATCAGATTTTTTTGGAAGATTTATATAACACGGGCCTCGGTGTGCAGCAGTTCAATTAATTGCTCCGGATTGTCGGAATTTACCAGTTTCACCTGTCCGCGAGGGGCCGGTGTTTCATAACCTATAATGGTAGAATTTATTTCTAAGGCAACAGGCTCAACAACTACCAACGGTTTGGTACGTGCCGACATGATACCGCGCATATTGGGAATTTTAGGCTCAGTAACCCCCTCTGCACAACCAGCCACCAACGGTAGCGGAATGGTCAGAATTTCTTTTCCGCCCTCAATCTCACGCTCAACCATGGCTTCATTGCCATTAACATCTATTTTTTTGATGATAGATACTGATGGTATATCCAACAGTTCACCCAACATACCTGCAACCTTCGATCCATTGTAATCAATAGATTCTCGGCCGGTTAATATAAGGTCAAATGGATTCTTTTTAATGTATTCTGCAATTTGCACAGCTACAAACCAGGCGTCAGGCGGTGACGCATTAACACGCACAGCATCAGTAGCACCAACTGCCAAAGCTTTACGTATGGTTGGCTCGGTAGCAGCTTCACCAACATTGATAACCGTTACGCTGCCTCCGGTGCTTTCGGCCAGTTCAACAGCGCGGGCAAGGGCTATCTCGTCATACGGATTCAATATAAACTGCACGCCGCTTGTATTAAATTGCGTGTTGTTATTGGTAAAAGTTATTTTTGTAGTGGTATCGGGAACGTTACTTACACAAACCAGGATTCTCATATCAATAGGTTTTTACAAATTTAGACAAAAAAGGCAGAGTTTAAAAAATGGACACAAGCAGATTAGACAAGCTATTGGCATTTATTAAAGATGAACCCAACGACGAATTTTTAAAATACGCGCTTGCCACCGAGTATCTGCGTTTAAACGATACAGAAAAGGCTTTGTTTTACTATGAAGACCTCATTAGCAATCATCCTTTATATACAGGCACTTATTATCACCTGGGTAAATTATATGAGGCTTTAAACCGTAAAGATGATGCCATACGCACCTACGAAACAGGCATGAAAATTACAAGGGAAAAACGCGATAATCACGCTTTTTCTGAATTGCAGGCAGTATACCGGGAAGCAATAGGAGAAGGGGATGAAGACTGGTAGTATCACAATATGAACAAACACAACCTGCTTTTTCTTCGCGATGTAATATTTTATACGCTGAGTGCTTTTGGGGGGCCTCAGGCGCACATCGCTATTTTATTGCGGGAGTTTGTTCAAAAACGCAGGTATATTACCGAAGAGGAGTTGGTTGAGTTAACGGCGTTAACACAGCTATTGCCGGGGCCATCTTCCACCCAAACTTTAATAGGCATTGCCTGGAAGGTTGGCGGCATGCGCATGGCTATCCTTACCTTTCTAATATGGATTTTGCCATCTGCCACAATAATGTGCATCGCGGCAATCAGCTATAGCATGTTTGTGGGCAATGCAAAAGTGGCATCAGTATTACGCTATATCCAGCCTATGGCAATTGGTATTGTTGCTTACGCAACTTTTACTTTTGCTAAACGATTTTTAACTACGCAAACAGGCAAATTACTTGCCGTTGGTTCAATGGTTGCCACGCTCATTCTGCAATCGCCCTACGCGTTTCCTTTGCTCATTTTGCTGGGAGGAATTATCTCATCCGCCTTAGAAACGCAGCCGCAGGAGAACGAATTAAGGGTAAAACTCTTCTCTAACGTAAATCCGAGAAAAGTAACTTATTTTATAGGTATACTGCTGGCTTTCGCTGCGCTGGGTGCTATCATTAACCGTACATCGCCTTTTAGTTTACCTATCAGGTTATTTGAGAACTTTTACCGTAACGGCATTTTGATATTTGGCGGTGGGCAGGTATTGGTGCCCTTAATGTATACCGAATTTGTCGAGTTGAAGCATTATCTAAGCAGTTCAGAATTTTTATCCGGATATGCTTTGCAGCAGGCCCTGCCGGGACCCACGTTCTCATTTACTTCCTTTTTAGGGGGTATAGCCATGTCAAAATATGGCGTGCCGGGTCAAGTGCTGGGTAGTGTGATAGCAGTTATAGGTATTAACCTTCCCGGATTTATTTTGATCACCTTTATTGTTCCGTTTTGGGATGACCTTAAGAAGATAACCCGCATTAAAAACTCTATGAGCGGCATCAACGCGGTTGCGGTAGGTTTTATGGCAACAGCCTTAATATTGCTATTAAAGCCGTTTAATGGTAATTGGATGGCCTATGGTTTGATGGTTGCCACCTTTCTGCTAATGTATTTTACCAAAATAAAAACTCCTATAGTAATATTGATAGGCGTTGTACTTGGTTTGGTGCTGTAGCATGTTTAAAACCAAAACTTACCAACAAACCCATGCCGCCTCAACCCTTTGCTGTAATTTAGTACACACTTTTAGTAAGCCAAATGGAAATTTCAATAACAGATCTTAATGCCCTGAACCAGGTAGCTGAGTTTCATACTACTTTTAAACACCCTGTACTGCCGGAGCCAACAATACCGGCTATAGAGCGTTGCAAATTGCGCATTGAACTTTTACAGGAAGAGCTGAATGAGCTACAGGAAGCTGTTGAAAACAATGACATTGTGGAAGTTGCTGATGCGCTTTGCGATCTGCAATATGTACTGGCTGGTGCAGTATTGGAATTCGGGCTGGCGGGTAAGTTTAGGGAGCTGTTTGATGAGGTGCACCGCTCTAACATGAGCAAGGCTTGTAAAAGCGCTGAGGAAGCTGACCAAACTGTTGCCCATTATAAGCAGAGTAGCAATACAGATGCGTACCATCAGCAGGTGGAGGACCTTTTCCTGGTTTACCGCGCGCCAGATAACAAAACGCTTAAATCCGTTAATTATTCGCCGGCAGACCTGCGTGGTGTATTAGGACTATAATGCTCGAAATTATTTATAGTGATGAGCAGCTGATAGCCATCAATAAACCGCATGACCTTTTGGTGCACCGCTCATCTATAGCGGCGGATACTTCAGAATTCGCCTTGCAGTTGCTGCGCGATCAGATAGGGGCCAGGGTTTACCCTGTTCATCGTCTTGATAGAAAAACAGGTGGTGCTTTGCTATTTGCTTTGGATAAAGATACCGATAAGGCCATGCAGCAGCAATTTATGAACAACCAGGTGCATAAAAAGTACCTGGCCATTGTGCGGGGACATACACCTGATAGCGGCGAAGTAGACTATTCCTTACGCAAGGAGAACGGCACCCTTCAGGAGGCTTTTACGGCCTACCGAACTTTGCAGCTAGCTGAGCTACCTGTTCCGTTGGGTAAACATGAAACCTCGAGGTATTCGTTGGTTGAGGCCGAACCTACTACCGGCAGGATGCACCAGTTGCGTAAGCATTTCGCGCACATTTTTCATCCTATTATAGGCGATAGAACCCATGGCTGTAATAAACAGAATAAGTTGTTTAAAGAAAAATGGGAAATGAACACCATGTTACTACATGCCTCGCAACTCAATTTCCAACATCCCATCACCAATCAACCCATTGAAATAAATGCCAGTCTGCAACCCGAATTTATAGTGGTGATGCAGTTAATGGGATGGGAATGAGTGTTACACAAACAACAAATAACATTTGTGAAACACTTTTATGCCTCAATAGCGTCATAAACCACTACCTTTTCCCACAGCCCGCTGCACTCTTCCACAAACTTTAAATGTATAGGATGCGCCTGGTAAGCTGCCTGATCTGCCAGACTATTAAAAAACATTATCTCTGACACTGACCAGCTGTTATCCACTACATCGCGTTTTTCGGTACTGGCTACAACACCTACGTGTATCTGACGTACCAAATCAATTTTGCCAAGACTTTTTACTCCTTTTACTAATTTATCCAGATCGGCTTTTGAACCCGGGTTCTTTAACCAGAAAAGAGCGTGGTGAACTACCGGGTATTTTTCTGCTGTTGTATGAGTTGACATGGCTGATGCTGCTGTGCCCGCTGCTAAGGCAGCGGTAGTTGTTAAAAATTTTCTACGGTTAGTTGTTTTCATGGGTTGAATGCTATGTGCTGCTAAAATAAGGTTTCTTTGCTCATAAATAAACTTGGTTATATACTACTTTAAGTTAATGCTCATCTGTGCAGCGCTCAAACCTTCTGCCTCAACTTTTAGCTGAATAGCGCCTTTTTTACCATTCTTTAACGGTCGTAATATAGCTAATGCAGCTCCCTTGTACGTTTTGCAAACTGGGTTGTTTACACTTTCCATATCATTAGGCGAAGCGCTGCCGGAACCGGCAATTTCGCCATCGCCAGACACCGATATTCTTACAGGAACTTCAGCGTTTGGTACAGTATTTCCGTTGGCATCAGTTATCTCGATCCGTACGTACGATAGATCATTACGGTTGGCATTGATGGCTGCACGGTCGGCAATCAGTTTTATCTTTGCCGGCTTGCCGGTAGTTGTGAGCTGTTTAATTTCAAGTTCTTTGCCATCTTTTATACCGATGGCTTTTAGCGTTCCGGGTTGATAAGGTACTTTAAAAGTGGCTGTTAGTTTGGTGTCTTCGCTTAATTTTTGCTCGCCTATTACCTTGCCATTGAGTTCAAGCCTTACCAGAGGGTAGTTGCTAAACACTCTTACATCCATAATCTTGTCTTCGTTCCCGGCCCAGTTCCAGCTTGACCATTCGTTTGGCCATCCCCATTGGCTTACAATTTCTCTTTTCCCTTCGGGAAACGGCGCGTGTACCAACATTTCCAAATTACTGTTCTCCCAAAGCACATCGCGATAGAGCATTTGAGGTTTCTTTGCGCCTGTAATATCAATATCTCCGCAAAAGCCGTTGAACCACGGGAAGGGCCTCAAAATGCCTTTAACCGTTTCATCATTCAAACGGCTGTTACCTAATCCGGTCTCGCCAAAGTAATCCATAGCCGTCCACACAAAATCGCCAATAACATAAGGATGTTTTTTAACCAGCTGCCAATTCTCAAAGGCTTCTTTTGGGTATGATTCGGTACCCATCATTATACGTTCAGGATGTTTAACATGGTCGGCCTCATATTCTTTGTACATATAATTGTAGCCGCCTACATCCAACATGGCAAATGCAGATATAGTACTTTCCCATTTATAGCCCGGGTGATCCCAAAAACTGCAAATGGCTTCCGTTACCGGGCGGGTATTGTCCAATCTTTTAACTTCAGCAACCAGCTCTTTTTCAATGGCTAAACCTAATGAATCTACCCGCTCATTTATTTCGTTACCGATACTCCAGAAAACAACCGACGGATGGTTACGGTCGCGATGTATCAAGGCTTTCAAATCCTTTTTCCACCATTCTTTAAAATAAAGGTGGTAGTCTTCCGGGTTTTTGGGCCTTTCCCACATATCAAAAGCTTCGTCAATAACCACTATACCATATTTATCGCAGGCATCTAAAAACTGTTTTGATGGTGGGTTATGGCTGGTACGTATGGCGTTAAATCCGTTTTTCTTCATCAGTTCAACCCGGCGTTCCTCGGCACGGTCAATGGTAGCCGCACCTAAAAAGCCGTTGTCATGGTGTAAACATCCGCCTTTCAATAAAACTCTTTTACCGTTTAAAGTGAATCCTGTAACGGCATCAAAATGAATAGTGCGTATGCCAAAAACAGTTTTACTTTTATCGGTAACCTTTCCGTTGGCTAATACTTCAATTTCGGCAGAATATAGATCAGGCTTTTCTACCGACCACGTTTTAGGCGCATTAACAGTTATGTTTTGCTCAAATTGAGCGAAAGTTGCGGTTAAAGGCTTTGCAGACGATTTAACTGTTTGAACAACTTTGCCGGTTGGGTCAATTATTTTTATAGATAGCAGTACCGGCCCTGAGGGTTTACCAGAATTTTCAACAGAAGCGGCTACTTTGATAGTAGCCTTAGCCGCATTTAAATTCTCTGTAGTAATATTAACGCCGTTTTGAGGCAAATGTACCGTTTGCTTTCTTATCAGCGTAACATGCCTGTAGATGCCCGAGCCACTATACCACCTGGAATTTTTACCCTCGTTAGCAACTTTTACAGCTATCACATTAGGTTTTCCTGCGGGATTAAGCGCTGCGCTTATATCGACATCAAAAGGCGTGTAGCCGTAAGGTTGTTTAGCTAACAATTTGCCATTCACCCATACTTCGGAGTTCATGTATACTCCATCAAAATTGATGATGGTTTGGCTGTATTTTTCAGCCGGACTGAAAGTAAACGTTTTGCGGTACCATGCCGTACCGCCCATTGTATAGCCTGTTGCTGTTGCACCCGGACTATCTTTAGAAAAAGGGCCTATGATGTTTCCAGGAGACTGATTTCCCAAAGGCTCAATGCTCCAGTCGTGCGGCAGGTCTACAGTTCGCCATGCTTTATCATCAAAGCCAGCCATCGCTGCACCGTCGGTCGCCTCTTTTTTAAATTTCCAGTTATCGTCAAAAGGGCTTTCCCTGCGAACGGATTGTGCATTAACACTCAAACTTAACTGGATGCAGGCAATAAGCAATGCGGTTTTAATGGATCTCATTATTGGCAGATTTAGTTTAATTGGAAATACTCAATAAAACGCTTGCATGCGGCGCAATTGAACGCGACAAGGTGGCATCTGTTTGCGTGGAGGCTGCGCCAGTCCAAAGGTCTTTTACCTTAACCTTGCCACTTAAGCCCAAATCTTTTAAATTAACAGAAACATTAGCATTTCCGGTATCGCCTATGTTAAATAAAGCTATATAGCGTTGCCCTGTTTTGCTGTTGCGGGAGGTTATGGCTAATTGTCCGTTCTCCATAAACAATTGCTTTACGTCCGTTCCATCGCGGTGCATCGCCAATACATCTTTATTGGTTAAAAGTGATTGTGTAAATGCGTCGTTTGATGGCAGGTCGCCGCCAAACATCAATGGTGAGCGGAATATAGTGAAGAAAGTCATCAGCGAGTATTGCTCTTCTTTGGTTAAGCGGGTCATGCGGTCTTTGCCGCGTTCACCACGTATAGCAATGCGACCAAGCGGTATCATATCACAATCAGGCCAGGTGCCGGGGGAAATGTAGCTATACCATGGTTGGGCAACCTTCATTAAATGGGTAAGATCTTTCCATATGTCCCAAACATCATCAACCATGCGCCACATGTTAGCATGTTCTTTAACATGGTCTGCTTTTGCAATGGGTGTTTCACCGGGAGAGGTACTCAAAACCATTGGGCGACCGGTAAGGTCAATGGCGTTGCGTATCAGTTCTATTTCGCCCTGATGATATGGACGGGAAAGATCATCTATCTTAATAAAATCAACTTCCCATGATGCATAAAGCTCCATAATAGAATTATAATATTCCTGTGCGCCAGGCTTGTCTGCCAATACAGTATAGTTGTCTTTTAACCATGTACACTGCATTGCGGTAGTATAAATTTTATCGGCAGTTATTCCGTTGGTACCCTTGATAGGCAGTTTCTCATTCACAGCTTTAACAGGCACACCCCGCATAATGTGGATGCCAAATTTTAAGCCTTTGCTGTGCATGTAATCTGCTAAAGGTTTAAAGCCTTTGCCATTGGCAGAAGATGGGAAGCGTTTGGTAGATGGTAAATATCTGCCGTACTCATCCATTACATAAATGGGGTCGGTTTGGTTGTAACCACCTGCCTTGTCATTCTCCACAAACCATCTAATGTCTACTACAATATATTGCCAGCCCAAATTTTTCATGTTGGCAGCCATATAATCTGCATTGGCCTTTACTTCAGCCTCGGTAACGGTAGGGCCATAAGCGTCCCAGCTGTTCCAGCCCATAGGCGGGGTTTGCGCCCAGCTTTTAAAGTTTGATTTTGTTTGCGCCGATGCTGTTAACGAGGCAACACAGCATAGCAGCGCGATACCGGTTTTTCTCAAGTAGGAGAATGTCATAAAACGATTTAGTTGGTTTATGACCAAAGCTATAGATTAATTGCCGAATGGACAAACCGGATGTTTGCACAGCGATGATTTTAAACCTATAGCTGTGGGTATCACTGCATCTCAGGCCTCATCTCATATATAGCGCCTTCATCTCCAAAGTCATACAACTTGATCAGCTTTTGCCTTTCCTGAATATGTTGAAGATTGATCAATTCCGGATTTTCTAACTTGGTAAACCAGATCAGATAATAGTGTTTTACCTTATAAAAATCGGCAATTTTGTTAGGGAAGAAACGGTGCGGCAGGTTATTGCAACGGATACCCGATGTAAAATAAGCAGCCTCATGAGCATCAGAATAAATGGGTATGCCGGGCTTGTAAATATGTTTATTGGCTTTTAAAAAGGTAACAAACTTAGAGAGGTTCCAGGTATCATCTGTATAACCCGGATTGCCGTAGTCTTTTTGATCATGGTAACGATCACCGTCAGCATAGGCTTCGTTGGCAATAAACACAACCATAACAAGGGTAAAAACCCAGTTAATAATTCGTTTCTTCCGAGTATCAAACCGCACATTTCTGAATGCAGTTAGCACCCAACTGGTCAAACTCCATATTAATGGTATCACCATAGGCGATAACAACCTTGGATTGATGCGTTCATAACGTGAGAAGGTGGATGATATGATGATGAACAATCCGTAGATCAGTCCGAATGTTAAAGCGATATTTTCATAAGATGACATCCTGCCTCTTATTAATTGATAGATCAACATGCCTGTTAACACAAGTAAAATAACCCATGCCAGGGGAGAGGCTACTGTTTGGTAGTATATAGTATCTATATGCAACCACTCGGCCATAACCGTTCCAAAATAATACAGGTTCTCGTTAAATGGGGTTATGGATGGCTCGCGCGGACCTGTCATGGTTTTGGTGAGCAGCGCATTCCGCATCAGGTTGAGCACAAGCAAAGAGCAGGCAACAACACTATAATTTATAATATGAATTACTTTGCGTTTTAGCTCCAAATTGCGATCAAACAATAAAAGGAAGCACCCTGTACCTATTATAGTTACACCGGCATAACGGGTTATGGTGCTTACGGCTGCTACAAAGCCAGCCAACACTAACCATTTCAACTCGCGTGTAAGCATATATTTACGGAAAATTACCATAAAAACCACGCTCAGTAAAATAAACAGGGTTTCAGACCATAAATACGTGTATATCTGCAATAAAGCAGGACTCAGCATTATGGCTACTAATAAAAGGCATTTATAAAGGTGAGTTGTGGCTGTAAAACGCTGAACGATCCATCCACATAAATATAATAGCGTTGCAAACATTAACCCGTTTAGAATAGGGCCGTAGGTAAATGGGTCAACGCCCGTTACAAACATTATCGTGGCCAGAAAGCTGGGATAAAATACGGGGAAATCAACTAAAGGTATTCCGTTGAATGTTATTAACGCACCCTCGCTAACCAGGCTCCTTGCGGCACTTGCATACATAATAGAGTCGGGAGATACACCAATGCCGCTATAAGCGGTATAAAGTTGAATAACAACAAAGCCTAATATTGCGGCAATTAATGAGTCGAGATTTCTTAGATAACGGGGATGTGGCATTTAATATATTTTAAGGCTGGAATGGTTTAAGGTTGAATGTTAATAGTACCTAAGCATAATTTTCAACTTCACAACCTTGCAACTTTCCAACAACTCAATCAATCAGATCCAGCACAGTGCTAATTGGTTGATCACTGTTGATCAAAATACCTTTAACACCTGCGGCTGTGCCGGCTACTACATCGCGCTCGCGGTCGCCAATAAAGTAGGAGCGTGCAGGATCTATGTTATATTTTTCTATCCCTTTAACCAACAAACCTGGTTTAGGTTTGCGGCAATCGCAATCTCCGGTAAAATCGGGGTGATGCGGGCAGTAAAAAAAGTCGGTAAACTCAACGCCGTAAGCCCTGTAATCGTCTCGTAGTTTCTGATGCATTTTTGCCAGTTCGTCCTCGGTGTACCAACCTTTTGCTAATCCGCCCTGGTTGGTGGCCACAATTAATAAGTAACCGCGGTCCTGCAATGCTTTTAAAGCCGCAAAGTTGTCAAGTACCTCAAAGTCTTCAATACGGCGTATATAATCACCTAATTCACGGTTAAGGACTCCATCCCTATCTAGGAAAACTGCTTTGTTTTTTTCAATCATTGCATCAAATTTTTGCAAAGTTAGCAATTATGTTATGCCGCCTAATTAAAACATTATAAATCTGTTAAAACCATAAAAAGTGACGCATTAGTAAGTTTTTTAGTGCTTTTTTCTTAATTTAGGTTAGGTTTAACGTTTGTATTAAGCTGCTGTTAACAAAAAACTTCGTTGATTGTTTTTTTGATAATTGTAATTATACGAGTCGGTTATTGAAAATATATTAATTTTTTACACTTTGAATGTGATAATATTTAACATTATTAAAAAAGTGTGGTAAAGTTTTTAATTGCCTGTTAGTTTATGTATTTTCGTCATTAGACCATATATAAATTTTTTAACGGTTTTATTTTTTAAAATGAATCAAACTGATTGCGACCAGGGCCTGTATAGACCAGAATTTGAACACGACTCGTGCGGTACGGGATTTATAACCAATATTGACGGGCACAAGAACAACCAGATCATTGATGACGCGCTAACCATGTTAGAGAACATGGAGCACCGTGGCGCCTGCGGCTGTGACCCCGATTCGGGAGATGGTGCCGGTATTTTATTGCAGATTCCTCATGAATTTTTCATGGAAGAATGCTCTGATCTTGAGATCAGTTTGCCTCAACCAGGTGAGTATGGCGTAGGTATGCTTTTCCTGCCGAAAGATCCGGCGTTGAAGAAAGCTTGCCGCACCGTTATTGATAATGCTATTGAGAAGCTGGGCCTGCATAAGTTAGGCTTCCGTAAACCTCCTGTAGACTCATCGGTAATAGGTGAAACTGCACGTAGTGCCGAACCGGATGTTGAGCAGATCTTCGTAGCAAGACCAGCATCAATAACCAATGTTGAAGATTTTGAGCGCAAGCTTTATGTGTTACGTCGTTATATAAATAAAACAGTTACCGAAACGCTTCCGGGCGCGCGTAACAGCTTTTATTTCCCTTCGTTCTCTTGCAAAGTAATTGTATATAAAGGGCAGTTAACCACTTACCAGGTGCGTCAGTATTATACTGATCTGCGCGATAAGCGTGTTGCATCTGGTTTAGCTGTTGTTCACTCACGCTTTTCAACCAATACCTTCCCTTCATGGAAACTCGCTCAGCCTTTCCGCTTAATTGCGCACAATGGTGAGATCAATACCTTAACCGGTAACTTGAATTGGTTCTATTCGGGCTTAAAAAATTTAGCCTCAAGCTACTTTACAGCTGAGGAAATGGAAATGTTGCTTCCGGTTATTGATAATAACCAGAGTGACTCTGCCTGTTTAGATAACATCATTGAGATACTGCAACATACCGGCCGTTCATTACCACACGTAATGATGATGCTGATACCTGAGGCTTGGGACGGTAACGAGCAAATGGACCCTATCAAAAAGGCATTCTATGAGTTCCACGCTACTTTGATGGAGCCATGGGATGGCCCTGCCGCTATTAGCTTTACGGACGGTAAACTGGTAGGTGCGGTATTAGACAGAAACGGTTTACGTCCGCTACGTTACTCTATTACCAGCGATGGCAGAGTAATTGCAGCTTCTGAAACCGGTGCTATCAAAATTGACCCAAAAACCATCGTTAAAAACGGCCGCTTACAGCCGGGCAAAATGTTATTGATTGATACCGAACAAGGTGTTATTATAACAGACGAGGAAATTAAACAGCAAGTTGCTTCCCGTCAGCCTTATGACCGTTGGTTGGAGAATTATAAAATTAAACTGGAGCACTTATCAGAGCCACGTTTAGCTTTTGCTAACCTAAGCCCTGATTCTATATTCCGCTACCAACAGGTGTTTGGTTACAGCCGCGAGGATATTGAGACCATTATTAAACCAATGGCGCTTGACGGTAAGGAGCCAATCGGTTCAATGGGTACTGACGTGCCGCTGGCTATATTATCAGACAAGCCACAGCACCTGTCAAGCTATTTTAAACAATTCTTCGCCCAGGTTACCAACCCGCCGATAGATCCTATCCGTGAGCGTTTGGTAATGAGCCTTGCTACCTTTATAGGTAACAATGGCAATCTGCTGGATGAGGATAAAATGCATTGCCATTGCGTAACGCTTAAGCACCCTGTACTTAAAAACCACCAGTTAGAAAAACTGCGTAGTATTGATACCGGTTTGTTCCACGCTAAAACGCTGCAAACTTATTTCAATGCTGATGGCAATCCCGGTTCATTACAAAAAGGTATTGAGCGAGTTTGCCGCTATGCTGAAGACGCTGTTGCTGATGGTTTTGAAGTATTGATCCTTTCAGATCGCGCTTTAGATTCTGAACACGCGCCTATTCCGTCATTGTTAGCTGTATCTGCAGTACATCACCACCTGATCAAAAAAGGCTTACGTGGTTCAGTTGGTATTGTTGCCGAGGCGGGAGATGTTTGGGAAGTTCATCACTTTGCCTGCTTATTAGCGTTTGGTGCAACCGCCATTAACCCATACATGGCTCAGGCTACTATTGAAAACTTAAAAGACAGCGGTGCGCTTGATACCAAACTGGATAAAAAGTACTTGTTAAAAAACTATGTTAAGTCTGTAAATGATGGCTTGTTAAAAATATTCTCTAAAATGGGTATCTCAACTTTGCAATCATATCACGGTTCACAAGTATTTGAAATTCTGGGTCTTAATAAGGATGTAGTAAACAAATACTTCTGCGGTGCAGTAACTCGTATAGGAGGTTTAGGCTTAGACGAAATAGCCCGTGAAGCTTTATGCAAACACAAAATTGGTTTTGGTCCGCAGGCAGAGAACAGATTGTTGCCTGAAGGCGGTATTTACCAATGGAAACGTCGTGGTGAAGAACACTTGTTCAACCCAACTACGGTTCACTTAATACAACATGCAACGCGCAGCGGCAGTTACGATGTATATAAAAACTACGCTAAAGCGGTTAATGAGCAAACAGAGAAACATTACACTATCCGCGGTTTGCTTGACTTTGTTCATCATCGCGAATCGATATCAATTGATGAGGTAGAACCGGCAGAAAGCATCATGAAGCGTTTTGCTACAGGTGCAATGTCATTCGGATCTATCTCTCATGAGGCGCACAGCACCCTTGCTATTGCGATGAACCGCATCGGCGGCAAGAGCAACACAGGCGAAGGTGGTGAAGACGAGATACGCTACAAACCTTTGGAAAATGGCGACTCCATGCGTTCTGCTATCAAACAGGTGGCATCAGGCCGTTTTGGTGTAACGTCAAACTACCTTACTAATGCCGATGAGTTACAGATCAAAATGGCTCAGGGCGCAAAACCGGGAGAAGGTGGCCAGTTACCGGGCGATAAAGTGGATAGCTGGATAGCTAAAACCCGTCACTCAACGCCGGGTGTTGGTTTAATCTCTCCTCCGCCTCACCACGATATTTATTCTATTGAGGATTTGGCTCAGCTGATATTCGACCTTAAAAATGCTAACCGCCAGGCACGTATTAACGTTAAGCTGGTATCAAAAGCAGGTGTAGGTACTATTGCCGCCGGAGTGGCAAAAGCACACGCTGATGTTATTTTGATTGCAGGTTATGATGGTGGTACAGGTGCGTCGCCAATAAGCTCTATTAAGCATGCAGGTTTACCCTGGGAACTTGGTTTGGCCGAGGCTCACCAAACATTGGTACGTAACAAACTGCGCAGCCGCGTGGTGTTGCAGGCAGACGGTCAGTTAAAAACCGGTCGCGATTTAGCAATAGCATGTTTAATGGGTGCCGAAGAGTGGGGTGTAGCAACTGCTGCCTTAGTGGCTGGTGGTTGTATCATGATGCGTAAATGCCATTTAAATACCTGCCCTGTGGGTGTGGCTACTCAAGACCCTGAATTGCGTAAACTGTTTTCAGGTAAGCCTGAGCACGTTGTTAACCTGTTCAAATTCATGGCAGAGGAAATGCGCGAGATCATGGCGGAGTTAGGTTTCCGTACCATTAATGAAATGGTTGGCCGCGTACAATTCCTGAAAGTAAAAGATGGCATCAAGAGCTGGAAAGCTAACAGGGTAGACCTGTCGGGTATATTACATCCGGTTACTTATGATAAAAACTCAACCTTATACAACAGCGAACAGCAAGATCATGGCATGGCCAATATCATTGACTGGAAACTGTGGGAAGATGCTAAACCTGCTTTGGCAGACAAAACTCCTGTATTTGGTACTTATGACGTGGTTAATACCGACCGTACTATTGGTGCGTTGTTATCTAACGAGATATCCAAACTTTATGGTGCTGCAGGTTTACCTGACAACACTATCAACTACAAGTTTAAAGGTTCTGCCGGTCAAAGTTTTGGCGCTTTCTCAACCAAAGGTGTATCTTTTGAATTAGAAGGCGAAGCAAATGACTATGTAGGCAAAGGCTTATCGGGTGCGCAATTAGCGGTTTACCCTCACGCTGAATCAACATTTGTTCCTGAAGATAATATCATTATTGGTAACGTTGCCCTTTACGGTGCAACATCAGGCGAGTTGTATGTAAGAGGTATGGCCGGCGAGCGTTTCGCGGTACGAAACTCAGGTGCTACAACAGTAGTTGAGGGGGTTGGTGATCATGGTTGCGAGTACATGACCGGTGGATATGCGCTTATATTAGGTAAAACAGGCCGCAACTTTGCAGCGGGTATGAGCGGTGGTATAGCATGGGTGTATGATGTTGACGGTACGTTTGCCGAAAACTGCAATACGGAGATGGTTGACCTTGATCCGCTTACTACTAAAGATGATGAGCAAATAGGAGCTTTACTCCGTAAGCACGTTAGCTTAACAGGTAGTAAACTTGCACAGGATATCCTTAAAAACTGGAGCAGCGCTTCGGGTAAATTTGTTAAGGTGTTCCCGAGAGAGTACAAAAAAGTTATTGAAAAATTAGAATTACAATCAGCCAATTAAGATAGATGGGAAAAGTAACAGGTTTTCAGGAATACGATAGGAAACTTCCTGCTAAATTACCTCCTGCAGAACGTATTAAAAATTATAACGAGTTTGAAAGTTTATACTCTGACGAAGAGTTGAACAAACAATCAGCCCGTTGCATGAACTGTGGTATTCCGTTTTGTCATAACGGATGCCCCCTGGGTAACATTATTCCGGAGTTTAATGACGCGGTTTATAAACAGGATTGGGAGGGGGCTTACCAAATATTGTCTTCAACCAATAACTTCCCTGAGTTTACCGGTCGTATTTGCCCTGCACCATGCGAATCTGCGTGTGTGTTAGGCATTAACAAGCCGGCTGTAGCTATTGAAGAAATTGAGAAACACATTATTGAAATAGCTTACCAGAAAGGTTTGGTTAAACCAACCGCGCCTTTAGTTAAAACAGGAAAAAAAGTATCGGTAGTAGGTTCAGGGCCTGCTGGGTTAGCTGCGGCAGCTCAGTTGGCAAAAGCTGGTCACGAAGTTACAGTGTATGAGCGCGACGATAAAGTTGGTGGCTTGTTACGCTACGGTATCCCTGATTTTAAATTAGAGAAAAACGTTATCGACCGTCGCATTGAAGTGATGGAAAAAGATGGCGTTGTATTTAAAACAGGTGTAGAAGTAGGTAAAGACATTTCAACTGATGACCTGATCCGCAATGCAGATGCAGTGGTTTTAGCAGGTGGTTCAACTATCCCGCGTAACCTGCCAATTCCTGGTCGCGAACTTAAAGGTGTTCACTTCGCTATGGATTTCCTTAAGCAACAAAACAAACGTGTTGGCAGCTCACCAATTACAGCCGAAGATATTTTGGCTACTGGTAAAGATGTGGTAGTTATTGGTGGTGGCGATACAGGGTCGGACTGTGTTGGTACTTCAAACCGCCAGGGTGCAAAATCAGTTAAGCAGTTTGAGGTAATGATGCAGCCACCGGCTCAGCGTACCGAAAATATGCCTTGGCCAACTTATCCAATGGTGTTGAAAACCACAACTTCGCACGAAGAAGGTGTTGAGCGTTTCTGGGGTATTAATACCAAAGAGTTTTTAGGAGACGAGAATGGCGAACTGCGTGCTTTAAAAGTTGCTGATGTTAGCTGGGAAGTTGATTTCTTAGGTCGCCCGGTTAAATTTACCGAGGTAGAAGGATCAGAGCGCGAAATACCTTGTCAGCGTGTATTCCTGGCAATGGGCTTTTTGCATCCGCAACATACCGGTATGATAGAAAGCTTAGGTGTTGAGTTAGATGCACGTAAGAACGTAAATGCTAAAGAGGGAGTTTACAGAACTAACGTAAGCAAAGTATTCTCAGCAGGCGATATGCGCCGCGGACAATCATTGGTTGTTTGGGCAATATCAGAAGGCCGCGAGTGCGCGCGTAAAGTTGATGAGTTTTTAATGGGCCATTCAGTACTGGAAAGCAAAGATTCTGTTAACCAGTTCGATCAGGTTTTTAGCTCGTAAAATATGATTCCCTGAAACCCTAAGGGTAGTATAATAGTGATCCTCTTTCGTGAAAGCGAAAGAGGATTTTTTATTTAAGGTAACGCTATTACGAGGTACAAAGATTACAGATGTCAGCTTTTACTTCTCCAACGTTTCCCGCTTCGCCCAACACTCATCCAATGGCGCGCCTGTTGATTTTTAGCCACGATGGCTCTTGTCTCCGTCCAAATATATTGGCGCACTTATCTCCATACCCCCAAAATAAATCCCATCAGCGTAAGTGCTATAATAATGTAACATCCATTTATAAAAATGTGTTTCCAGCTACGCAATTCAAATAAACTATGTATGGCAATTGCGGAGAAACCCCATATGCCGGCCAAAAAACCTGCTACAGCTCCCCATGAGGCATTAGTTTTAGTATCAGCCAGAAAACAGGCCAGGTTAATTGCCATTAGTAATGAAAACAGGGCGGTAAATCCAAATATCTTACCCTGACTTGATGCTTTTAACTGGTCTTCGGTGAGCTTGCTTTCTTTCATCCAGGTGTTGCCAAATACCTTTGGGTTGTACCAAATACCGCCAACCATAAATGACGATAAAGCCGCAATCAATACGGCAGGCCAGTTAATTAGTGAGGGATTCATAATTGTTAAAAGGTCAGTTTTTTTACCCCAAAAAACGGGGGAGTTTGGTTTATTGACTAAAGATAAATAAAAATATCTATCATAATCAATTGATATAAAGTAAAAAAGGCTTGCCAAAACTTGACAAGCCCTTCCATAAGTTGACGTAGCTAACATCTATTCGTCAATCAAATAAGCTCTAAACTTAAATATATTTCGTTCCAAATTGCTGCTTCACATCGGCAACAACTTTTTTCACATTTTGCTCCTGATCGCGCGGGCAAATTAGCAGTGTATTGTTTGATTCTACCACAATAAAATCATGCAGGCCCTGTAAAATAACCAGCTTATCTTCAGGCACGTTTACCATACAATTTGATGAATCGTACATGATGACTTTCTCTGAAGGTATCACGGCGTTACCTACGTAGTCCTTATCAGACAATTCATAAATAGAAGCCCAGGTACCTAAGTCAGACCATCCAAATTCTGATGGTAAAACGTATACATTGTTGGCTTTCTCCATAATACCGTAGTCTATAGAGATATTAGTACACTGCATGTAAGCCTGGTTAACATGATTACGTTCGTTATCAGTATTATAAAACGGACGCGCATCAGCAAAAATATCATTCATATCCGGTAGGTATTGTCCGAATGCGTTAACAATGGCATTTGCAGACCAAACAAAAATACCTGCGTTCCATAAAAAGTCGCCGCTTTGAATAAAGGTTTTAGCAATATCCAATGTAGGTTTCTCTGTAAAAGTTTTTACCTTATGGAAATCTTCACTCAGAATATTATCAGTAAACTGAATGTAACCATAACCCGTGTCAGGGCGAGATGGTTTGATACCTAAAGTAATAAGGCAATCATTTTCAGACGCAACTTTTAATGATTTTTCAATAGTATTGACAAAACCGGGTTCGTCTAAAATCAAATGGTCTGACGGTGCAACAACTATTACCGCATCTGGGTTAATGCTTTCTATTTTGAAACAACCATAAGCAACACACGGCGCGGTATTACGCATAACCGGTTCGGTAAGTATTTGGTTGTCGGCCATATCAGGCAGCTGCTCTTTTACTAGCGAAGTATAATTTTCGTTGGTAACTACAAAAATATTCTCTTTAGGGCACACCTTTAAAAACCTGTCGTAGGTATTTTGAATAAGGGTTTTGCCTGTTCCTAGTATGTCAATAAATTGTTTTGGATGCGACGTTCTGCTGATAGGCCAAAAGCGGCTTCCAATACCGCCAGCCATAATAATGGCGTAATAATTTTTGTTCATTTTTGTTGTGGAAATAGTTTAAGCATTGACGCTGCAAATGTGGAAAATAATATTTGAATTATTAATAAAATCGGCGTTTAATTACCGCAATTAATAAGCAATAAATAAACAAATTGTTTTTGATTAAGACAACTGTTTTTAGGTCTTACAACGCAAAAAGGCATATTTTTTTGAATGAAATATTACGCGCCTGGTGGCTGTTCTTAATCTTTTTTAATAAACGGTTACTGCTGTGTCAAATAATCGTTTTTAGTGTAAAATATGTTGTAGATACTGTCGTTTAATGATAAATTTTTGTTACTTTAAACTTTTAAAATAACCACAGAAATACCATAATGATAGAGACCAAAAAGTCGCTTTTTGATAATCTTCAAAACTTTTTTGGGTTTGATAATTTCAAAGGGGAGCAAGAGGCCATCATTACCAATATATTAGCAGGTAATGACACTTTTGTTATCATGCCTACGGGCGGCGGCAAATCAATGTGTTATCAGTTACCGGCGTTGATGAGTGAGGGAACGGCCATAGTTATATCGCCACTGATCGCATTGATGAAAAACCAGGTTGACCAGTTAAGAGCCTTCGGAGGGTCTGATAGCATCGCCCACTTTTTAAATTCATCCCTTACAAAGTCTGATATAGTTCGTGTTAAGGAAGATGTACTGAGCGGTAAAACCAAATTGCTTTATGTAGCACCCGAGTCCTTAACCAAGCAAGAAAATGTTGATTTCCTTCGTCTTAATCACGTGTCTTTCGTGGCTGTTGATGAGGCGCATTGTATCTCAGAATGGGGGCATGATTTCAGACCCGAGTACCGCAAAATACGACAGGTTATCAGCAATATTGGTGAAAGTATACCCATCATCGCTTTAACTGCCACAGCAACACCGAAAGTTCAGCAGGATATTCAGAAAAACCTGCACATGAACAATGCGACTGTGTTTAAATCATCATTTAATCGTTCTAACCTGTTTTATGAAGTACGTGCCAAGCGTAATGTTATAAAAGAAATTGTTAAGTACGTTAAACAAAACCCGGGCAAATCGGGCATTATATATTGCCTTAGCCGTAAAAAGGTTGAAGAAGTTGCCGAAGTACTTGCGCTTAACGGAATTAAGGCTTTGCCTTATCACGCAGGGTTAGATGCCAAAGTACGCGCAGATACGCAGGACAAATTCCTGATGGAAGATGTTGATGTTATTGTGGCAACTATAGCATTTGGTATGGGTATTGATAAACCGGATGTACGCTACGTTATACACCATGACGTGCCTAAGAGCATGGAAGGTTATTACCAGGAAACCGGCCGCGCCGGTCGTGATGGGGGCGAAGGTGTTTGTGTATCTTTTTATTCGCAAAAAGATATTGATAAACTGCAAAAGTTTATGAAAGATAAGCCGGTTTCAGAACGTGAAATTGGTACGCAGATATTAAAAGAGGTTATTGATTACGCAGAATCATCAGTTTGCCGCCGTAAACAGTTGCTGCATTACTTCGGCGAAAACTTTAATGAGGCAGGTTGCAATAACATGTGCGATAACTGCTGCGCGCCAAAACAGCATTTTGACGGCGAGGAGCAATTGCATAAAGCGTTGAGCTTGATCAAACAAACCGGAGAAAAATTTGACGATCATCACATCATTAATATTTTGATGGGTGTTGATGGGCCGCAGATACATAATTACGAGCATCATTTGCTTGATTTATTCGGTACAGGTAAGGCTGACGGCGAGTTACTTTGGATCTCATTGTTACGCCAGGCACTGTTAAACAATTATGTATCAAAAGATATTGACCAGTACGGCTTATTAAGGCTCACCAAACTGGGGCATTCGTTTTTAGAAAATCCGCACAGTATACGCTTTATTATGAACCGCGTTATTGAAGCGGCTGATGATGATGATACGGAAGATGGCCCTAAGCAAGCCGGTGGTGCATTAGACGCACAGTTGCTGCAAATGTTGAAGGACCTGCGTAAAAAGATGGCTAAGCAGAAAAATCTGCCTCCGTTTGTGCTTTTTCAGGATCCATCCTTAGAGGAGATGTGTACACATTACCCTGTCAGCCAGGAAGAGTTGCGACAGATATCAGGTGTAGGAGCGGGGAAAGCCATGAAGTTTGGCGCACCGTTCATTGACCTGATCAAAAAATACGTTGAAGATAACGACATTGACCGTCCGGTTGATATGGTGATAAAAAGTGCTGCTAATAAATCGGCGCTTAAAGTCTTTATCATTCAAAATATTGACCGTCACCTTGACCTTACAGATATAGCCGCTTCAAAAGGCCTTACTTACGAGGAGGTTTTAAAGGAGGTAGAAACCATTGTAAACTCGGGTACCAAACTTAATCTTAATTACTACATAGATGAAGTAATAGACGAGGATAAGCAGGATGAAGTATTTGAGTACTTCCGCAAAGCCGAGGTTGACTCAATAGATGATGCCCTGGTTGAATTAGGTCCTGAAGATTATACCCGCGAGGAAGTGCAGTTAATGCGAATTAAGTTTATGTCTGAGTTGGGTAATTAACGCCTTGATTTTAGGATTCAAGGATTACCTCGACGTTACGATGTCAATAAATCAAAAGCCCGATGAGTTCGTTCATCGGGCTTTTGATTTATTGATTTTTTTATTCGTATAATCTTTCATCATAGAAATCGTAGTTCAGGCGATCAATCGCGCATGTTAATATACTGTAAAGGCTGACCAAAATCTTCTTTGCGACATAGCTGTATTACGGCTTGCAGGTCATCTATCTTTTTACCTTGCACGCGCACCTGGTCATCCATTATAGACGCTTGTACTTTTAATCCACTGTCTTTAATTTTCTTAACTATCTTTTTGGCGGCTTCTTTATCAATACCTTGTTTGATTTGTATTTCCTTGCGTATCATGTTGCCAGAAGCATATTGCTCTTTACCAAAGTCCATGGCTTTAGGGTCAAGCTGCTGTTTTACCATACGGCTGATGATAGCATCCTGAATAGCCTTCATCCGCATGTCGTTTTCTGTAACAACAGTAACAGTATTGGTTTTTTTATCAAGTTCAATAGTACTTTCAGATCCGTTAAAATCATAACGGTTCAGTATCTCTTTTTTGGCAGTGTTAATGGCGTTATCTAACGTTTGTCCATCAATTTTACTTACAATATCAAATGTTGGCATATCAGCTTTATAAAGTTTGCAAATGTAATGTATAAAACCCTTAAATTGTTTAAAAGTATTTGAGTGTATATTAAACAAAACAATCAACATACCAATCTCTTAATATTAAGTTAACAAATAAATAAGCAGCTTTGCAATTAATGCCTGCGCGGCATACGGTACTTTATGGATGTTAAGCATATACCTTTAATTAACAGGGAAATAAGTTGGTTGTATTTTAATGAACGTGTATTGCAAGAGGCTGCGGACCCAACCGTACCGCTTATTGAACGTATTAAATTTTTAGCTATTTTTTCATCCAATCTTGACGAATTTTATCGCGTTCGCGTAGCTACTTTAAGCAGGTTAACTAATTTAAACCTTAAAGCCAAAGAGATATTAGGATATAATCCTAAAAAGCTGCTCAGCCAGATCAAGAACATCGTTGTTAAGCAAGAGCGGAAGTTTAACAATCTTTACGAAAATATAATTGTTAAGCAGCTGGCCGAGGAAAAGATATTCCTGCTCAACGACAAGCAACTGAATGTTGGCAGGGGAGCCTTCGTTAAAAACTACTTCAGGGAGAAATTACTGGCTACATTAGTGCCAATAATGTTGGATAGTAATAAGCCATTACCTGAGCTGCGTGACCGTGCCGTTTACTTTTTTGTTAAGCTTACCAAAGACAAAAAAGTTAATTATGCGTTGATTGAAATACCCGATTCTGTATCAAGGTTTATTGTGTTGCCTGACACTAATAACCTTAAATTCATCATTTTGTTAGATGATGTAATAAGGTACAGTTTGGAAGATATCTTCTTTATCTTTGAGCACGATTCAATTGAAGCTTATTCTATCCAGTTAACCCGAGATGCTGAACTTGACTTGGATAAAGTAGTGAGTGAGAAGTTTATAGATGCGTTATCTAAAAGTCTTGATAAACGTAAAAAAGGGAAGCCCATGCGTTTGTTGTATGATCAGGAAATGCCCTTAGAGATGCTTAAATTTTTGGTTAGCAAAATGGGCGTACATGGTGAAAGTTTAATTCCGGGTAACCGTTATCATAACTTTAAAGATTTTATTGATTTCCCTAACGTTGGCAGACCTGAGTTAGAATATGTGAAGTATCCGGCGCTTCCCGTTGATAGCATTACTTTTGACAGGAGTTTAATTGCGCTTGTTTCTAAACGAGATTACCTCATTAGTACTCCTTATCAAACTTACGACTACGTAATACATTTTTTGCGCGAGGCAGCTATCGACCCGAAAGTTAAGGAGATCAGCATAGCTGTGTATCGTTTAGCAGAAAATTCGCGCATTATGCATGCCTTGATCAATGCGGCTAAAAACGGCAAAAAAGTTAACTGTTTGGTAGAACTTCGCGCCCGTTTCGATGAGCAGAACAACATAACCTGGAGCCGTAAGTTGGAAGAAGAAGGTGTGAATGTTATTTATGGCATTGAAGGCTACAAGGTACACTCAAAAATATGCTTGGTAAGTCGAGCTGAGAAAGATAAGACCGCGCATTATGCCTGCCTTTCAACAGGTAATTACAACGAAAAAACAGCACGTATTTACGCAGACCATACGCTGCTTACAGCTAATAAGAAAATAACAGCTGATTTAGTGGAGGTTTTTAAGGCCATTAATAAAGGCGCATTACCTAAAGGATTAAAACACCTGATTGTATCGCCTATTGACTCAAGGCCTGCCATTTATAAGTTGATTGACAACGAGATAAAAAATGCCAAAGCTAAGAAACAGGCTTACATGATTCTGAAAATGAATAGCCTGGCCGATGAGCAATTGATAACCAAGCTTTATCAGGCCAGCAATGCGGGGGTTAAAATAAAGATGATCATTAGAGGCATGTGTTGTTTGGTTCCCGGCGTAAAAGGGTATAGTGAGAATATCGAAATTGTAAGCATTGTAGACAAGTACCTTGAACATGCCCGTGTACATATTTTCGGTAATGGGGGTAATGAGCTGATCTACCTCACTTCGGCAGATTTTATGAGCCGTAACATTGACAGCAGGGTAGAGGTTGGCTTTCCTATTTATGATAAAGCCGTTAAAAAGGAAATACGGGACATTATTGATATTCAATTGGCCGACAATACTAAAGCGCGGGAAATTAACAGCCACAATACCAACAAATACCACAAAACTAAGTCGGATATACCTTGCCGCGCTCAAATAGACATTTATAATTACCTAAAATTTAAAAATTCAAGCAATTGAGATACGCAGCTATTGATACAGGATCAAACGCAGTAAGAATGCTTATTGCCGATATTATTGATAATAACGGAGCAATATCTTTTAAAAAAAATACGCTTATACGAGTTCCGTTACGTTTAGGCGACGATGCTTTTTTAAACAAGCAACTTTCTGAAAGGAAGGCTGATGATCTGGTGAAAACCATGCAAGCTTTCCGCAACCTAATGGACGTATACAAGGTGGTTGACTATCGCGCCTGCGCTACGTCTGCTATGCGCGAAGCAAAGAATGGTGCAGAAGTTACTCAACGTATAAAAGAGGAAGCCGGTATTGACCTTGAGATTGTTCACGGAGAGGTTGAAGCTAAGATAATATACGCCAGCCATGCCGAGCAGGAGATAGATCGTACCAAAAATTACCTTTATATAGATGTGGGTGGCGGCAGCACCGAATTATCTCTTTTTGCCGCAGGCGAGTTAGTTGCCTCTAAATCATTCAACATCGGTACTATCAGGATTTTGGATAACCAGGATAGCGAAGATACCTGGAACGATATGCGGGAGTTCTTGCGAGACAATACAAAACATTATAAAGCCATATCAGGCATAGGTACAGGCGGAAATATTAATAAGTTATATAGACTATCGGAAGAAAAAGATAAACAGCCACTTACATTTGCTAAATTAAAGTCATTGTACAACTATCTGGAGTCTTTTTCACTTAAAGACCGTATAAATGTTTTGGGCTTAAATCAAGACAGGGCAGACGTTATTATTCCGGCAAGTGAGATATATCTTGCTGTTATGAAATGGGGGGGCATTAAACACATTTATGTGCCAAGTGTAGGAATGGTTGATGGTATAATACAAACACTTATAGATAAAAATTTAACACAACGGTAAAAATTATTTAAAATTATTGTTTAAAAAAATAAAACTCTTATTATATTTGTAATGCCCTTCCAAAGGGCATGTTTTTCATAGGTAGATGTAGGGTCGGGTACTAGTATTCGACCCTTTTTTATGCCCTTAACTTTCCTCATCTTTGCCCGTGTATTCTACTTAACATATGGAGAAAAAAAAGATTGTTGTTGCTATAACCGGCGCAAGCGGATCTGTTTATGCTGATTTACTTTTAAAGAAATTGGTGCAACTTAATGAACAGATTGAAGAAGTTGGAATTGTTATGAGTGATAATGCCAAAGATGTTTGGCGCTTTGAACTTGATAATGACAATTATAAAAATATACCCTATAAATTTTACGCTAAAACAGATTTTACTGCACCTTTTGCTTCAGGGTCGGCAAGATTTGATACAATGATTATTGTGCCTTGTTCTATGGGCACGCTTGGCCGTATAGCCGCAGGCACTTCTGATGATCTGATTGCCCGCGCTGCTGACGTTGTGTTAAAAGAAAGACGGAAGCTGATCCTGGTTGCAAGAGACACGCCGTTAAATCTCATTCACCTTAGAAATATGGTTACTATAACAGAAGCAGGAGGTATCATATGTCCGGCAATGCCTTCTTACTATAGCAAACCGCAAACAATTCAAGAGGTTGCAGCTACCGTTGTTGACAGGATAATAGATCTGGCCGGATTAAAGAATCAAAGCTTCCGGTGGGGGCAATAAGCTTATTTACGCAATGAATTTAAGTATGCTTATATTATTTTGAAAATTAAGCGCCATCTTTTCTATCAGGTCATGCTCTAAAAAAGGCTTTACAATAACGTCATTAGCACCGGCTTTTATATATTTATCCCTATCTTCTTTTAGTACATTGGCAGTTAATGCTATTAGCAAGGTATTTGATTTTGCCGCATCACTATGTGAACGAACATGTTCCATTAATTCCATACCATCCATCTCTGGCATTTCTATATCTGTAAGTATCATATCATAATCGCGCTTTTCAATCAACTTTGCGGCCTCTAATCCATTATACGCTACATCATGCGTTATTTTCCACTTATCCAAAATGGTTGTTGACAACATAATGTTAAACCTGTTATCATCAGCAATAAGCACGTGTTTACCCCTTACTATATCTGCCATATACACGTTACTCAATGGTATTTCTTTCACACATTCATTTTCCTCAGATATGGTTAGGGGTACTTCAAAACTAAAAGTTGATCCTACGCCCGGTTCGCTTGTTACGTTAATACGCCCACCTTGTAATTCAACTATCTTTTTGCAAATAGCCAAACCAAGTCCGGTGCCTTTATGGCGGGTAGCCTTTTGTGCGTTTTTAACCTGCGAAAATTCTTCAAAAATAGCTGGTAGATCTTCTTTAGCAATACCTAAGCCTGTATCTGTTACGCTAACTTTTAGTAGGGGGTAAGCAACATTCGAGCGGTCAACATATGAATTAACGGAAACTTTGCCTTTAACCGTAAATTTGATAGCGTTACCAACCAGGTTCATAACTACCTGCTTTAAACGTGTTTTATCACCGTCGCAGCAAAAATTGTCGCCAATCATGTTATTGTTTTCAAAACCAATACCCTTCTTTTTTGCATGTATGTGCATTGTGGTAAACACCTCTTCAATAGCCTTAGCCGGCAAAAAAGGCTGATTGTCAAAGCTCATTTTTCCGGTTTCATACTTTGAGAAATCAAGTATCTCGTTTACCAGATCCAATAACATTTCTGATGAATTTCGTATGGCTATTACCTGCTCTTTTTGAGATTTGTTTAGGTCGCTCTTGGTTAATTGTTCCGAAAAGCCAATAACAGAGTTTAGGGGAGTTCTGATTTCATGACTCATACCTGCCAAAAAGCTACTTTTAGCTTGAGCATACTCTTCTGCCTTTTCACTGTACTCAATGATCTGCTGTTCATTTCTGAATATTTTCCAGATATTAAAAAACACCAAGCCCAGTAAAAATATCACAAACAAAAAGTTTACTACCGATACCTTCTTAAACTCCCAGAATATGCCGGCAACGTTTTTTTGCAGATAGTTTTTGCTGTTTTCTGCGTATGAGGATTCTGCTGAACTATAGGTTTTTAAGCCAACTATTATCTGTGAGGTTAAACTGTTGTTCAGTAAAAGTAAATCTTCTTCATTATTACGCAGTTTGTTATTAACTGTATTTAGTTTTTTGGAATATGCTTTGTATTTATTTTTATGATCAACTATTGCTGCTTTGTTAACCAACTGCTTGTATACAACGGTGTCCTTCTTAACAATCACCTCTTTGTCGGCAGGTGCTGTTGCAACGTCAACTTTTTCATTTGTCTTCGATCTGTTTTTGGGATTGAGAGAAGAAATAAGTCTGCCAAAAAACTTCTTTTTAGGCTGTGCTATAGGAGTTGGGATTGCCTGTTCTGGCTGAGCTACCCGTACAGTATCAAATTTTGTAACGTGTTCAACTTTTACTACCGGTTTTTCTATTTGTTTTTGAACCTTATTTAATGAGTTGGCCAGCAATTTAGATTTATTGATCAAACTGTCATTTAGCAGCTTTAGCTTTATATATTCATTACTTTTAACTTGTTTTTGTTTTATCAGCTTACTTAAGTTTTCAATAGCAATTTTACTTTTTCCGTCATTTGCTGCACGCAATTTTAATTTTTCGCTGATACTTAAAACATCATTAATAGCTGCAGATGATTGGTTGAGATATTTTTTGTTGCCGGTTACAGTATATAGGCGTGCGTAATTGTCGGCGCTGTTAAGTTTGATAACACAACTATCTATCAGGGCAGAGTTTTCTCGTGCGGAAATTAATTTGTCAATATTGTGTTTTAGAACGTCGGCTCGCTGGTAGTGCAATAAAAGATATTCGGTACTAACAAAAAGAACTACAAATAACAATGCGACAAGGGCATATCTCATCACAGGAATTTTTAGTTTAATGCGGGGTATCATAAGCAAAGAGTGATATGTTTTTCAAACGCAGAGGATTAGTGATAGTCAGAATAAAGAACGGATCCAATGAAAGGTAAGTTCTGTATAAAGCAATTCTTTTTAGTTGTAAAAATGAATGAAATGAATATTACCACGCTTCTGTCAAAACAATTACGATGCCATACAACATATAACTCTAAATTTTTAGCTGGGTCAAAAAATACTATCTTTGCAGATTGGAAATGAACAAGAAAGTTGCTTTTTATACACTGGGTTGTAAACTCAATTATTCGGAAACGTCAACAATTGGCCGTCTGTTTAATCAGGCCGGTTTTGAAACGGTTGACTTTACAGCAACGCCGGATGTATACGTGATCAACACCTGCTCGGTAACTGATAATGCCGATAAAAAATGCAAAAAGGTAGTTAAGGAGGCACTCAAAATATCACCTAACGCCTACATTACCATTGTTGGTTGTTATGCTCAATTAAAACCTAAAGAGATTGCAGAAATACCGGGAGTTGACATGGTTTTAGGTGCCGCTGAAAAATTCCAGATAGTTGATCACATAACAGATCTTACCAAGAAAGAAAAAGCCCTTGTTTTAAATCAGCCCGTTTCTGAGGCTAATGAATTTGTGTCCGCGTTTTCCATCGGAGATCGTACCCGTACTTTTTTGAAGGTACAGGATGGTTGTGATTATTCGTGTACTTTCTGTACAATACCATTAGCACGCGGAGCCAGTAGGAGTGATACCATTGAAAGTGTATTGAAACAAGCTAAAAAAATAGCCCAATCGGGTGTGCGTGAGATTGTTTTAACAGGTGTAAACCTGGGCGATTTTGGCATAATAAATGGCCGGCGCGAAAATAAATTCTTTGATATGGTGCAAGCTTTAGACGATGTTGAAGGTATTGACCGTATACGCATATCATCTATAGAGCCTAATCTTTTAACCGACGAGATAATTGAGTTTGTTGCCACCTCCAAAAAGTTTGTACCTCATTTTCATATTCCTCTACAGTCAGGCTCCAATAAAATATTGGGTTTGATGCGTCGCCGTTATAAGCGCGAACTCTATGTTGACAGGGTGGAGAAGATCAAACAAATAATGCCTGATTGCTGCATCGGCGTTGATGTTATTGTAGGCTTTCCCGGCGAAACGAGAGAAGATTTTATAGATACCTACAATTTCCTTAACGAATTGAATGTTTCATATCTGCATGTGTTCACCTACTCTGAGCGTGAAAATACACTTGCTGCCGAAATGAGCGGCGTAGTGCCCGGCTCAATGCGAGCTGAAAGAAGCAAAATGCTCCATATATTATCGGACAAGAAACGCCGCGCATTTTATGATACACAGTTAGGTAAAACTGCCGAGGTTTTATTTGAAGGCGATATAAAGGATGGCTTTATGCACGGCTTTACCCGAAACTATGTTAAAGTAAAAACCAAGTATGATCCGGTTTTGATTAATGAGTTAAAAACCATACAGTTAACGCAAGTTTCACCCGATGGTGATGTGGAAATAACCGAAAGCGAAGAAGTTTTAGTACATTAAAAGCATATATTCGCTTCAAATAAATATCTATGTTCCCAAGCCTAAGTTCGCTTATTGAATACCTCTTTGGTTGGAGTATTGCTTTACCCATACAAACATTTGGTTTTTTTGTAGCCCTTGCTTTTTTAGTTGCTTACCAGGCTTTCCTGGCAGAATTTAAACGTAAAGAAAAATTAGGCGTAATACATCCTTTTGAAAAACAGATAACCGTTGGTAAGCCAATTTCCACAGCCGAATTTGTAGGTAACGGTATATTTGGTTTCATCTTTGGCTTTAAGGTGGTTGATATGATATTCAACTACCAGGCTTTTGTTGATGATACGCAGGCATTTTTAATATCAGGCCGTGGTAACTGGGCAGGTGGTATTATCGCAGCAGCAGCATTTATTTACTGGGCTTATGCCGAAAATAAAAAGCAGGTTTTATCTAAACCAATAACAAAAAGAGTTAAGGTACAACCGCATGAATTAATGGGCACACTATTATTGTGGGCTGCTGTTTTCGGTTTTGCCGGTGCAAAGCTATTTAACGCCTTAGAAAATTGGGATGCCTTTATGGCTAATCCTGTAGAGATGTTAATTGGCTTTAGCGGTTTAACTTTTTATGGCGGATTGATTTGCGGGGGGGGCGCGGTTCTTTATATCGCTAATAAACACGGGATACACTGGCGTAACATGTTAGATATTGGCGGTCCGGGTATGATGCTTGCGTATGGCGCTGGCCGCATAGGCTGCCAAATGGCCGGCGATGGCGATTGGGGAATTGTTAATACTGCACCAAAACCTTCATGGTTAAGTTGGGCGCCAGATTGGGTGTGGTCATTCGGTTACCCACATAATGTAAGCTCAGAAGGCGTACGCATTCCGGGTTGCGAGGGTAAATATTGTTTTGAATTGATTCCGCCAGTTTATCCTACGCCATTTTATGAGTGTGTAATTTGTTTAATATTATTCGCCGTTTTATGGAGCATACGTCACAAAATCAAACTACCGGGCATGATGTTCGGCATTTACATGATAATGGCCGGCGTTGAGCGTTTCCTTGTTGAATTAATACGCGTGAATACGAAGTATAATCTATTTGGTATTCCATTTACGCAAGCCGAGTTGATCTCTATTATATTGGTTATAGGCGGTACGGCATTAATTGTTACATCAAAAAACCAACAAACAAACCCTAAGTTAAAGCATGGGTAGTGCAGTAACGGCAAATAAATTTTTTAAAAATCAGGTTGTTAGATTTATACTATCTGCAGGGGCAGGGTTTGTAGTGGATATTTGTGCTTTTTACCTGTTATACCATAACTTTTTTGAGCGTCCGTTTTACTCTGTATTTGGATACGCGCTTAATAATTACAAGCTGTCTTTAGGTGTATCATTCTTTATGGGAGTGATTGTTAATTTTTTGATCACGCGCTATTTTGTTTTTAACAAGTCAGCATCAACACCTTTAAAGCAATTTATTCGTTTTAGTGCTGTGGCTGTCGTTGGCTTTTTTGCCAATTTGGCTTTGCTTGACTTTTTCGTTCAAACGCTTGATATGTATCCGCCTGTGGCGCGTATAACAGCCGCTTTAAGCTTATTCTTCACAAGCTTTTTTGTACATAAAATTTTTTCATTTAGTTTATCATTACGTCATCATGCTGGAGAAGATAACTCAACAAGTAATTGAGGTTGCAAAGGAAGCTGGGGCTTTCATTAGAAAAGAGCGCGAAACGTTTGGCGCTGATAAAATAGAATATAAAGGCTTAAATGACCTTGTATCGTACGTTGATAAAACCGCCGAACAAATTATTGTGAAAGGCTTACAAACCATACTGCCCGAGGCAGGCTTCATTACCGAAGAACAAACCAACACTATCGTTAGCGAGCGTTATAACTGGATAATAGATCCGTTAGATGGTACCACTAATTTCATTCACGGCCTGCCGGTTTTTTCCGTAAGCATCGCGTTGAAAGAACATGAGGAACTGGTTATGGGAGTGGTGTATGAAGTGAATTTGGATGAATGCTTCTACGCCTGGAAAGACTCGGCGGCGTATCTGAACGGAAAGGAAATTAAAGTAAGCGCGGCTTCAAAAATTTCTGATAGCTTACTGGCTACCGGTTTTCCTTATTATGATTTTAGCAAGCAGCCGCAATATATTGCTTTATTTACGCACTTGATGAAAAGCTGTCACGGCTTACGCAGGTTAGGTTCGGCTGCGGTTGATCTGGCTTACACAGCCTGCGGGCGTTTTGACGCTTATTACGAATATAATTTAAACCCATGGGATGTTGCTGCCGGTATAGTAATAGTGCGCCAGGCTGGTGGGCATGTGGTTAATTACAGTGGTGGCAATGAAATATTAAACTCGAGGGAGTTGCTGGCTACTAACGGCAAGCTAACAGAAGAAATGTTGGGAGTGATAGAGGAGTACTTCAAAATTAGTTGAATTGTGATTAGAGATTAGTTAATTAGCATTGATTAATGTAATGTAAAACCAATCTCTAATTAACTAATCTGTAATCAACTATTACAGCGCCTCCGATACTACTTCGGTAACTTCAGGCACCATGCGTTTAAGCAAGTTTTCAATACCTGCTTTAAGTGTAACAGTTGATGATGGGCAGCCGCTGCATGATCCGCGTAACTCAACAGTTACTACACCCTCGTCAAACGAGCGGTAAGTAATTGCTCCGCCATCCTGCTCAACAGCCGGGCGCACGTAGTCATTTAATATCTGTTGTATTTTAATTTCGGTATCAGTGCCCTCAAAAGCCACATCTTCCTGCTCCTCTAACTGAACTTTGTATTCAGATTCAACCGCGCCTTTTACAAATTCTTTTAATATCGGCTCAATATCGTTCCAGTCAGCATCATCAGTTTTAGTAACAGTAACAAAGTTGCTGGCGAAGAAAACACCATTTACAAACGAAAATTTGTACAACTCCTTGGCAAACGGCGATTTTTCTGCACTTTCTTTAGTTGCGTAGTCAACACTTCCGTTTATAAGTAGTTTGTTAACTATAAACTTCATGGTTGCCGGGTTGGGCGTGCTTTCGGTATATACGTTGATGGTCATCTTAATCTTATTTAAATTGAATAAACAAAGTTAAACAGGTTTTTGGTTAATTGTACCCCACAGTTTTGATATGACTGATAAATGACGGGCTTTTATAAGATTAGTTATTGAAGATTAAAGATTAGCAGGCAATGCAAGGCAACCAATCTTTAATCTTTATTGCCCAATCTTAAACACCAGTATAATTAGACGGTGTAATAGCTTTTATCTCCGCTTTAACCTCGTCAGTAACTTGTAGGGTATCTACAAATTCAGCAATGGTTTGCGCGTTGACCTGAGTATTAGTACGGGTTAACTCTTTGAGTGCTTCGTATGGATTAGGGTACGCTTCACGGCGCAGTATAGTTTGAATAGCCTCTGCAACAACCGCCCAATTAGCTTCTAAATGATTATTTAGAGCGTCTAGGTTAAGCAATAATTTATTCAAACCTTTTATGGTTGATTTGATTGCTATTAACGAATGCGCTACAGGTACACCAATATTACGCAATACGGTTGAATCCGTTAAGTCGCGTTGTAAGCGTGATACCGGTAACTTAGCCGCCAGGTGCTCAAACAAAGCGTTGGCGATACCCAGGTTGCCTTCAGAATTTTCAAAATCAATCGGGTTAACCTTGTGCGGCATGGCAGATGAACCAACTTCTCCGGCTTTTATTTTTTGCTTGAAGTAGTTCATTGATATGTAGGTCCACATATCCCTATCTAGATCCATTATGATGTTATTGATGCGTTTTAAGGCATCTAACTGGGCGGCAAAATTATCATAGTGCTCAATTTGTGTAGTGTACTGCGAACGGCTTAGGCCAAGTGTTTGGTTAACAAAGTTGTTTCCAAAGTCTATCCAGTTAATTACGGGGTAAGCCACATTGTGGGCATTAAAGTTGCCGGTAGCTCCACCAAATTTAGCGGCATGCGGCACCTGCTTCAATAGCGATAATTGTTTTTCAAGACGCTCAACAAATACCTGTATCTCTTTGCCTAAACGGGTAGGAGAGGCCGGCTGACCATGGGTGTGTGCCAGCATTGGTATATTGGCCCAGTCGGCTGCGTAACTTTTTAATATAGTCAGCAACTCATCCAACGCTGGATAGTAAACCTCTTCCAAAGCAAGCTTAAATGAAAACGGGACAGCCGTGTTATTGATATCCTGAGACGTAAGCCCGAAGTGAATAAACTCTTTATGTGCTTGTAAACCCAGTTCATCAAATTTTTGCTTGATAAAATATTCTACCGCTTTAACATCATGATTAGTTACCTTCTCAATATCCTTAATGCTTTGCGCATCAGCCTCATTAAAGTCCAGATAAACACCGCGTAACTTTTCGGGTGTGTTTTTATCTAAACCTTGAAGCTGGGGTAGCGGATGCTGGGATAAAGCTATAAAGTACTCAATTTCAACATATACACGATACTTAATTAAGGCAAACTCCGAAAAATATTCAGCCAGTTTAGCTGTGGTATTACGATAGCGTCCGTCAATAGGTGATATAGCTGAAAGTGCAGTAAGATTCATTGATTTTTAAATTTTGGTGCAAAGGTAACATTTTTTAACCCACCCAAAATTCCTTTTTGACGAGCGGCTGACATAAGTGGATAAATATTTTATCAGGAAACTTTGGAGTCTAAAAATGTTTCCATAGTTTTGACCAATCAAACAAATGGTTCAAATAGATAGAATTTTACAGGGCGGAGAGGAACTGTTTTTAAAAGCAGGAATTAAAAGCGTTACCATGGATGACATTGCCAGGCAGGTTGGTATGTCAAAAAAAACCATCTACCAGTTTTTTAAAGACAAAAACGAACTGGTAATAGCATTGGTGAGGAAAAAGCTGGAAGAAGATGAGTTCATGATCAAAGATATTATTGCAAAGTCAACCAATGTTATAGAAGAAATGATCAACATGATGAAATGCTCAGAAGAAGTGTTTTCGCGCATCAATCCAATAGTTATACATGATATGCAAAAGTATCATCCCGGGGCGTGGGACGTATTTCAGAATTTTAAAGCAGATGTGATCATCCACACATTGGAAGAATTATTAAGCAAAGGTGTTAAACAAGGATATATACGCCCGGATATTGATGTAAAGATAATAGCTCGCATGCGGGTAAGCCAGGTAGAGACAGGTTTCAATACGCAAATTTTCCCCATGGCCGAGTTTAATCCATGGAAGGTGCAAAGCCAGTTTTTAGAGCATTTCAATTATGGTATTTGTACACTAAAAGGATATAAACTTTTAAATAAATACAAAAATATCGAAGAAGAATAATGGCTGCTGACATAGGGCTGTCACCTATCACAAGTTATTTTGAAACTAAAACATAATCACACACAACATATATACATGAAACATTTACTTATTATAATGTCTTTAGCGCTCGGTCTGGGTTATACTGGCTATGCGCAGCAGGCACCGCAAACGCACAGTTTTTCGCTGGCGGACTGCATTAACTATGCTTATCAGCATCAGGATTCTGTGAAAAACGCGCAGTTAGATGTACAAAGCGCAGAGTATAAAGTTAAAGAAACTATTGGGATCGGATTGCCACAGATTAATGGTTCAGCTACATTTCAGGACTTTATCAAACCTCCCGTATCTGTAGGGCCTAACTTCCTTAGCGGGCAACCTATTGATCCTAAAGCAAGGTTAGTAACTTTTCCTTTCGGACCAATTAAATATAATAACACTTACTCTTTGCAAGCAACTCAATTGTTGTTCAGCGGCACCTTCATAGTGGGTTTGCAGGCTGTTAAAACTTTTAAGGAACTGTCAGAACGTAGTTTAATCCGTTCAAAAATCGAAACTAATGTTAACGTAACTAAAGCATACTATCAGGTTTTGGTAAGTGGCGAGCAGATCAAATTACTCGATGCAAACATAGCCCAACTTAAACAACAATTTGAGCAGACTGCCCAACGCAACAAGCAAGGTTTTGTTGAAAAAATTGATGTTGATCGTTTAGATGTGCAGTACAACAATTTGGTTACCAATAGAGAAAATGTGGTTAGGGCGTTGGTTCTGTATAATCAGATGCTCAAGTTTCAAATGGGAATGCCTGTAGAAGATGAGCTATTGTTGACAGACAAACTTGAAAGTATCAACATTGCTGCACAGGTAGGGCCTAACACAGTTGACACAACATTTTATCGTAATCGTATAGAGTATAAGTTATTGCAAACCAACATTACGTTAAATGAGTTGGATGTAAAAAGCCGTAAAGCTGAGTTTTTACCTACGTTTGCTTTTAACGCAGGTATTGCCGGTGTGTTTCAGGAAAATCAAACCAAGTTTCTGTATGATAACGTTTACTACAATAGTTATATAGGCCTAAGCTTAAATATCCCGATCTTTAGTGGAGGCCAACGTTTAAACCGGTTGCGTCAAACACAAATTAGTGTGCTCAAAGCAAAAAACGATTTGAGTAATGCTGCAAACGGATTTAAATTAATGGCTAATGCTGCCAATGTTACTTACCTTAATAGCTTGCAGTCGCTTAACAATCAAAAACGTAGCCGCGAATTGGCGCAGGAAGTGCTGAGGGTTGCAAAGATAAAGTATGAGCAAGGTGTTGGCTCAAGTGTTGAGGTGACTCAGGCGCAAACAGAATTGGAAAATGCCGACAACCAATATATTCAAGCTTTGTACACAGCTCTGATCAGCAAGGTTGATGCCGATAAAGCTTACGCACGTATTAATTAAACTAAATCACACTTACACAACATACAATGAAAAAAACATTATACATACCCGCATTATTGCTTTTGGCTGCCTGCTCACAGCAAAAAGACAAAAAAACCGAGCTTGCTGAACTAAAAAAGCAACAGGCTGAATTAAACGAGAAGGTTGCGAAATTACAAGCCGAAGTAGGTTCAACAGATTCTGTGAAAACTTCTGATGTATCTGTATTTAAAGTTGAGGCAGGTAAATTCAGCAATTATGTAGAAGTACAAGGCAAAATTGACGCTGAAGAGAACGTTACCGCTTATCCGCAGGCTCAGGGCACAATTACTGCTATTTATGTAAAAGCCGGACAGCGTGTTAGCAAAGGCCAAACGTTGGTTCAGTTAGACAACAGCGTGCTAAAACAACAATTGGCGCAAGCTGAGGCACAGGTTGAATTAACGAACACACTTTATCAGCGTCAGAAAAACCTGTGGGATCAAAAAATCGGTACCGAGGTGCAGTTCTTGCAAGCTAAAACAAACCTGCAAACCACACAAAAACAGTTAGACGCGCTTAAGCAACAGGCTGCACTTTACAGTATTAAGTCGCCAATTAATGGTTCGGTAGAAACTATGGATCTAAAGTTAGGTCAGGTTGCCGGCCCTGGTATCACAGGTATCAACATAGTGAATGATAACAGCTTAAAAGTTAAAGCAAACGTTCCTGAATCATACGCGGCAAGCGTTCGTACAGGAAACAGTGTTAAGGTTGTTGTACCTGATGCTAAAGATTCAGTTACAACAACTATCAACTTTGCTGCTAAAGCGATAGATCCGGTTTCACGTAGCTTCCCGGTTGAAGTGAAGTTGCCCACCCGTGCTTCGTTACGTCCTAACATGACTGCAGTATTGAAAATAGCCGACTACACTAACAATAAAGCAATCGCAATACCGCTTAAAGCCATCCAGCAGTCAGAAACAGGCGATTATGTTTTTCTGAACGAGAACGGAGTAGCTAAACGCGCGGTTGTAACCGAGGGTTCTATTTCAGGCGGTATGGCTGAGATCAAATCGGGCCTAAAAGCTGGCGACCAGGTAATAGTTGATGGTGCTGCAGATATTGAAGAGGGTGATAAAGTGCGTGTATTACAAGGAATTAAATAAGTGGCATTTTAAAGAAATCCCTTTATGAAAGATATTGAAAAAGAATTTAAGCCATCAAGTTGGTCTATAGACAATAAGACGGCTATATATGCGCTGGTTGTGCTGCTTACCATCTTAGGTTTGGTAAGCTATAACAATCTGCCGAAAGAGAACTTCCCGGATATAGCTCAATCAAAAGTGTATGTGCAGACGCAATACATCGGACAATCTCCGCAGAATATTGAAATATTGGTTACACGCCAGATAGAGAAACGACTGAAATCTCTAAAAGGTTTAAAAAAGGTAACTTCAGATTCGCGTGATAACATTTCAATTATTACAGCCGAATTTAACGGTAACGTTAAAATTGAAGATGCTAAGGATGATGTTAAAGAAGCGGTTGATAAGGCAAAGCCCGATCTGCCTCAAAATGATAACAACCTGAAGGAACCAACCGTCTCTGATATTAACGTAGCCGACCTGCCTATTCTTTATGTTAATATATCAGGCAACTACGACCTGAAGAAATTGAAAGAGTATGCCGATAACCTGAAGGATGCCATTGAAAGCATGAAAGAAATTTCAAAGGTAGATATGGTTGGTGCACTTAAACCGGAAATTCAGATCAATGTTGACCTGAATAAAATGGGAGCAGCCCAAATAAGCTATACTGATATTACCAACGCAATAGGGTATGAAAATATCATTACATCTGCCGGTGGTTTGAAGGTTGACGGTATGCGCCGTAGTTTAGACATTCGTCAGGATTTTAAAACTGCTGATGAAGTTGCCGCGATGGTGATACGTAATCCTACTGGTAAAGCGGTTTACCTGCGCGATATTGCAGAGGTGAAAGACGCTTTTCACGAACAGGAGAGCTACGCCCGTTTAAAAACAAATAAGGATACAGAGTTTAAAAACGTAATTACACTTAACGTAAGTAAACGTACCGGGGAAAACCTTATCGGTGCATCCGATAAGATATTTGAATTGATCAAAGAGAAAAAAGCTAATGAGTTTCCTAAAGGATTAGATGTAACCGTTACAGGTGACCAGAGTGATAAAACCCGTACAACTGTTGATGACTTGGTTAATACCATTATTATTGGTTTCGTATTGGTAACCATCATTCTGATGTTCTTTATGGGGACTACTAACGCTTTGTTTGTGGCGCTTTCTGTACCATTATCATGCTTTATAGCATTTTTAGTGATGCCTGCCATTGGCTTTACGCTGAACATGATCGTTCTGTTCTCGTTCCTGCTGGCTTTGGGTATAGTGGTGGATGATGCTATTGTGGTAATAGAAAACACCCACCGTATTTTTGATAATGGTAAAGTGCCTATTCAAAAAGCAGCTAAGATGGCAGCCGGAGAGGTGTTCTTACCTGTGTTATCAGGTACCATGACCACCCTTGCACCATTTGTGCCGTTGGCATTCTGGAATAGCTTGATAGGTAAGTTCATGTTCTTCCTACCAATAACGTTGATCATTACGTTATTAGCGTCGCTGGTGGTAGCTTATATCATTAACCCGGTTTTCGCAGTTGATTTTATGAAGCCTCACGTTAAAGGTGAGCACGATCACCCTAAATTCGACAAGTCGGTTAAACGTGCAATGATAGGCTTTGGTATAGTGGCTGTAATCGCATACCTGGTGAATTTTGGCATGGGTAACTTTGTAGTATTTGCGGCTGTTTTGTATCTGCTTAACCATTTTGTGTTTGTAAAATGGATTGATGCTTTCCAAAACAAAGCATGGCCCAAAATTCAAACCGGATACGCCAATTTGCTTGAAAAAGCGGTTAAAGTACCCGGATGGGTGCTGGTTGGTACCATAGGCTTATTTATATTCAGTATATTCTTTACTGTAGTACGTAGCCCTAAGGTGGAGTTCTTCCCTCAAGCCGATCCTAACTTTGCGTTTGTATACATTACATTGCCAAAGGGTACTGATCAGGCTTATACCAACGAGGTTACCAAAATTTTGGAGAAAAAGGTAGCCGCCGCTGTTGAACCTGATAAAGACGTGGTGTCATCAATCATATCCAACGTAACGGTGAGTGTTACCGACCCTCAGGATGAGGATCAGGGCAACTATCCAAACAAGGGTAAAATTGCTGTGGCGTTTGTGAAGTTTGGTGAGCGTAAAGGCAAAGATACCAAGATAATAATGCAGAATATCCGGAAAGCGGTAGTGGGTATTGTACCGGGTGCAAAAATAACTGTTGACCAGGAGAGCGGTGGCCCGCCAACGCAGAAGGATATCAGTATTGAAATTGCCGGCGACAACCTTGATACTTTGGTAAGAACTGCCAACAATCTTAAAAAATATATTGAAAAACAAAACATCGGCGGTATTGAAGAGCTTTCTGCAGATGTACAGGATGATAAACCACAGATAGTATTTGATATTAACCGCGAACGTGCAAATCGCGAGGGTATAAGTAGTGCTCAAATAAGTCAGGCATTAGCTACAACGCTTTATGGCTGGAAAGCAGCGGATTTTAGAAACACTACTGAGGACGATTATGAAATAAACGTTCGTGCCCGCGAAGAGCAACGCTATGATCTGGACGCAATACGTAACCTTAAAATTACGTATCGCGACATGGCGACAGGTGGCGCTGTTAGGCAAGTACCTATATCTGCATTTAGTGATGTACGTTATGCCAATACATTCAGCAATATTAAACACAAACAGCAAATTCGTGTAATTACGCTCGGATCAAACGTTTTAAAAACAGGTGGTTACAATGCAAATGATGTAAATGCGCAGATAGCTACTGCTATGAAGAACTTCAAGACTCCTGCCGGTGTTACGTTACGCATGGGCGGCGGTCAGGAAGATCAAACAGAAGCAGCAGTATTCTTACTGTCAGCTTTGGGTGTATCATTTATGCTCATCCTGATAATTTTGATGATGCAGTTCAACTCCGTAGGTAAAACGTTCATCATCATCAGCGAGATTTTGTTCAGTATTATTGGGGTGTTGTTAGGCGTAAGTATTTTTGGTATGACCATCTCTGTATTGATGACCGGTGTTGGTATAGTGGCGCTGGCCGGTGTGGTTGTGCGTAATGGTATATTACTTGTTGAGTTTACAGATCTGTTAATGTCACAGGGACAAAACCTACATGATGCTGTAG
The DNA here is from genome assembly GCF_002797815.1 of Mucilaginibacter auburnensis. NCBI lineage: Bacteria > Pseudomonadati > Bacteroidota > Sphingobacteriia > Sphingobacteriales > Sphingobacteriaceae > Mucilaginibacter > Mucilaginibacter auburnensis. The sequence goes on from NZ_PGFJ01000001.1 coordinate 2,092,233, forward strand.
TAGAAGCCGGCCGTACACGTATGACCCCTGTAATACTTACCGCAACCGCTGCTATATTGGGTTTAATACCGTTGGCTGTCGGTTTTAATATTGATTTTGCCGGTTTGTTTACTCATTTTCAACCGCACATTCACTTTGGTGGTGATAACGTTGCATTCTGGGGGCCGTTATCATGGACAATGATATTTGGTTTGGGTTTTGCCACCCTCATCACATTAATACTTGTACCATGTTTGTATATACTTCACTACAGGCTTAAACAAAGACTGTTCGGTAAAAAGAAAGAAGTTACCAAAGCAGAGTTAGCAGTTTAGGCTGACATAAGTAATAGCAATTAAAAAGAACCATCTTCCATATCAGAAGATGGTTCTTTTGTTTTAGGAATGATTATTGCAACTACTCGCCAAAGCATTAACCATGGCAAAACACAGTACAATTAAACCGTTAAAACAGGTATTCGGTATAGGTATATTGGCAGGCATGCGTTCGGCAGCTGCGCCGGCGATAGCCGGACACATATTGAGCGAACACAGGGGAAGGAGATTCAGACAGCACCCTGTCGGATCTTTCTCTTCTATAGCTATTGCCGACGTTTTGAAGATTATGGCTTTAGGAGAGTTTTTAGTTGATAAATTGCCTTTTACACCCAAACGTACAAAACCAGTGTCGGTTGCTGTTCGCTGCTTGTCGGGCGCGCTGGCTGGTGCAGGCATCTTTGAAGCCGCGGGTAAAAAGGCCTTAACAGGAGCCGTTTTAGGTTGTGTAGCAGCCGGACTCTCTACTTTTAGTAGTTTTTATTTACGAAAAGCTCTTTCTCGCACAGGTGCCGGAAATTTTATATCAGGTATAGTTGAAGATGCTTTTGTTGTAAGCGCAGGCATTAAGTTGGCTCAGTCTGCATAATTTGTGTGTAATATTTATGAGTTATAACGCGCATTTTGTTATATGCCACAGAATATTTGATACTTTTGTTTAAAAAGTCAGTTTAAGTAAAAGGTATTGAATGAGTTCAGCAATTGATCAGCAGGATATAAAGCGGGAAAAGATATTAGAAGCAGCTTATCAACGATTTTTGCATTATGGTTACGCTAAAACAACCATGAATGAAATTGCGGGTGATCTTTCTTTTTCAAAAGCACTGTTATATTATTACTTTCCCGACAAAAGCCAGCTATATATAGCCGTTATGCGCAAGCTGGCAACTGACTATTTAGACAAGCTTGCGAGCCAAATCCACGGATTTGATGATCTGAAAAGCGCTTTTGTTTATCAAATAAATATTCAACATAATTTTATAGTTGATAACTATAACTTCTTTGACTACTTCAGGGTGAATGAACAAAATTTACCCGAGACCATTTGGGATATAATAGGAGAGATACACAACGCGGAAACGGACCTGCTCACATCAGCTATAAGGGCTGAAGTAGAAAAGGGTAGAATAAAGCCTGTTGAAAATCCTGAAGCTGTTATTGACCTTTTATTGGATGCGTTGCATGGTGTAAGGGTAAGATCAGCATCATATAAGAAAAATACCTTTCCCAAAAAAGAGCACCTGGAAGAGATAAGAAGTAAGCGATTATTGTTAGCTGAAATATTTATTAAAGGGCTTAATTAGCAAATATTTACACTGTCAGGTTTCAGTAAAAAAAGCCTCAAGTGTGTTTAAACACATAGATGATGGCTATATTTGTACTGTAATATAAATGCTAACCATTGTTAGCTTATATAAAGATACTTCTAAAGTTAAGAGGTGATTGTTTTAGAGTGATTAGCAGGTTGATCAATTTATTGATCGGCCTGCTTTTTTTCTTTAATAGTTGCTCAAGTCAATAACCGACCAGTTTTTTTGTTTGTTTGGCTCTCCGCCTTTGTATTGCAGCGTTATCTTAAAATCCATGGTAGTGCCCTCTGTCTCCAAACTTGATTTAATAACATAAACCGAATCGGATGTCTTGCCGGCTTGAAACCCTTCATCAGAAAAGTTTACGCTTGGTGACTTTAGTGTTGGTCTTACAAACTCTTTTGCAATTTCATAAGCTTCTTCCCGGGAGGGGAGACCTTTGTGAAAATCGGGTTTTAAAGAACCTGTTACTGCAATTTTTACTACCATTGCTATGGCAATTGCCGAAAAGAAAAGTAAAAGCCAAACAGCCTTACCAGCCCTTTTCTTTTTATCGGCTTTTTCGTTCAGGAATTTATTCTCAGGCATTAATTAGGGTAAATAATATTCGTTAAAATTAAAAATAATTCTAAAAATACCTAATCAAGCAAAAGATATTTGCGTTAAACTTATTACGCAAAAAAGAGGTAAGCAACAAAAATTGCGGCTATCACACCAGCCAGGTCAGCAATTAGCCCCGCCGGTATGGCATATCGTGAGTTTTTTATCCCAACTGACCCGAAATATAATGCCACTATATAAAAGGTTGTATCCGCCGATCCGTTAAAAATACTTCCCAAACGTCCGGCAAAACTATCAGGGCCAAAAGTTTTCATAGTATCTATCATCATAGCCTTAGACCCTGATCCACTTAGGGGTTTCATGTAAGCAACAGGCATAGCATCAACAAAACGTGTATCTAATCCTAAGCCCGCAACCATCCACCTCAAACCATCGTTTAAATAATCTAATGCTCCGCTGGCTCTGAAAACGCTTATTGCGACTAACATAGCAACAAGGTAGGGAATGATCTTTACCGAAACGTCGAAAGCGTTTTTAGCGCCGTCTATAAAAGCTTCAAATACATTTATTTTTTTTCTTAATCCTCCTAATATAAATATTACAGGTATTGCATAAAGTAAAGTATTGCTTATAATTTTAGATACAAGGCTAATTTCGTCTTTAGTTAAAAAGGTGTTGAAATACCAAACCAGTAAAAAAATAAATCCGGTTAAGCCGCCAAGCCAGGCCATAATTACCCTATCAAACAGGTTTATTTTTTGCTTTATGGCTACCGCTATCATACCAACAACCGTAGCTACATAAGTTGCAATAACACATGGCAAAAATACATCCGCAGGGTCTTTGGCATTTAAAATGAAACGTTGCGCTATAATTGTAACCGGTAATAATTGCAAGCCCGAGGTATGTAATACCAAAAACATTATTTGAGCATTAGATGCTGTTTCTTTGTTGGGATTTAAAGTTTGTAGGCTGTCCATAGCCCTTAAACCTAACGGGGTGGCTGCGTTATCTAAACCCAGCATGTTAGCAGAAAAGTTCATCATCATTTGCCCTGTTGCCGGATGCTCTTTCGGGACTTCAGGAAAAAGCCTGGATAAGAAAGGCCCAACAATTCGAGACATCAGATTGATAGCACCAGCTTTTTCGCCGATGTTCATTATGCCCAGCCAAAGCGCCATATTGCCTACAAGTGGAAGGGCAATATCCATCACGGATGATTTCGACGAATTAAACATTCCGTCAACCAGCAAGCTGAAAGCATCCGTATCGCCTAAAAAAAACAACTTTACTAAAGCGATAATAAAAGCTATAATAAAAAACGATACCCAGATGTAGTTTAATGCCATATCAAATTATAAGAAGTGAAAGTAAGTAATGATTTTCACTTCTTATAATACCACATAACTTATGGCTCTTAACCCTTTTTAAATTTGTTAGCCAGCAACTTTAACATATCATCATCAACGGGCTTGGCCGGCTCATCCTTTTTCTTGTAAGGTTGATTGTAGTTAGTATGCTGATTGTCTGGTTTTTTAAAAGCTTGACCCGTATTTTGATGCACGTTACCGTTAGGCGTTGTTTGTGCCGGTTTGGGCTGAATATGTTTTTGCTGGCGTTCCGCCTGTTTCTTAGCATTCATGCGGGCATAAATTTCTTCCAGTTTACGTTTGGTGTAAAGCGGGAAATCGCCCTGCATCATCCATGAATAGTAACTTGGTTCAATATTAAAAATGTCTTCTACCTTTTTGCCTTTATGTTTGCCGAAGTTAAAAACCTCTTCGCCGGCATCGTTATAAGCTAAACGTCCTGCAAAATCAACCGGGCGATGCAGGTTGGTAAATTTATGTAGCGCGGCTACATCATTAACAACCGGAACACTTTTATTGCCTTTTTTATCTTCCCATTCTACATTGGCGTAGCGTTCTAACTGCGCAAGTAAAACTTCCATAGTAGCGCGTGTATCAGCCTCGGCAGAGTGGGCGTTGATAATTTCTTTTTCGCAATAAAACTTATACGCGGCCTTTAAGGTGCGTTGCTCCATTTGATGGAAAATGTTTTGCACATCAATAAAATGCCTGTTATCAAGGTCAAAGGCAACACCACAGCGTAAAAACTCTTCCATTAGCATGGGTATATCAAACTTGTTAGAGTTATAACCTGCAAGGTCGCTATCGCCAATAAACTCGCTTATGTCGACAGCTAACGCTTCAAAAAAAGGTTCATCTTTAATATGCTCATCATAAATACCATGAATAAGCGATGCCTCTAACGGCATTGGTATACCCGGATTAACGCGCCAGATTTTAGCTTCTTCTGATCCGTCTGGGTATAGTTTTATAACCGATATTTCAACTATCCGGTCGGCACCAATATTTATACCCGTAGCTTCAAGGTCAAAAAAGGCAAGTGGGCGTATAAGGTTTAATTTCATATTTTTCTTTGGTAGTAATTATGCAAAAGTCACGAAAAATCCTCAAAAATGCCTCACGCAAGTGTATTATTTATGCTAAATGAGCTATATTCATCCCGCTTAAAACAAGTATCACAATTGTAGTATTAATGAAGTCTGCTCTCTTTACATTTATCCTGTTTCTAATCAGTTCATTAGCGCTTAACGCTCAGGATTTTCAATTTGGCAATTCCAACCAGGACGAGTTTAATATGAAAAAATACGCCAAAGACACCTCGGCACATGCAGTGGTGTTGAATGAATTTGGCGATGCCCGCATAACCATGACCAGCAATGATGATATAAGGCTGGTTTATAAATACCATGTAAGAATAAAAATATTCGATAATGAGGGTTTAAAGCACGGTACGGTTGAAATACCACTTTATATTGGAAAGCAGGTGTGGGAGGAGGTTGATGACATTGAAGGGATAACTATATCAACTGATGCTTCTGGTGCTGTAAAAACGCAGGAATTAAAAAAAGCACAAATTTTTACTGTTGACCTCAATAAAACGTATAAAGCTGTAAGATTTGCAATGCCGGCTTTGGTTGCCGGCAGTATAATAGAGTACAGATACACGGTAACAACACCATATTTTGAAGACTTTCATGATTGGCAATTTCAAAGTGATATACCGAAAGTGAAATCACAATATGAAGCACATATACCGGGGTTCTGGCAATTTAACGCTTTAAAGCGTGGTTACTTAGAACTAACAACTAATCAATCATCTATAGATAGAGAGTGTTTTTCGGTACGTGGATCAAAGGCTGATTGTGCCCATTTTGTTTACGGTATGAAAGACATCCCTGCTTTTATAGAGGAGGACTACATGACGGCGCCAAAAAATTTCATATCCGCAATTTATTTTGAGCTCTATGAGTATTCAAATCCGTATGATGGCGTGAAAACAAGATTAGCTAAAGAATGGAAGGATGTTGATAACCAACTTAAGAGAGATGAATATTTTGGGCTGCAGATAAAAAAGAAAGACATTTTCAAAGATAAAATAGCCGCTATAATTGCAGGGCAACCAGATGAATTGGGTAGGGCAAAAGCTGTTTATGCCTTCATACAAAAAAATATGAAGTGGAACGATTTTATAGGTTTTGGTAGCGAAAGTGTACGGAAAGCATTTGACGCCCACACCGGCACATCCGGAGATATTAACCTGGCATTGGTTGCCGCGCTGGCCTCAGCCAATATAAATGTGGAAGCCGTGTTGATCTCTACCCGTAGCCACGGCGAAGTTAATAAGCTATATCCGGTTATTACAGAATTTAACTACGTATTGGCTAAAGCTAATATTGACGGCAAAAGTTATTTGCTGGATGCTACAGATCCGTTATTAGCGTTCGGGATGTTACCTATGCGTTGTTTAAACGACCAGGGTAGGGTAATGAGTCTTGATAAGCCGTCGTACTGGATCGATATAAAAACACCAAATTCGCAAAGCATTACACGCGTGCTTGATCTGGCTCTTAATACAGACGGTAAGCTCAAAGGTAAAATAACGTTCTACTCAAAAGGATATTCAGGCTATCAAAAAAGACAGGCTATAAAAAAATTTAACTCTGTTGATGAGTATGTAGAGAATATGGATGAGAAGCTCCCTAAAATAAAGATCAAAAATTTCACTGTCAGTGGGGTAGACACGCTTGATGCAACAATAAGCGAAGTATACGAAGTAGAGATTGACGCCTATGAAAGCATGAACCATGAAAAGTTGAGCTTTAATCCGTTTATATTCGGACAAATTACCACCAACCCTTTCAAACTCAATGAGCGTAGTTACCCGGTTGACTGGGGAATGCCGTCAGACGAGAGATTTATATTAAATGTAAAGTTGCCTGATGGATATACAATAGAAAACCCGCCTCAAAATACCACAGTAGCGTTGCCTAATCAGGGAGGATTGTTTGCTGTTGTGTACTCGGCAGTTGACAACACATTTTCTTTGTCGCACGTAACACAGTTCAGAAAATCAATTTATATGCCTCAAGAGTACCCCTACCTAAAAGAGTTATATAATAAGATCATCCTGTCTGAAAAAAGCGAAATGATATTCAAAAAGAAAATATGAGGCGTTTTTTTCTACTGAGCGTTTTTTGCTTTTTCTTTCTTACTACTTATGGGCAGGACGTCTACACAGCATCGACTATACCCAAGGAGATGCTGCCTTACGCCAGCGCTGTGGTTAGAGAAGAAATTGTTACAACAGATATTAAAGCGGTTGATAACGTAATTTATAATGTGAGACGCACCATTACAATATTGAACAATAATGGAGATGATGAGGCTGAAATAACAATTTTTCATGACAAGGCTAATTCCATTAAAGACATACGCGGTGTTGTATATGATGAATTTGGAAAGCAAATAAGTAAGTTCTCTACAGGCAATTTTCAGGACCGCAGTGCTGTATCTAACTATTCATTGTTTGAAGATTCGCGCATCAAATATTATCAGCCTCAAGCTGTTGCTTATCCATACACAATAAGTTATGAATATGAGGTACGCTCCAAACAGTCGCTCAATTTACACGACTGGCAGCCTGTTCAATCCACTGGCGTGGCTGTACAAAAAAGTTCATTTACTGTTATTGCCAGGTCTGATTTTAAAATAACGTACAAGGAGAGCAATTTAACAGATGCTGTTACAATCACAAGCGGTGAGGGTGGCGCTAAAGTATATAACTGGAAGGCATCAAACATAAAGGCTATGCGTAGTGAACCCTACAGCCCTGATCCGGACCTTTACCGGCCAGGCGTAAAAATTGCCTTGGAGAAGTTTTCTTATGGTGGGATAAGTGGCACTTACGCTAACTGGAGCGATTTAGGGAAATGGAATTACGATAAACTTATTAATGGCAGGCAGAATTTATCTCCTGAAACTATTGGCGCTGTAAAAACACTAATTGCCGGAGTAACTGATCCAAAAGAAAAAGCGAGAAGGATCTATGATTACATGCAGAGGAAAACGCATTACGTTAGTATTCAAATTGGCATTGGAGGTTATCAGCCAATGCTGGCATCCGATGTTGATAGGCTAAACTATGGTGATTGTAAAGCGCTTGTTAATTACATGCAGGCACTTTTAAAGGTTGCCGATATAGAATCATGGTATTGTGCTGTAGCTGCCGGATATAGTTATAAAACAAGCTTATTACCTGACTTTGCCAGCATGGGCCAAGCCAATCACGTTATTTTGTGTATCCCGTTTGCTAATGATACAACCTGGCTGGAGTGCACCAGTCAGAAAATCCCATTCGGTTTTTTGAGTAACTTCACTGACGACAGGAATGTGTTGGCATGTACTCCGCAAGGAGGAAAGTTGTTGCATACTCCTAAATATAACAGCATAGCTAATTTGCAGGTTCGTACAGCCGCATTCAAGATAGAAGGGGAGGGAGAACTGTCGGGCAGTATTGAAACCTCATTCAGCGGAACGCAATATGAGAACAGGGAAGAACTGATGGAAAAATCAGAGACCGAGCGTCTTAAACTTGTGCCGCGCATTTATGCAATTAATAACCTCGCTGTAAATAAATATGGTTTAACACAAAGTAAAACAGATAAGCCACTTACTAAAGAGGTATTGAGCTTTTCTGCACCGTCTTATGCTTCAACTGTTGAGGATAAGCTGATTTTTTTGATCAATGCTATTAATCGTACCGGGAGGGCGCCGGCTGAGCTGCGCACACGGTTAACAAATTTATATATTAATGATGGGTATGCAGATGAGGATGAAATAGTTTACACATTGCCTGCTGATAATTATCGTAGCGAGAAAATGCCTTTGAATGTTTCTATAACCAGGCCTTTTGGTAGTTATAATGCTACAATGGAACTTAAAGGACAGCAATTAGTGTATCATAGAAAAATTACGCTTTTAGCCGGGACTTACGATAAAGCACTATATAATGACTTTGTTGACTTTTATCGCAGGGTTGCAGATGCAGATGCTTACAGCGCCGTGCTCAGCAAAAAATGATCAGCTGAATATCCAGATACCCAGCGCAATGCCAACTATCATAATTACATAAAGCATTATCTCATTTACAGCGAAGCGCTTATATTTTGTCCAGAAAGAATAGTCTTCTTTTTGCTTACTCATAACAACGCAAAGGTACTAATTGCCAGCTTTTAAATGCACAATCTGATTAAGATGATGACGAAGGTGGGCCAGATAGTCTTTTCCTAAATTTTCAACTGTCTGTCCATTGCATTTAGCTTGAAGTCTTTCTACAGGAAATTTGCGCCATACAATTATTATCCGGTGGTTAAGAAGTTGCCATAAAGAGAGCAATTCATCAATGTCTGCCTCATGATAGTGCTGTGCTTTAACCCAATCGTTTTGCAGGTAATTTAGGGTGAAGTCATCATCATAGTTACAACGAACAAAACGATGTAAATTAACAACCGCACTATCTGTTAAATGGCCTATGATTTCAATAGCCGACCATTTTCCTGGTGCTGACCTGTGTTTCCAGTTTACTTCCTTGGAGTGTAACTTAATAAATTCTTCTACCGCTTCACATAAGCGATTTGCTATATCAATCATCAATTGGGTAAAGATGTAATAGCCTGATCTATGTTAATAGAACCCGCCCGGGAAAAGAATTTATAAATGCCGTTATCGCGCAGTCTGGCTACCATAACACCTTTGCGGGTGCTTGCATGTACGAAATATCCGTTTTGCAGATAAACGCCAACATGGCTGAATTGCTTACCATCAAAGTCAAAGAAAACCAGGTCGCCTTCTTTCAGTTCTTCCTCGTATTTTCGTTTAATGATGGTTACCTGTTGAGATGTCATGCGTGGCACTTTAATGCCATAAACCTCCTGCTGCAAAAGTTGAGTAAGCCCCGAGCAATCTATACCATCTTTATCTTGGCCGCCAAATTTATAAGGTGTACCGGCCCATTGTTCAATAAAAGCGTAAAGCCTGCCATTTTGAATGTCTCGGTTTTTGACACCCATCACAGCAGCATATTTCTCGGCAACATCAGCCTGAGGTTCCACAATTTGGCCAGGTTTCCCTTTCATGGCTACTTTGCTGGTGTGGCAGGAAGACAAGACAAGAATGCCAAAAAATAGTATCAGGACGTATTTAATGTAGATGCGCAACTTCATGCCATAAATGTAGTGCCTAAATATAAAGCAAGGATGTCGATATTTTTAACATATTAACATCCCGTAAAACCGTGACACTTAAATCCAATCAGCTTTTTATTAAACGCTGTATTTCGTCAAGTTTCATCAAAGCCTCAACAGGGGTAAGGGTATTAACATCGAGGTTATTAAGAGTGTCGCGTATTTTAACCAGTACCGGGTCGTCAATACTGAACATTTGCATTTGTACAGCTTGCTTTTGCACCTTGCGTATGCTTTCTTTTATATGTTCGCCGCCGGTGCGCTCGTTCTCCAGTTTTTTCAATATCTCATTAGCACGACTCAATACTTTTGGCGGCATCCCAGCCAGTTTGGCTACATGTATACCGAAACTGTGCTCACTGCCGCCGGGTACCAGCTTGCGCAAAAAGATGATCTGGTTGCCAACTTCCTTCACACTCACATTGTAATTTTTAACGCGGTTAAAGCTGTTGCTCAGTTCATTTAACTCGTGGTAGTGGGTAGCAAAAAGTGTTTTAGCTTTTGCTGATGGATGATTGTGCAAAAACTCAGCTATTGACCAGGCTATGGATATACCATCATACGTAGATGTACCCCGACCGATCTCATCCAGTAGTATCAAACTTCTGTCGGAGATGTTGTTGAGGATGCTTGCCGTTTCGTTCATCTCTACCATGAACGTTGACTCGCCTGACGATAGATTGTCTGACGCACCCACGCGGGTAAATATCTTATCTATAATACCCAGCGTAGCCGACTTTGCCGGAACAAAGCAACCCATCTGGGCCATCAATACAATTAGCCCGGTTTGGCGTAACAATGCCGATTTACCCGCCATATTCGGACCTGTTATGATAATGATCTGCTGGCTTTCCGAATCCAGGAAAACATCATTGGTTATGTAGTCTTCACCAACCGGTAGGGTTTTCTCAATAACCGGGTGGCGGCCGCCTTTAATATCTATAACGCGGCTGTCGTTCAGCTGCGGTTTTACGTAGTAGTTTTTGATGGAGATGTCGGCAAAGTTTAACAACACATCCAGGTGTGCTATTAGTTGAGCGTTGAGCTGTACCGGTTTAATAAACTCGGCAACGGCATAGAGCAATTCGTTATAAAGACGAGTTTCAAGCGCGAGTATTTTCTCTTCTGCACCTAATATCTGCTCCTCGTATTCCTTTAGCTCAGGGGTTACATAGCGCTCGGCGTTTACCAGCGTTTGCTTGCGTATCCACTCGGAGGGCACCTTATCGCGATGGACATGGGTTACTTCTAAATAGTACCCAAAAACGTTATTGAATGATACTTTCAAAGAGGGGATCCCTGTTAGTTCCGCTTCCCGTTTCTGTATCTCCAACAGGTATCCTTTGCCACCAAAGGCTATTTTGCGCAGCCTGTCCAATTCCTCATCAATGCCATCATTCATTACCGAGCCTTTTACCAGCATTACCGGAGGCTCGGGGTGCAATTCTCGATTAATGCGCTCACAGATGAGGCCGCAGGGGTTAAGCTGCTCACCAATAGACCTCAGCGGCAAGCTCTCTGATCCCTCGCACATCTTTTTAATGTCGGATATGGCAGTAAGCGCTTTCTTAAGCTGGCATACCTCGCGTGGGTTGGCTTTTTGCAGACCAATCTTTGATATTAGCCGCTCCAGGTCACCGATCTGCCTGATGTGCTGTTGGAGGGTTTCGCGTACTTCTTCGTTGCTTATCAGGTATTCAACTACGCCAAGGCGATCATTGATAGGTTTCAGTTCCTTTAACGGCATTACTATCCAACGGCGCAGCAGTCTGGCGCCCATAGGTGAGCAGGTATTATCCAATACGTCAACCAGCGTGCGGGCATTTTCGCTGTTGGAGCCTATCAACTCCAGGTTACGTACACTGAACCTGTCCAACCATAAATAGCGGTCTTCCTCAATACGACTGATCGACGATATATGCTGCAGGTTACGGTGTTCCGTCTCATTGAGATAGTGTAAGGCTACGCCAGCTGCAACAATGCCCAGGTTAAGTTTTTCAATACCATACCCTTTAAGCGATTTTACACCAAAGTGTTTAAGCATGGTCTCGTAGGCATAGTCACCGCTGTAGGGCCACTCGTCAAGCATGTAGGTGTAGTAGCGGTCGCCGTAGTTTTCCTTGAATTCGGCCTGACGGGTTTTAGGGAAGATCACCTCACTCGGACTAAAGCCTTGCAGCAACTTGTCAATATAGTCGCTGTTGCCTTGCGCGGTGAGGAACTCGCCGGTAGATATATCAATAAATGCAACGCCTATGCTGTTCTTCTCAAAGTATAAGGAAGCCAGGTAGTTATTGCTTTTTTGCTGAAGTATATTATCATTAGTGGATACGCCAGGTGTTACCAACTCGGTAACGCCGCGTTTTACAATACTTTTAGTTGCTTTTGGGTCTTCTAACTGGTCGCAGATGGCTACCCGCTGACCGGCACGTACCAACTTAGGCAGATACGTGTCTAATGAGTGGTGAGGAAAGCCTGCCAGCTCAATATGCGAAGCCGAGCCGTTTGCCCTACGGGTGAGGGTAATGCCCAATATACCCGAGGCCTTAATGGCATCTTCGCCAAAGGTTTCGTAGAAGTCGCCTACGCGAAACAACAGCAATGCGCCGGGATATTTGATCTTAATGGCATTATACTGCTGCATTAAGGGCGTTTCTTTGGTAGCGTCTTTAGCCAAGCGGTTACTCCTTTTTTACTGAACCCGTAAAGTTAATGCATTGCCTTTGCTTTAGCGGCATTGTTGAAAAGTTACATAAATGTGGATTGCAGGCGGTCAAGATTGCGGTTTCGTCTCATCGTCTCACTGCGTATGTGAGACGACTTGAAACGACATTTTTTATAAGTTGCTGATAGTTAATTTTTTAATAAAAATAAGTGAAACGAAAATGAAACGAGTGAACCGATTTTTTAAAATTTTATTGACAATAAATAGTTATAATTACTTATGTAAACCTTTTATTCAGTTGTAATGAAAAAAATTATTATCCTTTGCAGCCTGATCTGTCTTTCTGTTGACGCGTTGCTGGCTCAAACCAAACATGCCTTTTGGGATGACGTGCAAACAATAAAAGCATACGATAAAATATACGCGCCTGCAGAGCATCCAATTGTTTTTATGGGAAGTTCATCTATACGCAGATGGACGGGTTTACAACAGGCATTTGGAAAATACAATGTATTGAACCGGGGAGTAGGGGGAGAGGTAATTGACGATGCTATATATTACCTTGACGATATGGTTTTTGCTTATAAGCCGAGGCAGGTAGTAATATATGTTGGAGAGAACGATATACCTATTGCGAAAAATACGGCAGATTCAATAGTAAATAAAACCGTTAAGCTGTACACCTTGATAAGAGAAAAGCTGCCGGATGTTCCGATTGTTTACATTTCGCTTAAGCCGAGCCCAAGCCGTGAAAAGTATCTGGATAAAACAATTGAGGCGAACCAAAAAATACAGGCGTTTTTGAATAAGGAGAAAAATGTAGTGTTTGTTGATGTTTATAACCTTATGTTAAAAGATGGTAAGTTGCGCCCCGAACTGTTTATAGAAGATCGCTTACACATGAAACCCGAGGGCTACGCAATTTGGGAGAAGGCCTTAAAACGTTATCTGCTAAAGCCTTGAATTTGGTTGGTAATGAGTTCCTCAGGGGTCCCTTTCGGGATACCCTGAGGGGCCCATTACCAACGGCAGGGAGATGCTAATTGTTAGACTACAAGCTTGAATGTAAATGGTCAACTGAAAAATTAACAGGATTTTGCACATCAAATTTCCAGATATAGTCAAGCGTGCTTTTAGCATAAACTTGGCCGTCAACTATTTTTACTTGGTAAAAGGGGGTAGAGCATGTAAAAAAAGCTATCCACAATATTCTATTGGTAGTTAAATCAATTACACTAACAAAACCATCATCACCCCAATTTCCTTCTCCGGCTGTAACTTTAAAGGAATTGTTCTCATTAGTAATGCTCACCAAAGCCGTGCATGAATTCCAGTTTAATTCACCTTGCTCGTTAAGCGAATTAATGGAAGTTTCTGTGTCTTTTGAAATCTTATAATTGATAGGGGTACAATAATTTACCGTTATATCAAATAATTGAATCTTTCCATCAGGAAAAATAACCCCGTTAACTGTGGGACACTGCAAATGAAATTGGAAGTTAGCAATGTCTTGTACCATTATAAAATTTGCTTGAAAAGAGAGTTTATTATAGCAGGTTTAAATTCTGATACTATTTCACCGACGGCACATCATTTGGCGACAGCAGCTTAAACGCCTGCCTTGCATACAGCAGCCATTTATCGCCTTCTTTTTTCCAAACCATTAAAACACCCAGCGCAAGCTTTGCCGGGTCTTTGCCTTTATTCTGAGCCTCGCCATATAGCTTTTGGCGAACAATAGCTGTATTGCCATCAATGTTTACAACTTGTTGGTCGGCAATGTTAATTTGATTAAATCCCCAGTTGCCCGTTGCCAATGAGTCAACAAAGCCGCTTTTGGTCTGCATATCGCCGTTGGAGTGACCATAACTTAAATTATCTGATGTAAGATTATTTAATGAGTCGCGACTACCCGATAGCAGGGCAGCGGTTAGGTCGCTTACCTGTTTTTCAATAACAACTCTCTCAGCGGTTGTATCTACAGCCGCGGCGGATGATCCTTCTTTAACAGGTTGATTACAAGCGGCAACTGCAAATGCACATACAGCCAGCAGTAAGTTGGCAAATTCCTTCATAGATCTAATTTTGGTTCAGGTAAATGTAGTTAAACAGGTCTATGTAAACAAGTGCGGTTGTGAACCGAGATTAGATAGCCACTTTAACAACCAGTTTTTTGATCAGGCCTTCACCAATCATTGGCGCATGTACATCTTCCGGATAAAAAATAACAAATTGCATTGGGTGCAGGGTAAAAAAGGTGTCGGCCTCTTCTTCAAAAAACAATATGTCGTTCTCGTCGCTGTAACCGTCGCCCTGTACATTGCTGCAATCCTTGCGCGGTTTCCAGCCCATTGTTTCAACGCCGCCTATCAATAGTTGAATATCAATGTTTTTGTTGTGGCACTCAAATGTTTTAAGCGCAGCTTCGGCGCTGCGCGCCTCGCCTTCAGCAACAATAATTTTTACACCCTCGGCAACCTCAATAATGCCGGTTTCAAGTGAGTTTAAATCTGTTGCCCTTAAGTAATCAAAAGCGGTTTTAAAGCCGGGATGCAGGCTTTGGTATGTGGTGGCGTTATTTAAGGTGTCTATTATCATTGTTTTTTTGTCGATAGTCGATGGTCAATAGACCATAGATGATGGTTATTAATTGTGTTGACTTTGTTATTATACTACTCACAAACTGCGGGCTATGGAACATGGACTATCGACTATGGACCATGGGCTTAAAAACCTACCGCTGCACTTTGCCCGATCCATCGCCGTCAACAAGCGTTTTTATTTCGGCTACCGTAGCGTGGTTCAGATCACCGGGAATGGTGTGCTTTAAAGCTGCCGCTGCCGCGCCAAATTCGGCAGCATCATCCATAGACATGCCGGTTATCAGGCCGTAAATAAAACCGCTGGCAAACGAGTCGCCTGTACCTACCCGGTCAACAATACGGATATCATATTCCTTAGTTTGATACATTCTGTTCTCGCCGTATACCAGCACGCTAAAACTATTGTCAGACGCGCTGTGACTCTCCCGTAAATTAGTGGCAATATATTTAAAGCCGAATTTCTCGGTCATTTGTTCAAACGCGGTTTGATATTCGCTCAGGTCGCGCTTGCCGTCAATATACTTGTTTTCAACGCTCTTAAAGCCTAAAGTGGTTTCAGCGCCAATGCAAACATCAGCGTTCTCACACAGGCGGGTCATTACTTCCTGCGCTTTTTCCGAGCTCCAAAGTTTTTTGCGGTAATTAACGTCAATGCTGATGGTTATGCCTTTGGCTTTTGCAGCTTTAAGCGCTGCTTCGGTTAACGCAAGGCCTTTGTCACTAATAGCAGGAGTAATGCCGCTGGTATGGAACCAATCGGCCCCTTCAAAAATTTTGTCGAAGTCAAATTCATCTACTTCAGCCTCGGTAATTGAAGAGCCCGCACGGTCGTACACTACTTGTGATGCACGCATAGATGCACCGGGTTCTAAAAAATAAAGGCCCAAACGGTTACCGCCACGCGCAACAAACTGTGTGTCAACGCCAAACCTGCGTAAGTGGTTAATAGCAGCCTGGCCAAGTGGATTATCGGGTACTTTTGATACAAATGAGCTCTCCAAACCATAATTGCAAAGCGCCGCGGATACGTTGGCCTCGCCGCCGCCGTAGGTAATATCTAAGCTTTCGGCCTGTACAAATCGTTTATAATCAGGAGTTGACAAACGCATCATGATCTCCCCAAGCGTAACCACTTTTTTCGACATCAGGTATTGAGTATTTTTTGTTTAGAATGTAATTGATAAGCTTGCCAAAGCTACATTTTAAAGCCAAAAAACGGAGTTCCATTTTTTAAAAATTTCGCCAACGTTTGCGTAAATGATAATTGTCATTTATGTGCCGTTATGCAGGTATCGACGTAATCTTTTGCTAATTTTACATTATCAATTTAACTAATTATGGAGAAGAAAACCACCATATTGAACCTGATACAGGAGCAAGGTATTTTACCTTTATATTTCCATCAGGATGAAGAAGTGAGCGTGAATGTTTTACGTGCACTTTATGCCGCGGGTGTAAAAACCATTGAGTATACTAACAGGGGCGAGGCCGCTTTAAGAAACTTTGCTAAACTGCGCGAGGTTTGCGATAAGGAGCTGGGCGGCATGTACTTAGGCGTAGGTACAATAAAAACGGCCGGGGCGGCACAGGCTTTTGCTGATGCCGGAGCTGATTACATTATAAGCCCTGGACTGGTAGAGGAAGTTGTGGAAGTGTCTGATAAAAACGGTTTGCTGTGGGTGCCCGGCGCTATGACGCCTTCGGAAATAATAAAAGCCGAAAACATGGGCGCTAAGCTGGTAAAATTGTTTCCGGGCAATATATTAGGTCCGTCATTTTTAAATGCTGTTAAAGTTTTGTTTCCTGATTTGTTATTTATGCCGACAGGTGGTGTGGAGCTAAATAAAACAAGCATTGGCGGCTGGTTCAAAGCAGGTGTATGCGCCGTAGGTATGGGCAGCCAGTTGGTTAGCAAAGAAGTGATGGAAGATAAAAAGTATGCCGAACTAACAAAGGCTACTATTGAGGCTATCAATATTGTTAACGCAAGCAGATAAATTTAAAATGGGTTTAGTGGTTGGATAGCCGACCACTAAACCCTTATATCCATCTGAAGGCGTACTGCAACAGCGTCGGCACGTTTACACTTTCAACAATCTTCCAGTTTTTCTTTTCTGCTATAAACTGAGGCATCGCAAGGCCCGATCTTTTTGCAGCTTGCGTATAAAATTCTGCGCGGGTAGGGTGCTGCGGACTCACTGCATTAAATATATTACCAAAAGCTTTCTTTTCTAACAATGATAAGCTTACACCAATGCAATCTGTTAAGTCGATCATGTTAACAGGTGCATCGCCGTTAGGAATGTCTGTCTTTCCGGCAAAAAATCTGCCCGGGTCACGACCGGGGCCAAATAAACCGCCAAAGCGGATGATGGTTGTTGTAAATGCGGTCTCCGCCGATAATAACTGTTCGGCCTCAAGCAAAATTTTACCTGCTTCGCTGTCAGGTTCAGGATGATTTAACTCGTTTACAGTAGCGTTATTATCGCCATAAACACCAGTCGAGCTGATCAATACTACATGTTTAATTTGATTTTGTTTTATGAGTGGGATAAGCTGATTGATCTGCAATAAATATTCGGCGCCTTTGCCTGCCCTTGCTCTTGGCGGAATGCATATCCATAAAACATCGCAGGCAAAAAAATCATTGTCAATAACTTGTTTTTCGTGCGACAGATCTATCAGGTAAGGCTTTATCCCTTCAGCTCGTAAAATATCAATTTTATCTGCGCTTGTAGTTGATCCTTTTACATCATAGCTACTGTTTAAAAGTGCTATGCCCAACGCTTTACCGTACCAACCACAGCCTAAAATGCTAATTATCATAGTGCAAATATGCCACTTTTAATTTGATGTAAACTTTTTACTAATACTTGAGTTAGTAGTATTGCTTTGTAAAAAAGATGTTGGAAAGTTTATATTTGCTTCCGGCATTTGTTTGCTGCAACCCGAATTATATCTGAAATAAACGTATGAGAATTAACTTTTTTGGCGTGGCCAGGGCCACGCTGGTCTGTATGCTGTGTGCAGCATTTACAGCCTCCGCACAAAAACGTGTGCTGGTTTTTACCAAGGTAGCTGCTTTTCCTCATGATTCGCGACCGGCAGCAGCACAGGCCATTATGAAAATGGGGAAGGAGAACAATTTTGGCGTAGATACCACATCTGATGCTACTAAGATTGCCGAAAATAACTTAAAACGTTATGACGCGGTAATTTTTGTAAGCACAACGGGTGACTTACTTACGCCTTACCAACGTGTAGATCTGCAAAGATACCTGCAAGCCGGAGGTGGTTTTGTAGGTATTCATGCCGCCGCTGATGCCTTGTACGACTGGAAATGGTACGGGAGAATGATAGGCGGGTACTTTGCTTACCACCCAACGCCGCAACCGGCTACCATGACGGTTGTTGACAAGAACCACCCCTCAACCAGCATGTTACCAACTGAATGGAAACGCACTGATGAGTGGTATCATTTTAAGAATTTTAACAAGAGTGTTAAGGTGCTGATCAACCTGGAGGAGTCAAGCCTTACTTATCGCGGCAATCCCGACAGGTTTAAAATGGGGCCTAACCACCCTATAGCCTGGTACCATGACTTTGATGGTGGTAAAGTATTCTATACCGGTTTGGGTCACACCAAAGAATCATACAGTGAAGATCTGGTGGTTAAGCATATTTTAGGCGGTATAAAATACGCTATGGATCACCCGGCGCTTAATTATAGCAAGGCAAAAGCGCAGCACGCTCCTGATGAAAACCGCTTTACTAAAAGTGTGCTTGCAGTTGGTAAATTCACCGAGCCTACAGAAATGACCATATTGCCTAATCTGGATATACTGATCGTTCAGCGTAGGGGAGAGATATTAAAATATACACAGGCCACCAAAACTTTAAAACAGGTAGCCAAACTGGATGTATATTTTAAAGAGCTCAAAAAAGCTACCCATCCAATTGAAGATGGTTTGCTGGGCATTCAGGCCGATCCTGATTACAAAACCAATAACTATGTTTACGTTTATTACAGTCCTGCAAGTCCGGACAATAAGCCGGTAAATTACTTATCGCGTTTTACTTTTAAAAACGATGTGTTTGACCTTAAAAGCGAGAAACGCATTTTAGAAGTTAAAACTGATCGCGAAACCTGCTGCCACACAGGTGGTTCAATAGCGTTTGGTAAAGACCACGAACTTTTCCTTTCAACCGGCGACAATACGTCGCCATTTGATGAGGAAAATGTCCCAAAAGGTGCGCCTAACACCAACTCGTTTGCACCGCTGGATGATCGTCCGGGTTTTGAAACTAATGATGACCGCCGTGCTGCCGGTAACTCAAATGACCTTCGCGGTAAGATATTACGTATAAAAATTAAACCAGACGGGACTTACGAAATACCTGAAGGCAATCTTTTTGCCAAAGGCACCGCAGGTACCCGTCCTGAAATTTATGTAATGGGTAACCGTAACCCTTACCGCATCACTATCGACCCTAAAACTCAATACTTATATTGGGGTGAGGTTGGTCCCGATGCCCGTGCCGATAGTATGGCAACCCGTGGTCCTAAAGGTTATGATGAGGTGAACCAGGCACGTAAAGCAGGCAATTTTGGCTGGCCTTACTTAATAGGTCCAAATTTGGCATACCACGAATACAATTATGCTACAGGCACATCGGGCGCTGCGTTTGATCCGCTTAAACCGGTTAATAACTCGCGTAACAATACAGGTTTAAAAGAGCTGCCGCCAGGGCAACCTGCTTTTATCTGGTATCCGTATGATGCTTCTCCTGATTTTCCTCAGGTAGGTACAGGCGGCCGTACAGCTATGGCTGGCCCGGTTTATCATGGCGATATGTACAAAACGCCAGGCTTACCGGCTTATTATAACGGTAAGTTATTGATTTACGAGTGGATAAGAGGTTGGATCAAAGCTGTAACATTAACTCCTGAAGGTGATTATGATAACATGGAACCATTTATGGAGAACACTAAATTTAACTCGCCAGTTGATATGGAAGTAGGACCGGACGGTAAATTATATGTGTTAGAGTATGGTAATGGATGGTTTGCGAAAAACCCCGATGCCGCTTTATCAAGAATAGACTACAGTGAAGGTAATCTTCCACCTCAGGTTACGTCAGTTGCTGCCAATAAAACTGCTGGAGTTACACCGTTTACAGTAACGCTAACGGCTAAAGCTACAGATGCCGAAAACGATAAGATTGTACGTTACAACTGGAACTTAGGCAACGGTGTTAAAAAGGTAACAACAACGCCGACTTTAACTTACACCTATACAGCCAAAGGTAACTTTACAGCATCAGTAACAGCAAGCGATGCAAAAGGTACCGGCAAAAGCAAAACTGTTGCGTTGGTTGCCGGCGCAAGTCAGGCTTCGGTAGCTGCTGCGAATGCTGCTAAGGCAAATGATCCGGGCCGTGTTTTAATGATGAGTTTGGATTGTCCTTCATGCCATAAGGTTGATGAGAAATCAATAGGCCCTGCTTTTGTTGAAGTTGCTAAGAAATATGAACACAATGCAACCAACACAACCAAGCTATCTCAAAAAATTATTAACGGAGGCGGCGGTGTTTGGGGCGATGTTATTATGCCTGCCCACTCGGCACTTAAGCCCGAACAGGCTAAACAAATAGTGAATTGGGTGTTCAGTTTGGCACCTGCCAAAAAATAAGCTGAAACAATAAGGCTGAGAAAATTTCTCAGCCTTATTGTTTTTAATGTATCTTATTCTCCCAGCGGTAAATTGATAATGAAGTGTGTGCCGTTGTTAACTTCGCTTTGCACGCGTATGGTTCCGCGTAAACTCTCCACCTGAGATTTGACCATGAACAGTCCCATTCCTTTGCCTTCAACGCTGCTGTCGAAGCGTTTATACAAACCAAAAATAGATTGACCATGTTTGTTCAGATCTATGCCTTTCCCATTATCGGCAAATACCATTGAAATGGTTTTTCCATCAACTTCGCTGTGAATATTGATCACCGGATCAACATCCGGCTTGCTGTACTTTATACTGTTGATTATTAAATTTTGAAATATGCTGTGCATATAGCTCTTTAGCGTAAAAATGCTATCTATCTTAGAAAAATTACAACTTATGCGCACACGTGTTTTCAAAACCGTTTGACTAATGCTTGATTTTATTTCCTCAACCAACTCGCTAAGCACAACCAATTCGCGCTTTTGGTTAAACTGACTGCTTACCTGCAATACCTGATTAAGATCGGCTATTACCCTGTCAAGGTTATTAACAGAAGTTTTCAGCGCGTTTAACGTTTCTATTCCATCGCTGTCATCAGGATTTATGGCGTTCAGATTAAGTAAACCTTTTATGTTAGCTACGGGCGCTCGCAGGTTGTGAGATACTATATAAGCAAATTGCTCCAGGTCCTTATTGCGTTGTACCAGGTCGGCGGTGATCTTGTTATTCTGCTTTTCCTGGTTCTTTTTCTCGGTGATATTTTTAAACGTGAGTATAACGCCCGGACTTTGCACACTTTCATCAAAAACCTTGCGCCAGCGTACTTCATACCACTCGGTGTTGCCATCAGCAAGTTCGTAAACGGTTTCGTAGTTCACTACTTCTCCATGGTTTGCTCGCTCAATAGCTCTTTTTATATCCGCTCTGCGGTTCTGCGGGAAATAGTTAACGCCATTAGCGCCAACTTTAAGCTTTTTACCAAAATGATTTTGCATGGAAAACTTAGCGTTGGTATTAAATGAGATTACTTTTCCCTGTTCATCAAGTAATACAATGCCGAGGTCTGTATTTTCAAAAACCGAGCGTAAATTGGCTTCTGATTTTACCAGTGACTGTTCGGCCAGCTTACGGTCGGTTATATCAATGTGTAAAATAACTGCTCCTTTTTCTTCGCTGTTAATAAGCTGAGCCACCACCAGCTGGAACCATTTCTTGTTATTGGGTAAATTGCTTTTAAACTCAAGTGTAAATTCGCTCTTTTTGCCGCTTATTACATCTTTGATGCCTTCAGCAATTGTTGAAGCGGTTTCTTTATCAACAGCATTAGCTTTCTCGGCAATAGCAATATAGCTGTAACCTACACCATAATTAGGCATTCCCAGGTTGTTAAGTAACGCCGACTTCCGCCACGATTCATTAACAGCCACTATTTTACCCTGCTCATTAAGTAAGGTGATGTTTGGAGCAAGCGCATTAAGGATAGCGGTTTGCTGGGCAATGGCTTTATGATGTTCGCTCTCTAACTGAAACTTCTCCAACGCGTTGGTAATGGCACTTGGCAAACGTTGCGTGCGGTCTTTCAGTATATAATCTGTGGCTCCGGCTTTCATTACATCAACCGCAAATTCTTCAGATATGGTAGCAGTTATTAGAATGAAAGGAACATTAAGCCTGCTCTCTTTTAACAATGAAAGCGCTTCAAAAGAATTGAATGATGGAAGAGAGTGATCTGATAATATGATATCAGGGTTGAAATCCGAAAGCGCTCTAACGTAATCAACTTTATTGTCTACCAAAAGTCTATCGTACACCAAGCCCGAGCGCTGTAGTGTTCGGTTGATCAGTTCAGCATCAGTAGGTAAATCCTCCAGATGCAGTATTTTTAACTTTTTTGTGTTAAACATGCTCAATTTATTCAAGTGCTACGAGATAGGAGGCTGATTATTTATTAGCCAATATGAACCAAGATCTGCTACGGCTTTACAAAAGCCTTCAAAATTTACCGGTTTAACTATGTAACTATTCGCACCTAAGCTATAACTGGTTATGATGTCTTGCTCTTCTTTTGACGAGGTCATGATAACTACAGGGATGTTTCGTGTAGCCTCGTTGTTTTTTATTTGCCGCAAAACCTCAATTCCATCAACCTTGGGCATTTTAATATCAAGTAAAATAAGTTTAGGATTTTTAATTGAGTTCCGATCAACATATTCGCCCTTACTAAAAATATAATCAAGTGCCTCTGCACCATCTTTAACATGAAGCATTGTATTTGCCAATCCCACTTTTTTTAAAGATCTGATAGTGAGTTCGGCATCAGATATGTTGTCTTCAACTAATAGTAATTCAATTTCCATAAAAAACAAAAGTTACAGTTTCGGCACCTTACTCTTAACGGGTATACTCAAATAAAATGTTGCTCCTTCACCGGGTTTGGCCTCTGCCCATATTTTTCCTCCGTGTTTGTCAATAATACGTTTAGTTAGGGCCAGTCCAACACCTGTCCCTTCAAACTCTTCATTACTATGCAAGCGCTGAAATACACCAAACAGCTTATCGCTGTATTTCATATCAAACCCTGCGCCATTGTCTTTAACATAATAAATGTATTGCATTTTTTCCTGTGTAAAACCCACCTCGATAACAGGATTACCCTTTTTGCCGCAGTATTTTATTGCATTGCCCAAGATATTTAAGAACACCTGTTTCAATAAACTGGGGTCGGCATAGCAGGGGGGGAGTTCATGTAATATCAAACGGTATTGTTGTTTCATTTGGTCAGTCAGCTGCAACCAACAGGTTTTAATCAATGCATGCACATCGGTGTGTTGAAGATTTACCTCTTTACGGCCCATACGCGAAAAAGCAAGTAAGTCGTCAATCAGCTGTCCCATCAACTTTCCATTATTAATAATGGTGTCAACAATTCGATTGCCTTCTCCACCTAAAAGGTCTTCAAAATCTTCTTTCAACATCATGGCATAACCGTTTACCGCGCGTAGAGGAGTACGTAGATCATGCGATACGGAGTAAGAGAATGATTCTAATTCTTTATTGGCAGCCTGAAATTGAGCAGTACGCTCTGCCACCTTTTTTTCGAGTGTTTCGTTGAGTACCTGGATCTCAATTTCGGCCAGCTTACGTTCAGATATATCTCTTATAAAAATTGAAAGACCCTCGGCAGCAGGATAAATGTCAACTTCATGCCACAGATTTAACGGAGCATAATAGTCTTCATTCGTTACATGTGTTCGCTCGGTCATTGCTTTAACAAGAGCATCATATGTTTTTGAATTAACTATATCCGGATATACGTCCCAAATGTTTTTTCCCAACAGATCAGCAGGGTTCCGTTCAAGCATTTGTCCAAGCCGTTTGTTGGCGTATGTGTAGTTAAAATTTCTGTCAAGCGCTATAAAACCCTCGCCTATACTTTCTAAAATATTGGTGATCTGTTCGGTTTTGCGTTCAATTTCGTCCTGCGCATTTTTACGTTCCGTAACATCCCTGAAATTACATACAATGGCGCCAATACTAATGTTATCTAACATATTGGTAAAGGCACACTCCAGCCAGATGTAATGCCCTTGCTTATGCTTGGTTCGATAAGTTAACAATGCCGGAATGCCTGGCTTGGCAAAGACCGTTTTGAGTGTTGAATTGAATTTGTCAAGGTCATTTGGATGCAGAATATCTTCAAAAGTAAGTTTTCTCCAATCATCGGTTGAGTATCCATTTATGCGTTCAGAAGAAAGACTTCTGTAGATAATACTGAGTTTTTCGTCAAGCAGTGTTATGCCATCATAGCTATTCTCAATGATTTTACGAAACTTGACTTCTGTAGATGCTGCTTTTCCTTTTGTTTCCTTAACCTGTTGTTGCAATTCATCGCTTGCAGCTTGCTGCCTGTCTTGCGCATTTTTACGTTCGGTAATGTCTTTTACTATTTTGGCAAAACCAATCAAATGCCCTTTTTCATTATAGAGCGTAGTGAGCACTATGTTTGCCCAAAAAACATCTCCGTTTTTACGGACCCGCCATCCTTCGCATTCAAACGATCCGTTTTTCAGCGCTTCATTAAGGTTTTCCCTGGGAATGTTGTTGTTAACGCTTTCCGGTTTATAAAAGGCAGATATATGTTTGCCAATGATCTCGGTATCGGTAAAACCGAAAATATAGCCGGCACCCTGGTTCCAGGTACGAATAACACCATTGGCATCAATCATAAAAATACCGTAATCTTCAATATTAGCTACCAACAGCTTGAAAATTTGGCCATCAAGTGTTTTTCCCAAAGCCGATGATATATCGTTTTGTTTTACTGACATAGATTTTAAAAGCGGTGGTAAACGGCTTAAAACTATTTAGCCGCTTTAAATTTATTATAGTTTTAAAAATTGGTGTTGTATACCATTCAGCGTAAAACGTTAACGGTACATTTATATCAGATCCGTTTCATTGTTAAGGGGATTAGATGAAAACGGTCATCCAAGTTATATTGGTAACAGCAAATAATACATATCCTTTTTAAAGAATACGTTGTACGTAACAAGGCTGGCGTTGCCTAACAAATCTAATACTCGGTATTGAAAATAGCAACGCTTTTTTAATTGTTACCTAAAAAATTATTGACGCACTTATAAATGAATTGATTTTTTCTTCTTTTAAAATTGAAGACACATACAATGTAATCAGCGTAAACCAGCTTTAATATGCTCACGGTGAGCCGCGCCCCAGGCAAATAAAGCTGTAAGTACATCATTTAAGGTATCTGCATACGGCGTAAGTTCATATTCCACTATAACAGGTGTGCCGGTGTGTACAGTGCGTTTTATAAAGCCGTTTAGCTCCAGGTCTTTCAACTCGCTTGCCAACACCTTGGCAGAGATACCGTCAATTGCACGTTGAATTTCATTAAAACGACTATTACCCTCGCGCAGCGCAATTATAACACGTAGCTTCCATTTACCACCTATTGCATATAAGGCGTCGCCTACAGCCGTAAGGCGCTTTGTACATTCTTGAGCAGTTAAATGCTTTTCCTCTTTAACCATTTTATAATCAATTAACTATACAAAAGGTAAGTACTTACCTTTTGTATAGTGCTAACCTTTTGTAAGTAAATGTACCTAATTTTGATGTAACAAAAAAACAAATAGAAACCATGAAAAAGCTATTGCATATTATTTCAAGTCCACGTGGTGAGGCTTCATTCAGCATAAAACTGGGTAATGCTATTATTGATAAGTTGAGAACGGCTTATCCGGGCAGCACCGTTAACGAGGTAAATTTAGTTGAGCTACAATTTCCGCATCTGGAGGAAGCTCACATTACCTCATTTTTTACGCCTGCCGAAAATAGGAGCCCGGCTTTACAGGAAGCAGTGAAGCATTCAGACGAAGCCATTCAGGCAATTAACGATGCAGACATAATTGTTATAGGCGCACCTATGTACAATTATAGTATACATTCAAGCTTGAAAGCCTGGTTAGACCATATTATAAGGGCAGGAGTTACTTTTAAATATGACGAGAGTGGGTTACATGGCTTATTAGATAACCGCAAGAAGGTTTACATAGCCGAGTCTACCGGTGGAATTTACTCTGAAGGGCCAATGCAGGCTAATGACTTTGTAGCTCCATACTTGAAAACGGTATTGGGCCATATTGGCCTGACAGATGTTACCATATTCAGGGTAGAAGGTACGGCTATACCGGGCATTAAAGATATTGCTTTAGAGAAAAGCATCTCGGGCATTCACCTCAACTAAATCTTTTCATAACTAAAGAGCCGCTCCGTTTTACAGAGCGGCTCTTTTTATTGCGTACTATTTAGCTTTTTTAATTTGGAATGTTGCTGAAATGCTTACGCAGACGAAAATAGGCTGTTAATTCCTCTGTAAGCGTGGCCTTCTAAAAGTTTTTTGCGCAGGCTTTGGGCGCATTCCGGCAGGCTGGTCAGGAACAATATTTAATAATAATTCACGGCCGGCAATATAAGTACCGCTCAATGCTTCAATAGCCTGCTCTGCGCCGGCTTTGTCTGCAACCTCTAAAAAGGCGTATCCTTTACACACCCTTGTTTTTTTGTCGCGTACAATTTTTATAGTTTGTACATCTGCATAAAGGGCAACCCGTTGCACAATTTCCAACTCGGTCATATCGAGCGGGAAACCGCCAAAAAATATTTTAACCATTATTTTTGTTTGAATAGTTTATAACCTAAAGGTATAAATTTTGTTTCATTAATAATCCCACACACTTTCATATCCATCAATATTTTCAGCATAACTGATCAATTCAGCGTAGAAGGGGGTTTGTGCTAATGTAGCACTATCGCCAATTATTACCAGCTTAAGCTTAGCCCTTGTAAGAGCAACATTTATGCGCCGGTAGTCCGACAAAAATCCTATGCTACCGTCATTATTACTCCTCGTTAGTGAAATATAAACAACGTCGCGCTCCTGGCCCTGAAATCCATCAACGGTATTTACATCGGCATTAGTATCAACTAATACTTTTTTAAGCAAATTTACCTGTTCTTTGTACGGTGCAATCACCGCCAAACTGGTGTTAGCCGGATAATTCATGGATGTTATATGTTTGGCTATAAATGCCGCTTCTTCGTGGTTTGCAATACTTGTTCCTTCGCTTTGCTCTTCATAACCTGCCCCGGCGGTGTCTATAAATGTGAAAGGCTTGTGTTTATCTGTTAATACACGGTTGGCAACGCTTGGGTGTGCTGTTAGTTTGTTATTATAAAACTTCAATGATGAAAAGCCCATTATGGCACTATTCATACGGTATTGCTCATTAAGCAAAGTAACTGTTTGTGGTTGCAGGTTCACACACTTTTCTAACAATGTTACTGCCAACTCCCTTTGACTGGATTTTACCGTTGGTGGCAACTGCAAATGGTCGCCCGCCATGATCAGGCGGTTTGCTTTTAGTATGGGTATCCATGCGGCCGGCTCAAGTGCCTGTCCGGCCTCGTCAATGATAACCGTATTGTATTTTAAATTTTTAACAGTATAATGGTTTGCTCCAACCAGCGTAGCGGTTATTACCTGGGTTTTGATAATAATATCTTCGGCTATAAAATCTTCAATGGCAGTGGCGTCCCGGGTTATTTTGTGCGCCTCATTAAATAGTGCCTTTCGCTGCTCGCGTTCCGCCTTGCCAAAGTTGCGCTTATATTTATGCGCCATGTTTTTAAACTCAGATGCATTCTTTTTTAGCTTCTTCGCATCTTTCATCTGACTGTGTTCGGCCATGCGGCTTTCCAATGTTAAACGCTGTAACCGCGAACTTACCCTGACGGGGTTACCTATTCGCAACACATTCAAACCAACCGCGTCCAGTTTTTCACTTAGCAGATCAACAGCGGTGTTGCTTGGTGCAACAACCAGTATTTGCGGCTCACCTCGTTGTATCATTGCTTTAATGGCGGCTACAAGTGTTGTTGTTTTGCCAGTACCCGGAGGGCCATGAATTATAGCCAGCTGTTTGGCACCTAATACATTAGCTACTGCATGCTGTTGTGATTGATTAAGCGCATTATCTAAATATTTAGCTGGTATGGAAACCGCTTCCGCAGCACCTGTTAAAACGCTAATCAAATCGCTTTCTGTTTTATCTGCCAGTTTGAGTGCAGCTTCCATTTCAGAGTAGCTGTGGCTGTCAAATAGCAGATCAACGCCTAATTTTCCATTCCGCGACCAATCCGGAAGTTCTTCGGTAAGTACGGTAATCCTCATCCGGTCTGATCCTATATACGTTACAGTCCCGTTAATTCTATCTGCACTATCATGGTTGGAAAAAAGCGCTACTGAACTGCCAAAACGTATCTGATGCGTTATTTCTTTGTGGGTTGTTCGCTCCACCTCAACACTCAGGTAATCGCCACGTGTGGGCTCTGTATTTCTTATTACAATTGGATACCAACATAAGCCTAAAGACCTGCGGTGTGCAGCGCCCGTACCTTTGGTAATAGTTTCAAACTGTGCCTCATCAGCGGCCCGCTCTGCTGATAGTAATTTTAAAAGCTCTTTAAAGTAACTCATTGAAGTGCCACAATGATAGATAAAAAACATAATAGCTAACTACATTATGGATTAATGCGCAGGTGTTAAACGTTATTGCTTATTAACTGGCGGTCAATAAGTGTTTTTTAATGAGTTAAAAATAATTACCTAAAAATTTAGGGTACAGTGGGTTGATTTGTATCTTAGTGTTAGCAACCTCAAACCAAGGAAACGACTATTATGATAGAAAGTTCCTGCATACCATCTTTGATGTAAACCTTTTATGACAAAATTTTATCTGCCTTTAACTGCATTTTTTGTAGTTGTATTGTGTAGTTACAGCAATGCTCAGCAATTGCCTGATAGCGCAGCATATAACGCGACGTTAGCTTATTACACTGAATCAGTAGGGGAGCAGTCGGAGTTGTTTTCAGGTTATGAATATCATGAGGTAAGGGTAAATATAGGAAGTGTTTTCTTTAAAGATAACAAAGAATGGACAATGGCCTCCCTGGTATATAATGGAAATGTGTACAAAAATGTACCACTTCTTTATGATGCGTTTAGTGACCTAACTGTTTCAAAAAGGCCAAATGGCCCCATAAAATTTGTGATCATTCCGGAAAAAGTTTCATCGTTTCATTTAGGGAGCCATCATTTTGTGCGCATATCTGCTTCTGAAGTTAAAAACGCCACCAAAGAAAGATTTTACGAAGAACTATACGCCGGAAAAAGCAGCGTTATAGCTAAACGGTCAAAAACACGATCTGAGATTTTAACGAAAGATGAAGGTCTTAAAATAGCTTTCGAGAACGACGATGCCATTTATATAAAAAAGGATGGACAGTATATGCCAATTAAAAGTCGCGGCGATATGTTGAAACTGTTTAATAACAAGGCGGATGCGCTCAAAGCATATATCAAATCAGCCGCACTTAATTTCGGTGCCGGAAAAGAAGAAGCTTTTGCTAAGCTGGCAAACTATTATGACCAAATTTCCTTATGAGATCACTATACCTTATCACAGGTTTTTTACTACTGAGCATTGCATCTTTTGCGCAGGACAGACTGCTTACTGTTAATTTTCAACAAGCTAATGTAAAACAGGTAGTTACGGCAATTGAGGCGCAAAGCGACTATTACTTTTATTACGATGCACTGCAGTTTGACAGCCTGCACGTAACAATGGTTGCTGAACGTAAACCACTAACTGCAATATTAGACGAGGCGTTTAAAAATACGCCTTACAAATATGCAATTAACAACCGGCAGGTTTTTTTAACTAAAGGTAGAGCGGTTGATGTAAAACTGGCCGATCAATATTTTAGTTCGGTACAAGCCGGCACGCAGCCTGTTAACAATGTTACACCGGTTGTTGCAGCTGCTGTAACCGACGAGGTAAAACCCAAAGCTGTTGAAGCTTTGTCTGAAAATAAAACCTATAATATAGGAATACCTACCAACACCATAACGCCGGGCAAGGCCACAGTAGCCGGATACGTAAGAGACGCAAAATCTGGAGAACCTGTTGTTGGTGCCAGTATTTACGTACCATCAACCCAACAAGGAGTTGCAACTGATGGGTTTGGCTATTATTCAATTAGTTTACCTAAGGGGCCTAATACTTTGCAAATTAAAGGATTGGGTATGAAAGATACCCGCAGGCAGTTAATGGTCTTTAGCGATGGTCGCATCAATATTGAAATGCAGGAGCAGGTAACCAGCTTAAAGGAGGTAAAAATATCTGCAGAAAAAGTGGCTAATGTACGTAGCACAGACATGGGGGTAACCAAACTGGATATAAAAAGCATAAAACAAGTGCCTACTGTATTTGGTGAAACAGATGTTTTGCGTGTTGTGTTAACATTGCCAGGGGTACAAAGTGTGGGTGAGGCCAGCACAGGTTTCAACGTTAGGGGAGGAGCTGCAGATCAAAACCTTATTTTGTTTAATGACGCCACCATTTATAATCCGGCACACTTTTTTGGTTTCTTCTCTGCGTTTGATCCGGATCTGGTTAAGGATGTAGAGCTCTATAAAAGCACCATCCCGGAGAAATACGGAGGCCGTTTATCATCAGTGCTTGAGGTGAACAACCGTGAGGGAAATCGAAAAAAATATACAGGTTCAGGTTCATTAGGTTTGCTTACCAGCAGGTTTTACATAGAAGGCCCTATTGACACCAATAAAACCTCATTTATTTTTGGCGGACGTACTACATATGCTGATTGGTTACTAAAAAGCCTTCAACAGCCTTCGTATAGAAACAGCAGTGCCTCATTTTATGATCTAAACCTCGGTATTAGTCATCAAATTAATGAAAGGAACCAGATTTACCTTTCTGCATATACCAGCAGCGACGGTTTTAAACTCAATGGCGATACCAGTTATAATTACGGAAATACAAACCTGTCGTTAAAATGGCGCCACACTTTCAATAATAAATTGTATGGTGTTTTTGGAGGAGGCTATGATTATTATCAGTATGGTATTAAAAGCGATGTGAGTGCTACCAATGCTTACAAATTCAATTTCAACATCAGGCAGTTAAATTTCCGTACAGATTTTACCTATTACCTAAATCCTAAAAATACAATCAATGTAGGTTTAAACAGCATACTTTATAAACTCAACCCGGGCAGCAATTTGCCATGGGGCGATAAATCACTTGTTAGACCGGACATTGTGCCGGCAGAACAAGCTTTAGAAAGCGCGCTTTACATTGGCAACAAGATGGACGTAACGCAAAATCTATCCATGAGCTTAGGAATGAGGTTTTCTATGTTTAATTATTTGGGGCCGCAAACAGTTAATATTTATGCACCCGGACAGCCTACTACAGAATTTAATGTTATTGGCAGCAAAACCTACAATAGCGGAAGTGTTATTAAAACTTACGGAGCGCCCGAGATCAGAACTTCAATACGGTATATATTGTCTGAAGATTTTTCAGTTAAAGCAAGTTTCAACACCCTGCGTCAATACATTCACCTGCTTTCAAATACAACAGCAATATCGCCAACAGATGTATGGAAGCTGAGCGATAATAACATTAAGCCGCAAATGGGCAGCCAGGTTTCGCTTGGTTTGTATAGAAACTTCAAATCCAATACTATCGAAACATCTGTAGAAGTGTATTATAAAACCCTAAATAATTATCTTGATTATCGTAGCGGCGCTAAACTGGTATTAAATCAAAATATTGAAAATGATGTGTTACCGGTAAAAGGCAAGTCTTATGGTGTTGAGTTCTTTCTGAAAAAATCAACCGGCAAATTGAACGGCTGGTTGAGTTACACTTACTCACGCATTCTGTTGCAACAGAACAATACCAATTTAGGTGAATTAATTAACAGAGGCGAATGGTATCCAGCTAATTATGATAAGCCCCACTCGGTTAACTTAATTGGTAATTACCGGTTCTCGCATCGTTACAGCATATCCTTTAATGGTGTTTACAGTACAGGCAGACCTATTACCCTGCCTATTACCCGTTTTTATTATGCAGGCTCTGAGCGTATCTATTATTCAGACAGAAATCAATACCGAATTCCTGATTATTTCCGGTTTGACCTTTCGGCAACATTTGAGCCGAACCACCGTGTGAACCAACGTTTCCATAGCTCTTGGACCTTGGGTGTTTATAACCTTACCGGGCGACACAATCCATATTCAACGTACTATGTATCTGAGGGCGGCAAGGTTAACGGTTATCAATTGTCAATTTTTGCTGCTGCAATACCATTTGTAAATTATAATATCCGTTTTTAAGGTGATTGTATTGAGGCCACATATAAAATCAATGTCAGCGAGTTTCGCACTTGCCTGTACGGTATTGGTATGTGCTTGCAAGGAAAAGTATACTCCTACACTTAAAGATATTAACCCCAACTATTTGGTTATTGACGGTTTTATAAATACAGGCGGAGACTCGACGATTTTTAAGATTAGCCGCACATTTAAGATTGATAACAAGGCTGTTAGCGCACCTGAGCGGAGTGCAATAGTTACAGTTGAAAGTGATGGCGGTTTGAATGTTATGCTTCCGGAGTTAACATCAAAGCCAGGAACATATTCAATACCATCTTTGGGACAAGACCAAACAAAAAAGTACCGATTAAGGGTAAAAACTAAAGAAGGAAAAGAATATCTGTCGGATTTTGTGGAAAGTAAGGTATCACAACCGGTGAATATTACCTGTGAAGTAAGGCATGGCAATGTTTTGAATATGTATGCAAATTCATCTGATCCAACCGGCAAAAGCCGTTATTACAGGTTTAACTACGAGGAAACGTGGGAGTATGTAGCGCCATTTCTATCATCACTTAAAGTGGTTGATCATCAACTCCGCGATAGGGTTTTCCCTCAGGATGACATATATCATTGCTACCGCTATGTAAAATCAGGAAGAATTGCCTTGGCAAGTACACAATCTTTAACTGAAGATAAACTCGCAGACTATACCTTGGAGGTTATACCGGAAGAATCTGAAAAGATACGAATGCAGTATAGCATATATGTGGAGCAATACGTACTTACCAAAGCGGGTTTTGATTTTTTTGAAGCGCTAAGAAAAAACACTGAGCAGGTAGGCAGTATATTCGATAGCCAACCTTCGCAATTATTTGGCAATATAAGTTGTATAACTGCGCCAAACGAAACCGTTATAGGCTTTGTAAGCGCCGGCACAGTAACAAAAAAAAGAATAGTATTATTGGCTAAAGAACTTCCTTTTCCTCCCAAGCCTGTTCTAACCTATGGATGCGTTACAAGAAAATTAAAAGGACGGTTGGTAAAAGAGTTAATACTTGACCCCTCGTCGCCTGAATTTCTGCCACTATACGAAGACCATGATGATAATGATAGCTTAATTGTAACCGCTGCTCCATGTGCAGATTGCCGATTGCGTGGTGGAATTCTCACCAAACCATCTTATTGGAGGCAGTGATATGACAAGAATGGGAGTTAAAACGAATAATTGGATAACATCTATAACACTAATAGGCATGCTATTGTGTGCCTGTAAAGAAAAGTATGTGCCTGTTTTAAAGGATGTTAATCCCAACTATCTCGTTATTGACGGTTTTATAAATACAGGAGGCGACTCTACAATTTTCAAAATCAGCCGTACATTTAAAGTTGATAGTAAAGCTATCGTGTCACCGGAAAGAAATGCAGTTGTTACAGTTGAGAGTGATGGCGGTTTAACTGTTTTGCTTCCGGAACTGCCCTCAAAGCCCGGAACCTATTCGGTGCCGTCTTTGGTGCAAGATCATACAAAGAAGTACAGGCTGCGGGTAAGAACGAATAATGGCAAAATTTATCTTTCTGATTTTGTTGAAAGTAAGGTTGCTCAACCGGTTAGTATCTCTTATGATGTAAGGCATGGTAATCTCAACATGTACGCTAATTCAACT
This sequence comes from Mucilaginibacter auburnensis, assembly GCF_002797815.1. Classification (NCBI taxonomy): domain Bacteria; kingdom Pseudomonadati; phylum Bacteroidota; class Sphingobacteriia; order Sphingobacteriales; family Sphingobacteriaceae; genus Mucilaginibacter; species Mucilaginibacter auburnensis. The sequence goes on from NZ_PGFJ01000001.1 coordinate 2,126,461, forward strand.
GACCCAGGCGGCAATAGCCGTTATTACAAATTTGCATATGAAGAAACGTGGGAGTATGTTGCGCCGTTTAATTCTCAGTACAAGGTAGTAAACCGTGCTATAGTGCCGAGGGTTTACCCGCAAGATGATATTTACCATTGCTATCGCTATGTAAAGTCGGGAAGGATTGCCTTGGCGAGTACGCTATCATTAACGGAGGATAAAGTCGCTGATTTTACCCTGGAAGTTATACCGGAGACGTCGGAAAAGATACAAAGGCAGTATAGTATTTATGTGGAGCAAACAGTACTCACTAAGGCCGGCTTTGAGTTTTTTGAAACACTAAGAAAAAATACCGAACAGGTAGGTAGCATTTTTGATAGTCAACCATCGCAATTGTTTGGTAACATCCACTGCACAACCGCGCCCGACGAAACTGTAATTGGCTTTGTAAGTGCCGGTACAGTAACAAAAAAACGAACAGTGTTGCTTGCTAAAGAACTCCCTTTCTCTATTAAGGGTGTTAATTTATACGGATGTACTGCAGATATTTTGCAAGGACAAGACATAAGGGACTTGATAACTAATCCCTCATCGCCTGAATACTTGCCTTTATACTACGACGAACAGTTTAATTTATACGCGACTCAGCAACCATGTGCAGACTGTCGTTTGCGCGGTGGAACGCTCACTATGCCCCCTTATTTTATAAAGTAATATGATGGTGTTTAGATTTAAATATTTCAAGCTAATATCATGTGTGTCACTTGCATGCCTTTTGTTTTATGCGTGCAAAGAGAAATATTTTCCTCAAACTAACGATGTAAACCCTGATTATTTGGTAATTGACGGATTTATCAATACCGGAGGTGATTCTACTATAATTAATTTAAGCAGAACTTTCAAATTGGAAAGTAAAGCGATTATGGCCGTTGAAAAAGGAGCTACTGTTATGGTGGAAAATGATGGTGGAGCAAGTTTCACCTTAACTGAAATTGCAGCAAAACCGGGTAGCTATGCCATACCTGCTATTCCTCAGGATCATACAAAAAAATACAGGTTGCGCGTGATACTTAAAGGAGGTAAGCAGTATCTATCTGATTTTGTAGAGAGTAAGGTTTCACCTCCTGTTGAACTTACCTATGATTTCAGACACGAACAATTAAACATTTATGCCAATACGGAAGATGTATCCGGTAAAAGTAAATATTACAATTACACTTTTACTGAAACATGGGAATATCAATCCAAACTTAAATCGCTTTGGAAAGTTGTTGGCCGCGAAATCAGACAACGACACTTTCCTGAGGATAATATATTTTACTGTTATCATACATTAACATCCGGTAAAATAGTGCTTACATCTACCGATGCACTTATAAATGACAAGGTTGCAGATTTTCAATTAGTTAATATTCCAAAAAATTCAGAAAAAATAGGTCAGCAGTACAGTATATTGGTGAAACAAAATGTCTTGACGAAGGGTGGTTTTCAGTTTTTATCTAATCTTAAAAAAAATACAGAGAGCGTGGGCAGTATTTTTGATGCTCAGCCATCTTTGTTGTACGGCAATATCCATAGTGTTTCTAATCCGGCCGAAGTAGTAATAGGTTATGTTAGTGCAGGAACAATAACTCAAAAACGTTTAACCCTATTAGCGAGAGACTTTCCTTTTCATTATCAGGGTAATGCTGATGATAAATATTGCATTGCAAGTTTAGATACGTTTTGGGTGAATAAAGGAGAAGTGCAAAAATACATAATTGATCCGGTGCCGCCGCAATTAATACCTGTTGGCGATTCGAGCTCGCGTGGCAAACCGGTTTGGATATCGGCTACACCTGAGTTTTATTGTGTGGATTGCAGGTTACAGGGTGGCACTAATGTAGCACCTCCTTATTGGATACAGTAGATATGAAGTTAGGGGTATTAAATAGCGCTAAGAATAGCGTAATGTGCTGTCTCGATGAAGCGCGTCCACAGGTTCGTAAAGCTGGAAAGACAAATTTTTATTTGAGATAACATGGCAAGGTTTAACCATATTTCTTTTTTTATAATAATGCTGACGGGCTTTGCTCTGTCCGGCTGTAAAGAAAGATATGTTCAGCCGGTTAAAGATGTAAATTCCAATTTTTTAGTTGTAGAGGGTTTAATAAATACAGGCGCTGATTCAACCATATTTAATTTAAGCTACACATTTAAATTAGACGGGAAAGCCATAGTTACGCCCGAAAAGACAGCCACTGTTAGCGTAGAAACAGAAAACGGACCTGTTTATGCGCTTCCCGAAACGATTAAAGGTGGCAAGTACGGCGCTAATTTGGGATTGGACCCCGCTAAGAAATATAGATTACGAATACGCACTAAAGACAATAAGGAATACGTCTCTCAATTTGTTGAAAGCAAAGTATCACCGCCCTTCAATCTTAATTACAATTTTGATAATAACGCGTTAAATTTCACCCTTGATACTTACGATGCCTCGGGGAAAAGCATTTATTATAAATATGATTATGAAGAAACTTGGGAATACGAAAGTCAGTTGTTTTCGTCGTTTAAAATAGAGAATGGTAACATATTACCACGAAATCTATCAACAGAGAATATCCATACATGTTGGCGTGTTTTACCCTCGCCTAATATTTTGCTGACCTCTACAGCCAATCTTTCTGAAAGCCGGGTTACAGACAGGCCAATTCTATCTATCCCAAGTAAATCACAAAAGCTGCATATTGAATATAGTATTTTAGTAAAACAAAGTGTATTAACTGCTGAAGCGTTCGCTTTTTGGGAAACACTCAGAAATAACACCGAAAAAGTGGGAAGCATTTTTGACGCGCAGCCATCTCAATTGTTCGGCAATATAAAGTCAACGTCTAATGCGGATGAAACCGTTATTGGTTTTGTTAGCGCCGGAACGGTCACGCAAAAACGACTTTTATTTATTGTTTCAGAATTTCCAAGTCCATGGTTTAATGTTGAAGACAAAACAGAGTGTTTAGAGGCAGTTTCTAAAATAACATTTCTTAGGTCAACAGGAAGGCAATTTATACCCCTGGATGCTGGTGGCGGTACAGAAAAATTATCTTGTGCAGATTGCCGGTTATTTGGCGGATCAACTCAAAAACCCTCTTATTGGAAGTAATAACAAACTATAACGAAATAATTTGACCACTATCACAAAAACTATAAAGTTGAAAATGAAAAAGATAAAAATATATTTTCTTCCTTTGGTAGCACTAATAATTGCTTTGCCAAACGCGCTAAAAGCACAAATGCTTGATGACCTAAAAGCAAACGTTAACAATTATAAAAAACAGGTTGTTACGGAAAAACTTTACGTGCATTTAAACAAAACGTTTTTTTTGACGGGGGAAATATTGTGGTTCAAGGTTTACAATGTTGAAGCATCTTCGCACGTGCCGCTTAACTTGAGTAAAATTGCATATGTTGAGCTATTAGACAACAATAATGTGCCGCTGCTTCAAACTAAAGTGGAATTAAAAGACGGGCAGGGAGATGGCTCAATATTTTTGCCGGCATCGGTCACTAACGGAAGTTACAAATTCAGAGCCTACACTGCCTGGATGAAAAATTTTGGGCCGGAAACTTTTTTTGAAAAACCTTTAACCATTGTTAATATAGCTCAGCAGCCCGAAAAATTACAAACCACACCAACTGATTTTGACGTTCAGTTTATGCCGGAGGGTGGTAATTTAGTTGAAGGTTTGAATAACAAGGTTGCCGTGAAGGTAACCGGTTCAAACGGCAAAGGAATTTTATATGCTGGTGCAATAGTTGATCAAAACAACGACACCGTTGCCAGATTCAGTCCTTACAAAATGGGGATTGGAGCATTTAATTTTACACCTGCTACCGGCAAAACATATAAAGCAATTGTAAAGACGAACGGTAAAACAGTAAACAATGCTCTCCCTAAGATAAACACATCAGGATATGTTTTTCATGCAGAAGATAAAGGAGCGGCCTGGGATATAACAGTTAACAGCAAAAACACTGGCACTAACGAACGTTTGTATTTGCTTGTGCATAACAGCGCTGCCGTGCAGTTTGCTACAGAGATTGTAATGGCAGAAAACGCCAGTCATTATGCTATTGATAAAAGTAAACTGGCAGACGGGGTTAATCAAATTACCTTATTTAATGCACAGCGACAACCAGTTTGTGAGCGACTGGTATTTAAACGGCCGGTTCAAATGTTAAAAATAAATGCCAAAACGGATGCATCGGCTTATGAAAAGAGACAGAAGGTAAGTGTTGATATTAACGCATCTGATGAAGCTTTAAAGCCTCAAGCCGCTACAATGTCAATGTCTGTATACAAGGTTGATTCGCTTCAAAACATTGATAACGCTGGTATAAATAGCTATTTATGGCTAGCCGCGGATGTAAAAGGCTTTATCGAGTCTCCGGAGTATTATTTTGACAATAACAACCACGAAACAAATACTGCTTTAGATAACTTATTACTGGCGCAGGGTTGGAGAGCCTTTAATTGGGCTGATGCAACATCATCAAAAAAAATGGCGTTCCAGTTTCTGCCTGAATACGCGGGCGAGATGTTATATGGCACGGTTAAAGATCGTAAGTCGGGAACTGCAGTGCCCAATGCTTTAGCTTACCTAACCGTTCCTGGAGCTAAAGCCAGATTATTTGCAGCCCGCTCAGACGCTCAGGGTCGTTTCTTTGTTAACTCCGGATTGGTGTATGGTGCGAATGAGGCAGTTTTGCAAACTAATTATGCTATTGACAGCACAAGCTATAAAATTGATCTGGCGAGTCCTTTCTTTGACAAGTACACTAACAATAAACTTTCAGCATTCAATATAACACCGTCTCAAAAACAACTACTTGCGGATTATAGCTTGAGTATGCAGGTGTTAAATAATTATCAGGCTACAGCCATGAGACAGTTCAATAGCCCTCAAACTGATTCAATATCTTTTTACGGACAGCCTGCTAAAACATTTGTGCTTGATCAGTTTACCAGATTTACAACAACGGAGGAGGTGCTGCGCGAGTTTGTTTCTTACATATTCCTTGTAAAGAAAGATAAAAAACTATCAGTTAAAATGTTCAATCAGCAAGGCGTGCTTAATGATGAACCTTTAATTATGGTTGATGGCGTGCCTTTGTTTGATAACAATAAAATTTTTGAACTTGATCCGCTAAAAATAAAAAGGGTGGATGTGCAACCGGAAAGAGTGTTCAATGGACCGGCTATTTTTGAAGGTGTGCTAAGTTTTGTAACCTACAAAGGAGATATGAATGGGTTTGAATTAAATCCCAAGGCAATATTAATTGACTACGAAGGACTGCAGTTACAGCGGCAGTTTTATTCGCCGGTATATGATACAGCAGACCAGAAAGGTAGTAGATTGCCTGATTTCAGGAATGCGCTTTATTGGAATCCAAAGGTAATTACGCAGGCAGATGGTAAAACCAACTTTGAATATTATACTTCGGATATGCCCGGTAAATACGTTGGTGTATTGCAGGGAATAAGTAACAATGGGCGAAGCGGTTCGGCTTATTTATATTTTGAAGTAAAATAATTTTCCGCTCATATTCTTTTCACAAGCTGTGTTGAATAACACGGCTTGTGCTGTTTTTAAGTATTTGTAAATAAACCTATTGTTGGTTTAGTTGTCAAACAAGCGACTAATTTTTTAAAGGGCTAAACAATCTCTACCGGGTAATAATTTTATTATTAAAGTAATTATCCTGTTGCGTTTTTAGTAAATTACGGTGATGGTTGTTAAAAAAACCGTATTTTTATGCCACTTGCAGATACTGTAACGGCACCCTTAAATAAGTTTAATACTATGGCTGTTATCCACAACAAAGACCTCGGGACTAAACAAAAAGCCCTCGCTATAAATCTTAACCCTCAGATATATGGATCGTTTGCGGAAATAGGGGCAGGGCAGGATGTAGCTGCTAATTTTTTTAAAGCAGGTGCATCTTCAGGTACTATAGCTAAAACCATGTCTGCTTATGACATGGTGGTTTCTGATGCAATTTACGGTACGCAGAAAGTTAGGCGTTATGTAAGCGAACCGCGTTTAATAGCTATGCTTAATCATGAATATGGTTTGATAGTTGAACGATTGGCCAGTCAACGCGGCGATAACACTACATTTTTTGCAATATGCGATACAATTTCAGCGCTTAACTACCATAAAACCAACGAAGGGCATGGCTGGATGGGCATACGCTTTCAACTACAACCCAACGGGCAGTATAACGAAGTTGTGATACATGTTAACTTGTTAGATAACGATAACGTTATGCAGCAGCAGGCTGTAGGCGTGTTAGGTGTTAACTTGCTTTACGCATCTTTTTATTACCACGAAAATCCAAACGTTTTTCTTCAATCGTTAATGGACGATCTTTCCAGAGATCGTTTACAGATAGATATGGTAAGGTTTGAAGGACCTGATTTTGCCAAAGTTGATAATCGTTTAATGAGTTTACACCTGGTGAAATATGGTTTTTCAGATGCTGCCGTGTTTGGTCCCGACGGTAAAAACCTGCAACCTTCGGAAGCGCTCTATAAAAAACACGCGGTAGTAATCAGAGGCCGCTTCAGACCTGTTATCAATGTTCATATGGACATGTTGAACACTGGTGTGAAGCAGTTTTTGCAGGAGGCGGATGTAGATAAGGAGAATGTGATGGTTGTTGCAGAACTTACCCTACAGTCGCTCAAGGAGCGTGATGCTGATCCGCTTGCCGAAATTGACGAAAAAGACTTTCTTGACCGTGTTGACATCCTGTGCTCACTCGGGCAAACTGTAATGATATCTAACTTCCACGAGTATTACAAACTGGTGGCTTATATGTCAAAAATCACCAAGCTTAAGCTGGGAGTGGTGTTAGGTTACCCTAACCTGGAGTATATTTTTGCAGAAGAGCATTACCAGGATCTGCAAGGTGGCATTTTAGAATCGTTTGCAACATTGTTTAGCCGTAAGGTGAAATTGTTTATTTACCCGACTTTACGCGATGGCGTTATATGGAATTGTCTTCGTTTTTACCCGCCTCCACATTTAATTGACCTGTACCGTTATCTTATAGCTAATAATAAGATTGAAGATATAAGGCACTACAGAGAAAGCAATCTTAATGTGCAAACGGACAAAGTTTTGCAGATGATTAAACAAGGAGCATCAGGATGGGAAGACTATGTACCAGCTGAGGTTGCCGTAATGATAAAGGAGCGGTGCCTGTTTGGTTACCCTTGCGAAGTACCTCCCGCTTCAACACCGGTTGTTGTTACAGATGAAAAGATAAACTGATAATTTCGGTTTTAGTCGTGATCTGTATGCCCTCTGAAGCTGTAAAATAAGTAGCCCAAAGCAGGTAGTATAAATAAACTGCCTACAACCAGCGCCCATCCTAATACGTTAACAGTACTTGCTGATGCATGATCTGTAAGTAATGACAGGTGATTGCCGTTCTTTTCGGTAATAAAGTATGGATAATGTGTGTAGCCTACAGAAAGTAAGATCATGCTTACCTGGAATGCCGCGAACACCCGAATAATATACCGTTTTCCTCTGTTTATACTTACCCAAAGTAATACTAGCGACAACGAAGCAAGAATTACCGCTATTAAGCTAACCGGATTCCCAAATATCCATTTCGCCATACGTATGTTACTTGTCTCGGCAGCCAGAAATACAAGTCCTCCGCAAAAAAACGCTACAATGTTCAACATCTTGGCCTTTTTAAAGAAACGCTTGATGTCAAAATCATTATCGGCTTCGCCTATAAGGTAAATAGCTGCTAAAAAGCCGCATAAGGCAACGGTAAACAATCCAACTGCAATTGAAAATCCGTTAAGCCAGCAGAAAATATAGGCGTCAGCAAAATTTGTAGCTTCAGTATCAATTCTACGTGAAAGCGCGCTACCAGCGATGATGCCCAGGAAAAGCGGTGTTAAAAAGCTTGAGTAAATAAAAATGCTATTGTAAAGTGTTTGGGTGCGATAGCCTTTTATAGCATCATAGTGCCTGAAGGTAAACGCGGTTCCTCTTGCTATAATTCCCATCAACATGGCCAAAATAGGAATATGTAAATAGGTACACATTACGCTGTAAATATTCGGGAAGCCAACAAATAAAATAACCACAGCAATAACCAGCCACATGTGATTAGCTTCCCAAACCGGCCCTATGGCCTGATAACTGGTTGAGCGCGTGCGCTGGCGGTTGGCTTCCGATGTAAAAAGTTCAATTATACCAGCGCCAAAATCGGCACCGCCCAATAAAAAATAGAGCAGAATGGCCAGGCAAAGAAATAGGATTATTACAGTTAGCATTTTTTAGTCATTTGTCATTAGTCCCTCGTCATTACCACCTAAATTTACAATAGCTATTATTTTACATCATACACTACAGGTACCATTTTTATCTGTCTTTGCAACAAAACAATAACTGCTACACTAAGTGTAAAATAAATAAATGTAAAAAGGTAAAACGAATATTGTATGCCGGGCATGGGGGTTACAGCTTCGCTTGTGCGCATTATATCCTGTATTATCCATGGCTGGCGGCCAACCTCTGTCACTGTCCAACCGGCTTCAAGTGCTATAAATCCAAGTGGCGTGGCAAATATGAACAGCTTTAAGAACCAAGGTTTAAATAACCAGTTGTTCTTTTTCCAAATACAGATCAAGTACAATATACCAATGGCCAACATGATCATTCCTAAGCCAACCATTATTTGAAATGCATAGTGCGTTATTGCTACAGGTGGTTGTTCATTGACTGGAATTTGGTCTAAACCTTTAACCGCTGTTTTAAAATCATCGTGCACCAAAAAACTCAACAAACCTGGAATTTCTATGCCGTAATTTACCTTTTTTGTTGCTGTATCTGGTATGCCGCCAATAACCAATGGTGCATATTCTTGCGTTTCAAAATAGGCTTCCATCGCGGCAAGTTTGGCGGGCTGGTTTTTAGCCGCATGTTTTGCCGATAGGTCCCCGCTCAGCGGTTGTAAAATTGCGGCCACAGCACCAAAAACAATCGCAATTTTAAAAGCCCGCGTATGGAATGATATATTCTGTTTGTGGTAGATCATCAAAGCGTGTATTCCGGCAACCGCAAAACCAGTGGCTGCAAAAGCAGCTATCGTCATGTGTAGCGCTTCACTAAACCAAGCGCCATTAAACATGGCTTTCATAGGGTCAATGTTGGTGTACTTACCGTTAACGTAATTAAAGCCCGCCGGACTATTCATCCATGAGTTGGCAGATACTACTAAAATTCCTGATAATATACCACTAACACCAACCAGTACTCCGGTAAACCAATGGAACCATTTATTGAATTTGTTCCATCCGTACAGAAAAAAGCCTAAGGCTATGGCCTCAATAAAAAAAGCAACACCTTCTAATGAAAAAGGCATACCAAAAATAGGCCCGGCATGTAACATAAATTTAGGCCAAAGCAACCCCAACTCAAAGGAAAGCATAGTGCCTGATACGGCACCGGTTGCGAAAAATATAGCTACGCCTTTACTCCAGGCCTGCGTAATGTTTTTGTATACTACATTACCAGTTTTTATGTATTGATAATGGGCTATGGCCATAAAAACTGGCATTACCATTCCAATACACGAGTAAATGATGTGGAACCCAAGCGAAAGGGCCATTTGTGAACGGGCGGCTAAAAAATCATCCATATAAGGCGATATATTATGTGCTGCTAAGATAGGCCAAAGGGTATAAAATGTATTATAAAGTATAGCAATTGAGATCTATTATTACCAATACATAATGATTTTAAATTATTTATCGTTATTGATTGTAAACACATCGTTTTGTAAAAAATGGTCAATAATTGTTGCTAATTTTAACTTGCCTTACCATTTTACACATCTTAGCAAAATATGAAGCAAACTAAATTTTTATTAACTATAGCTATCGCTGCAATTGGCATGGGCGCCAAGGCGCAGAGCGGTATGCCACAACCACCTAAGTATGATCAGCATAAGGTGTTTAACCCTTTATTTTATCCTGATAAAGCTAATGAGTACCGTACCGGTGGCGGTGCGCCAGGCATAAAATACTGGCAAAACAGAGCCGATTATAAGATCAACGTAGCGCTTGATACGGTAAAAAATAAAGTGACAGGCAGCGTTTTGATAACTTACACCAATAACAGTCCGGATGCTCTACCTTTTTTATGGTTGCAATTAGATCAGAATATTTTGCGGGAAGATTCAAGAGCACAGGAAACAAGTAATGTACTGGGTGGACGTTTTGCCAATCGTAGTTATACAAAAGGCTTTGAGTTGAAAGATGTAAATATTATTGCAGATGGCAAGACAACAAAAGCAAACTACACGGTTACAGATACACGCATGCAACTCAAATTAGCTTCATCACTGAAAGGTGCAGGAGCTAAAGTGCAGATAAAAGTAGATTACGCTTTTGAAGTGCCCGAGTATGGAACAGACCGAATGGGCCGCGTTGAAACTGTTAACGGTTGGATCTATGAGGTGGCCCAATGGTATCCGCGCATGGAAGTTTATGACGATATAAGCGGATGGAACACCCTGCCTTACCTTGGCGCCGGCGAGTTTTACTTGGAATACGGCGATTTTGACTATACCATAACTGCGCCTGGCAATATGTTGGTAGTTGGTTCGGGCCAATTGGTTAATCCGGCTGAAGTATATACCGCGGCAACCATGGCCAAATTGAATACCGCAAAGAGTAGCGATAAAACAGTTATTATACGCAGCGCTGCCGATATTGACAGCAAAGCAAAATTTTTACTATCAAAGCCGAATCTAACATGGCACTTCACATGTACTAATTCGCGTGATGTAGCATGGGGCGCGTCAAAAGCTTTTGTTTGGGATGCCGCCCGCATTAATTTACCAAGCGGTAAAAAAGCGTTGGCCCAATCTGTTTATCCTTCCGAGAATGGCAGCAACGAAGCATGGGGGCGATCGACCGAGTATGTAAAGGCCACAATTGAGCAATCATCAAAAAAATGGTTTGAGTATACTTATCCTGTAGCTACCAATGTAGCGGGTATAGTAGGCGGCATGGAATATCCCGGGATAGTTTTTTGCAGCTCCAACTCATCAGGTGGTGACCTTTGGAATGTTACAAACCACGAGTTTGGCCATAACTGGTTCCCGATGATAGTAGGTTCAAATGAACGTAAATATGCCTGGATGGATGAAGGGTTCAACACCTTTATTAATAGTGTTGACACAAAAGAATTCAATAAAGGTGAATACTATCAGAAAGAAGATGTGCATAAACAAGCCCCCGGTATGTTTGGGGAAGACGCGGAGCCTATTATGAGTTTGCCTGATGTAATACAGGAGGGCTACTTGGGTAATGCAGCGTATAACAAGCCTGCTTTGGGTTTAACTATTTTGCGTGAGCAGATACTTGGAAAAGAGCGCTTTGACTACGCGTTTACTACATATATTAAACGTTGGGCATTCAAGCATCCAACACCTTGGGATTTCTTCCACACCATGGACAACGCGGCGGGAGAGGACCTGAGCTGGTTTTGGAACCAATGGTTCATGACCACCTGGAAACTGGATCAAGGTATAAAAGAAGTTAATTATATAGAAGATAAGCCTGCAAAAGGTGCGCTTGTAACTGTTGAGAACCTGGGCGAGATGGCACTACCAATTACCGTTGAAATAGTTGAAGAAAATGGCAAAACCGGCATTGTAAAACTACCTGCCGAGATTTGGCAACGCGGCGGGGAGTGGACGTTTTTATATCCTTCCACTCAAAAAATAAAAATAATTACCGTTGACCCCGATCATGTTTTACCCGACGTTAACCCCAATAACAACTACTATAGCGGACAAGATGTTGAGGCCGGGCTAACCGCCGCAACGGTGGTGAAAAAATATATTGATGCCATTGGTGGCGCTGCAAAACTAAATGCCTTAAAAGATATTACAATTAATGGCGATGGGGTTTTACAGGGAACCGCTTTAAAGCTATCAACCAGCTATAAGGCGCCTTCAAAGTATATTTATAGCATCAATGCACCAGCTTATAATAATGCGCCGGTGCTAAAAATTGTTAGCGCATCAGACAGTGTGAAAGTTAGCCAGATGGGACGGGATTTCGCAATTGACAAAGCTACTACCGAACAAGTTAAAGCGCGCTACCAGTTCTTCCCCGAACTTTTATTTGATAAGCCGGGGTATAGTATAGCGCTTGATCCTAAAATGCAGGTTGTAGGAAAAGATCTGGCTTATTTGGTTAATGTAACTTATCCGGGCGGTACTGTGGTGAAAACTTTTTACGAACAAAAGACCGGGTTAAAAGTTAAGCAATACACGGAAGTGGCAGGCTCTGGGGTTGTAGAGTGGAGTGATTACAGAGATACGCCTGCAGGTATTAAAATACCTTATAAAATGAGTGCTAATGTACTCGGTCAGCCGGTTAATTTTGAAGTTACCGAAGTTAAAGCGAATAGCGGCTTAGGAGATGAATTGTTTAAATAGACGATCAGCGATAAAGATCTCTTAAACAAGAACGGTCAGCAATTTTGCTGACCGTTCTTGTTTAAGATTATTCTGCGCTTAACTCAGTAAAATATTTATGAAATAGCGGTATTGTTTCAATTCCTTTGTAATAATTGAATATGTCGTATTTTTCATTAGGCGAGTGTAGGGCATCGCTATCTAAGCCAAAGCCCATCAATACAGTTTTTATACCTAATTCCGCCTCAAATAATGATACGATGGGTATACTGCCACCACCGCGTGTAGGTATTGGCGCTTTACCAAAAGATTCGGCAATTGCTTTTTGAGCAGCGCGGTAAGCCACACTATCAGTAGGTGTAACAACCGGCTCCCCGCCATGATGAGGCGTTACCTTAACTTTAACATATGCAGGCGCTATATGCTTAAAGTGGTCAGTAAAAAGTTGGGTTATTTTTTCTGAACTTTGATTAGGTACCAAGCGCATTGATATTTTTGCGCTCGCTTTTGAAGGTAATACTGTTTTTGCTCCTTCGCCAGTGTAACCGCCCCATATGCCATTAACCTCTAAGGTGGGGCGGGTGCCGGTGCGTTCAAATGTGCTATAACCTTTTTCGCCCCACAATTCTGTTACATCAAGATCTTTTTTGTATTCGGTTTCATCGTAAGGCGCCGCGTTCAATTCTTTGCGTTCAGCTTCGCTTAGTTCAACAACATCATCATAAAAACCCGGAATGTTGATGCGATTATCATCATCATGTAGGGAGGCTATCATTTTAGCAAGTATTGTAGCCGGATTAGCTACTGCACCCCCATATACCCCTGAATGCAGATCGCGGTTAGGGCCTGTAACTTCAACTTCAAGATAGGCAAGTCCGCGTAAGCCTGTTTCAAGTGAAGGATCTTCCATGCTGATCATTGAGGTGTCAGATATAAGCACTACATCAGCGGCAAGGCGATCTTTATTGCCTTTAACAAAAATACTTAGGTTGGCCGATCCTACTTCTTCCTCGCCCTCAATCATAAATTTGATGTTGCATGGCAGCGTCTCGGTTTGCATCATCAACTCAAAGGCTTTTACATGCATATAAAACTGACCTTTGTCATCGCATGCACCGCGCGCGTAGATTTTACCATCGCGCACAGTGGGCTCAAATGGAGGAGTATGCCATAGTTCCAGCGGATCTGCCGGTTGTACATCGTAATGACCATATACCAATACTGTTGGATTAGCAGGGTCAATTATTTTTTCGCCGTAAACTATGGGGTAACCTGCAGTGGGGCATACCTCAACGTTATCTGCACCGGCATCACGTAGCTTTTGTGCCACATAATCGGCAGTTTTTAACACATCACCCTTAAACGCGGGATCAGCACTAACCGACTGAAATCGAAGTAATTCAAATAATTCATTGAGCATTCGCTCTTTATTTTGCGCAACATATTGCTTTATAGTTTCCATAGGCACTAAATTTGGACAAATATAACTGCAATTTCGCTATCAAACTACGTTGTGTAAGGTTATTGTAAATGCTTTGCTAAGTTCATTATAAAACCGTGTTGCTTTTATATATTTGTCTAATAACCTGTAATTAACACCGATTGATAAATGGATTATCGAAAGATAATTTACTGCTGTATTACACTATGCTTTTTTAGTATAACGGTTTACGCGCAATTACCGAGTTGTAGCGCTGCAGCACGTTTTTACTCAAAAGATAGCATCAATGTAACCACTTTTGGTGCGAGCACTGTTGAAGGTGTAAAAGGACTGTCTTTCCAGGGTTTCTTAAAAGATAATATACAATCTTGCTATACAGGTATAATAGTTACCGTTACGACAAATGGGGTAGGAGGTGAAACCTCAACACAGGGTTTGAAGCGCTACCCTGCTGCCATTGCGGGCAGAACCGGGTTTGTTTTAATATTGATTGGCGCAAACGACGCGGTTGCCCTGGCGGCCCGGACGATGACCTTGAGAGAAACAGAAGCTAACATGCGGTATTATATCGAAACCGCATTAAAAAATAACCTGATCCCAATTGTAGGCTCAATACAGTTTTTTAACGACAGGAACAGTCAGTCTTTGAGGACAGCTAATTTGTTCGTTGGGCAGATCAACGCACTTTACCGTCGTTTAGCAAGGGAGTACAACGTTTATTTTGCTGATATTAACCGGGCTTTGGGCAGAGATTTTAGCTTATATCAAGATGTAGTTCACCCTAATGAAGCTGGTTATAAGGTAATAAGCTTTGTATGGTTTGATGTTATTAATCAGGCTATTGAAGATAAGTTGTTGTTGATTGGTCTTAACCAGAATTATCCTAATCCAGCGTCTACACGCACCCGGATTGGTTTCAGCTTATCTCAGGCTGGTAGAGTTGTTATCAACTTATATAATATACAGGGCAAGTTTATAAAAAATTTGTTTGATGCTTATCAAAACGCCGGTTATCAGGAAACAGTAGCGGTTTTAAATGGATTAGATCCCGGTATTTATGTTTACAGTATGCAGGTAGGTGGGCTTGTATTAAGTAAAAAAATGATTATTGTACCGGGGTATTAATTAATCTGCGGTACCTAAAAGCGTATTTGTAGCAATAGCTTCCGCTTTCTCCTCAATGGTCGCTTTTTTCAATGCAACCTCTTTTTCATTACCCCTTGTAACAGACCATGCAGTTAATCCGGTTGAAAAGACTAATGTGGCTGCAATTAAAATCTTTTTCATCTGCAAAAAAAAGTGGTTTAAATTAGTCTGCAGTACCTAAGTTATTTTTATCGATAGATCTGTCAGCAGTACCCAGGTTGTTTTTATCATTTCTATCAGCAGTGCCTAAATTATTTTTGTCTCCTCTGTCAGCAGTACCCAAATTATTTTTATCATTTCTATCGGCAGTACCTAAGTTGTTTTTATCTAAAGTTCTGTCAGCAGTACCCAAGTTGTTTTTATCGCTGGTGTTGGCTGCAAAAGTTGAAGATATACCTGTAGTTAATAAAAGTGCTGCTATGATGATGGTCTTTTTCATGATTGTTGGTATTGAATATTATATAGATTGGTTAAGGTTTAAATTAAAATCTGTCGGCTGTTCCTAAATTGTTTTTGTCGCCCCTGTCAGCGGTACCTAAATTATTTTTGTCGTTTCTATCAGCAGTACCCAGGTTGTTTTTGTCGCCTCTGTCAGCAGTGCCTAAGTTGTTTTTGTCATTTCTATCGGCGGTACCCAAATTGTTTTTATCTAAAGTTCTGTCAGCAGTACCCAAGTTGTTTTTATCGCCGGTGTTGGCTGCAAAAGTTGAAGAGATACCTGTAGTTAATAAAAGTGCTGCTATGATGATGGTCTTTTTCATGATTAGTGGTATTGAATATTATATAGATTGGTAAGGTTTAAATTAAAATCTGTCGGCTGTTCCTAAATTGTTTTTGTCGCCCCTGTCAGCTGTTCCTAAATTGTTTTTGTCATTTCTATCAGCAGTGCCTAAATTATTTTTGTCTCCTCTGTCAGCAGTACCCAAATTATTTTTATCATTTCTATCGGCAGTACCTAAGTTGTTTTTATCTAAAGTTCTGTCAGCAGTACCCAAGTTGTTTTTATCGCTGGTGTTGGCTGCAAAAGTTGAAGATATACCTGTAGTTAATAAAAGTGCTGCTATGATGATGGTCTTTTTCATGATTGTTAGTATTGAATATTATATAGATTGGTTAAGGTTAAATTAAAATCTGTCTGCTGTCCCTAAATTGTTTTTGTCGCCCCTGTCAGCTGTTCCTAAGTTGTTTTTGTCGCCCCTGTCAGCTGTCCCTAAATTGTTTTTATCGCCCCTGTCAGCAGTGCCTAAGTTGTTTTTATCACCTCTGTCAGCCGTACCTAAATTGTTTTTATCCGAAGATCTGTCAGCAGTGCCAAGATTGTTTTTATCACCTGCTGCGTTAGCTATTGATGGTGATATAACAGTTAATATGATGGCGGCTGCTGCAATGAATTTTTTCATGACGTTGTTATGAGTATTTATTTATAATTTTTTTTATTTCTATGATATATGGTTGTAAAATGAATCTTAATCTGCCGTTGCAAGGAAGCTTTGATCGTTGATAGCAACATTTGCCGACTTATTTAAAGCAGGCGCGCACTCTTTGCAATCAGAAGTGGTGAGGATAGATAATGTTCCTACAGTGAAGGCTACTATTGCTGTTATGACGATTTTCTTCATTTTATTTGAATTTTAAATTTTTGAATTGGGCTTACTTGCTAAATCACACTTAGTCAGCAGTTGCAAGGAAAGCTTTAGGCGAAAAAGATGCTGTAGAAAAATCAGCAGAATCAGTTGCCGGAACAGTAGTTTTAGAGCGAGAAGCAACGGTAGCTGACAAAACTATAGCAACAGTTAAAATGATTAGCTTTTTCATAATAGTTATATATTTAAATTATTGAAATATTATTTTTTATATTAATTTTATGTATTAATTATTAGTTAATTATATCGTCACACTTATTTGTCAATTCATTTTGAATTGATTGAATTTACGCAGTAAAAAAAATCAGTTTTTTATTTTTAATCTTTGTTTAAACCTGTCTTTTTAAGTGTTAATATTATTATTTTATATATTCATACTTATTTGATATTCAAATAGTTAACAGCTGCAAATATAGATAGGTTTTATTAATTGCAAAGAAAAATTAAAAAAAAATGTTTTCTTTTAAACATTGCAAAATTTTATATAAACAGCTCAATATTTAGGTAATATTTATAACTTTCACCATAATTAACCGTAAAAGCTTTTAATGAAGAAAACTTTCGCTTTCCTTATTTTTATAATATTTACTACCACAGTATACGGTTATAATATTACAGAGGTTACGGAGAATGATACTACAGAAGTTGTTACGTTAAATAAGAACGGGTATGCTAACCGTTTTACCAATCCGCGCGAGACGGTCAAAGATGCTGAAAAGGCCTTGGAGTTAGCATTAAAATTAGACTACAAAAGTGGCATAGCTGAGTCATACCGGGTAAGAGGAATAGGGGAGTACTATTTGAATAAGCCAGATAGTGCTTACAACTCTTATGCTAAAGCGATAGAAATGTTTAAAAAGCTAAATGATGAACGCGGTGTTGCTAAAGTAAACAACAATATTGGCAACCTGTATCAAATGGTTGACTATGACAAGGCACTTGACTATTTTAAAAAAGCAGAAGTTGTAGCCGAAAAATATGCCGATAAACGGTTGATCGCATCACTTCAGCTGAACATAGGCAATGTTTACAACCGAAAACGGTCTTTCACCAATGCTTTAGCGTCATACAACAGAAGTTACGCATTATTTATACAGCTTAAAGACTCTGTTAATCAAATTCAGTGTCTCGAAAATTTAGGTGATATCTATTATAAGCTTAGAGACTATAAAAAAGCAGAACAACTATTGCTCGATGCGAATAAACGCGCCAAGGCAATGGATATGAATGCATCTATAGCGGCAATAAACATGACTCTTACAGATATATACATTGCACAGAGCCGGTTTGCTGATGCTGAGAAATATATTGAAGAGGGTATAGCCTATTCTGAATCTATTAATAACGATAAGAATAACAAGAATATTTATGAATATAAACATTCTATATATGAGTTAGCCCGGAAAAGGAAGAATTATGAAAAAGCATTAGCCGCATTGGAAGAGATTTATCAACTGGATAGTACAAATCATAAAGCTGCCATTGCAAATCGTTTAAGTTTGTTGCAAAATGAGCAAGAACAGGAGATGCAAAAAAAAGAAACGGAGTTGAATGCAGACAAGTCACGTATCAAATTTTGGTCAGTTACTTTGGTAGCAGCCCTTTTATTGGTAGTTGTAGGTTTGCTTATAACAAATGTGAGAAGAAAGGCTGTAACCAATCTTAAACTACAGGTACTTAATGAAGAAGTTTCCAGACAAAAAGATAATCTTGATAGGATAAATCATCATTTAGAAGAAATAATTGATGAACGGACTAAAGATCTACAAGCTAAAAACAAAAAGTTATCGGATTATTCATCCTATCTCTCACACCAAATTAGAGGGCCAATTGCAACACTCAAAGGATTAATTAACCTGGAGAACGAAGGTTTGGTTGATGAGCACGAATGTATAGACCTAATGGGGAAGTGTATTTCTGAAATTGACGAAAAAATCATTGAAATGAGCGATATGCTTCAAGATCCAACACAGAATCAAGCTTAAACACCTGGCAAGGTTAAATGAATCTTAGCACTATTCACCCATCCCGCATAGGCACAATACCACGATATCATATGTAAAATAAGGTCCTGCCTGTGCTTACGGTAGCCTTTCGTTTCAAAAGCTATTTTCTCAGTTTCAGTTGTTACAAAAAACCTCACTTCGCCTTTGCTGGGCGTGAATACAGATTGCAAAAGATTGATTGCTCTTACCTTAAGTTTGGTTTCCGAATCATGAATTGTGTCAGAAATTATGTCGCCTTCAGGATGACTCGATATTAAGTAATTAGCCATTTTATCTGCTTTTCAGGTACTGTTAAAAATTCGTAATAACAGAACCAAAACCAGGCCAAACAATTTAATTTTGTGCGCATGCTTTTCAAATTGCGTATTATACGCAATTTATACACGTGAAATTATCAGGAATTTATTTTACTGTTGCGTAGTTCCTCATAAAGTAAAATTACTTTACGCTGCAAGTTTACAATTTCAGCTTCTCTGTCAAGTAACTTCTTTTGAACTATGCTTAAGTTAGAAGGCTGTTGCTCAATTGGCTCTTCGGCATCCATGGATAAAATTTGTACAACATCAACTTCGTAAATATTGGCGATCTGTTCTAAGCGGGATAAGTTGATATCAGTTACCCCCGTTTCAATTTTTGAGAATGCCGGAATGGAGATGCCTAATTTATTGGCAACGTCTTCCTGACTCCATCCATGTTGATGACGATATGCACGGATATTTTTACCAATAGTTTTGTTAGTTTTCTTCTTTAAATTTTCGCTCATGGTTTAATAGTTTAAATTGTGAGTTGTCGGGTTGTTTTAAACTAAACCAAAAGGTATGCCATGTTAATTATTAGGTATTTTTAACCTAAAAAGCAACTAATTTTGCCACCACACTTTATAAGTGTGGAATATTTTCTACGAAACTTGGGGATGTGCTTAACTATTGGTTACTATATGCAATTTGGCAAACTTTAGCAATAGTTGCTTTTGCCCAATTTCTTTAAAGAATATAGTAGCTTTAATATCGGGCTTGTTACCTTCCATACTTATTACCTTTCCAAAACCAAAACGCTCGTGTTCAACTTCCATACCCACCTGCAGGTTAGTTGTATCAGAGGGTTTAAAGTTAGCAGAGGGCACATGGGCTTTAGCTAATATAGATGTTGTTTTAACTTGCGTTGATGCAGGTTTCGGCTTCGGTTTTGAAAAACTGTCGCTTCGGCTCCATGCCACACGCTCGTCATCATAATTGTTGCTGTTGCCCGTGGCCGGTTTTGCAGTAAAATCAAGTTCAAGGTACTGTGCGTCAATCTCGTCTAAAAACCTGCTTGGCTCACAATTAATTAATGTACCAAATTTAAAGCGTGATGTTGCGTAACTTAATGATAGCTTATGCTCCGCACGGGTTATGGCCACGTAAAACAAACGGCGCTCTTCTTCCAGATCGCTGCGCGAATTTAAAGACATTTGTGACGGAAAAAGATTCTCCTCTAAACCAACTACATACACGTTAGGAAACTCCAAACCTTTAGATGAGTGAATGGTCATTAATGATACGGTATCGGCATCTTTGTCCTTATCTTTATCATCGTTAGTTAAAAGGGCTACATCCTGCATAAACACTTCAAGCCCTTTTTCTTCAATGTCTTCGCGCTCGCTAAACTCCTTTATACCGTTTAAAAGCTCTTGTATGTTTTCGTAACGGTTTAAGCCCTCAACAGATTTATCTTCATAAAGATCCTTTAAAACTCCGGAGTGTTGTGCTATATACAAAGCGGTTTCATACGCCGATTGTGTTTTTGCCAACACCTGGAAACTTTGTATCATGGTAGCAA
This sequence comes from Mucilaginibacter auburnensis, assembly GCF_002797815.1. Classification (NCBI taxonomy): domain Bacteria; kingdom Pseudomonadati; phylum Bacteroidota; class Sphingobacteriia; order Sphingobacteriales; family Sphingobacteriaceae; genus Mucilaginibacter; species Mucilaginibacter auburnensis. The sequence goes on from NZ_PGFJ01000001.1 coordinate 2,147,001, forward strand.
AGGCTGGTAATGCAGCCGGTGCTCTTTGCAAATATTGCGCGGAGTTTGTTATAACCTCCCATGGAGTTATGCCATGTTTGTCTGCACTAACAATTATATTATCAACAGAGGTATCGCCAATGCCGCGCTTAGGATAATTAATTACTCGCTTGAGAGCTTCTTCATCGTTAGGATTAAATGTAAGACGGAAGTACGCTATAAGGTCTTTGATCTCTTTACGTTGATAGAAGGAGAGTCCACCGTAAATTTTGTAAGGGATGCCTAACTTGCGTAGAGCCTCCTCCATAGAGCGTGATTGCGCGTTAGTACGATAAAGTATGGCAAAATTATTCCATTTCAAGCCTTTTGTACTGCGCTCCTGCATAATACCTTCAGCAACTATTTTGCCTTCCTCGTTATCGCTGAAAGCGCGCATAACCTTAATCCTGTCGCCTGTTTCTTTTTCTGAAAAAACGTTCTTTTTTAGTTGTTCTTTGTTGTTAGCTATAATGCTGTTGGCAACGTTTACAATATTTTGAGTAGAGCGGTAATTCTGCTCCAGCTTGAATACTTTCAGATCAGGATAGTCCTTTTCGAAGTTTAAGATGTTCTGAATGTTAGCACCCCGGAAAGCGTAGATACTTTGCGCATCATCACCCACAACACAAATATTCTCGTTAACAGCAGCAAGTTTTTTTACAATAAGATATTGTGAAAAGTTAGTATCCTGATACTCATCAACCATCAAGTATTTAAACTTGTGCTGATATTTATTTAATACATCCGGATGATCTCTGAGTAGCTCGTTTGTTTTAAACAACAAGTCGTCAAAGTCCATTGCACCGGCCCGGTAGCAGCGCTGTACGTAAGTTTCAAATATCTTACCCATCATTCCTCTTCCGCTTGAAAAATCATCCGCCTGCAACTGTTCGTTTTGCTGATAAGCTTGCCAGGAGATTAGGTTGTTTTTTGCCGCAGAGATGCGATTTAAAACAAAATTTACCTGGTACAGCTTGTCGTCGAGGTTCATTTCTTTTAAAATAGCCCGCAAAACGCTTTTACTATCGTCGGTATCATAAATAGTAAAGTTGTTTGGATAGCCAATTTTGTCGGCCTCAACACGTAGTAATTTGGCAAATACAGAGTGAAACGTACCCATCCAAATGTTTTTCGCTTCAGCACCCACCAAATGCATAATACGCTCACGCATCTCGCGCGCGGCTTTGTTGGTAAATGTAAGTACCAATATGTTAAATGGGTCAACACCACTGGCAATTAAGTGTGCAACCCTGAAAGTTATAACGCGTGTTTTACCTGAGCCTGCGCCGGCTATGATCATTACAGGCCCGTGAATTTGCTGTACGGCAGCCCTTTGTTCGGAGTTTAATCCAGCTAAGTAATCCAAATCTTTTCCTCTTTTCTGTAGGGTGCTAAATTAGGTTTTTGGGCTTAAAGCAGAAAGGACTTAACAGGAGTTATAAGGCGTTTTTATCCACAATCTTATAGATATAGCCGCTGAGCCTGCCTTGCATTAAAACAAAAAAAGCACGCCGTTTATAAAAACGCGTGCCTTTTGCTGATGACTAAAGGTGTTAAATAAAGTCAACTTTTATGCTGCCGCTGGTACGTACTTTTACAGGCACGCCGCCGCCGTTCACAGTACCATCAAGTTTATCATCGTCTTTGTCTCCGTTAAAATTGCTTAACTGATTTACTTTAACGCGATTAGCGCGCATGTTAAGGTTCATTCCCTGGTTAGGTAGTTTAAGATTAACGCCGCCGCCTGAATTATCAAGGGTAATATATTTACCCAATTTAGTAATACCAACATTCATACTGCCACCACTGGTTGACGCGTTCAAACTCCCTGATATATTTTGCAGGGCCATGCTGCCACCACTTGTATGGGTAATTAATTCGCCGATTATATTCATAGCGTTAACAGAGCCGCCGCTGGTATTGGCCTCAACAGTGCCGTTCAAGTCGTTTAAACTTAATGAGCCACCGGATGTAGACAAGCTGATGTTACCACTACAGTTTTGCGCTTTTATGCTACCACCACTGGTGTTAAGTTTTATTTGGTTTTTTGAGTTGTTAACCGTTATACTGCCACCACTTGTACGGCCATTTATGTTGCCGGTAAGCAAGTTTAAATTTAAACTTCCGCCGCTTGTAGAAAAATCATGATTACCGTTAAGATCATTCATTGATATGCTGCCGCCACTTGTGTTTAAGTTGGTAGATACATTTTTAGGAACATATATTTTAAAAGATACGCTTAGCCCATTGCTCCAGTTGAACATTTTATTTTTTTGAGTAGCTATAGCATTTAGTTTATTTCCGGTTGTTGATATGTCCAGCGTGTAATCATCTTTTAATTTTTCGTCAATATCAGCCTTGCTTAGGTTTTTATTACCCTGACCTTTTATATACACCTCAACACGGGCTTCTGAGCCGGTGTTTCCGGTAACACTTATACTACCACCCGATGTACGGGCTATAACGTTTTGAATGCCGACAGGATTAAAGCTTTTAGTTAGGTAGGGGGTATTATCTGATTGAGCCCTGGCTATTACGCTTACTGAAATAGCCAGTAAAAAAGTGATTAGTTTTTTCATAATTAGTGACAATTGATTTGATTGTTGATTTGAAACCGAATAGCCCGGTTTGTTGTAAGACGCTGTTCGCGTTGAAATGGTTACAGCTTTTATTGAGTTATCTTGTACAAAACAGAAAAGATTCTTCAATGTTACACCGATATGGATTTCGGTATAGAACTACGTGATATTTTCAGCATAATAACTTCTATAATTTGTGGGGGAATCATTGGTTTTGAAAGGGGGTATAAAAATAAGTCTACTGGTTTTCGTACCATACTTTTAATAACGCTTGGATCAACAATATTCACCATTGTATCCAGGCATGGGGCAGGGGCAGACGATAGGATATCTGCCAATATTATTACCGGTATTGGCTTTATAGGTGCAGGTGTTATATTTAAAGATAAAATGTCTGTTCTGGGCCTTACCACTGCTGCTGTTATATGGACATCTGCCGCTATAGGTATGACAGCCGGCATTGGGTATTATTCCCTGGCCATCGTCTTTACTATCATCACCTGGATAGTATTGGTTTTAGTTAACAAAATTGAGTTTTTAATTGGTAACCTTAAAAAAAGCAAAGTTGTTAATATAACTTTTGCCGATCATAATGTTGATCAGCTATTGTGGTTAGAAGAAAGAATACATCAGCTAAAGCTAAATAGCAAACGATTAGAGGTATATAAAACAGACAAGGCTTTATGTGCCGTATTGGAAATATCAGGTACAAGAACGGATAAAAACAAGCTAATGGTTGAAATGCTTAACCGTGCTGACATACATGACTTTCATTAATCTAAAATTCGCTAAAAACAAAAGGCATCCGTCTCGCGGATGCCTCTTTATACAAGCTTTTCACAAATCAATCCTGCTCACAAATCACCTGTCGTCACTTATCTAAATTAAGCTTGTTTAGCAAATTGAACGTTAAAGATCAATTTAACTTCGTCGCTTACTACTACTGATCCGGCTTCAGTTATACCATCCCAGGTTAAGCCAAAATCTTTACGGTTTATTTTGCCTGTTACATCAAAACCTGCTTTGGTGTTACCGTAAAAGTCGGTTGCAACGCCACCATATTCAGCTTTTAGGGTTACGGGTTTAGTAACGCCTTTAATGGTAAGGTCGCCTTTTAATGTATAATCGCTACCGTCTTTTTCAAATGAAGTTGATTTGAAAGTAATAGCCGGATGTTGTTCAGCATGAAAAAAGTCTTCACCTTTTAAGTGACCATCGCGTTGCTCCTGATTAGTATCAATGCTGTTTACATCTAAGCTAAAAGTAATATCAGCGCCGGTAAAGTCATCGTTCTCTGTTTCCATAGTACCTTCAAATTTTTTGAAAGAACCGGTAACGGTTGAAATAACCAGGTGTTTTACTTTAAATTGAACTTCTGAGTGCATTGGGTCTAATACCCATTTAGTTATTGTTGCCATTGTGTTTAGAGTTTTAAATTTCAAATGATGATACAAATGTAAATATTATATGTTTAAACATATAATATATAATTCTATTTTACAATTATAAGACAATCTGCTGTTTAAACACGCATTTAATGTTTTTGTTTACAGGTAAATACCACCCCATAAGCGTAATTATACCTGTTTTCCCCCCAATAAAAACCATTCGCGTTCAGTCAAAGTTACACAACTATTGGTTTTGATACTTCAATCATTATATTATGAAAGCATTAGAAAAAGCTACACTTATATTAACAACTGCCGCAACTTTGTTTTTTACAGCTTGCGATCCGGAGCGAAATAAAGCCAGTTTAGGCGACTCGGCAGATACTTTACATACCGATAACGCAAAGCACAAATATGAGGACGGCACAATGCAGATTTCTGATTCCACTCGCACCGATAGCGGCAAATCAAAAGGCACAGAACAGGCTGATCCAAGCGGACGCGTGAATAAGCAATAGCAAATATTGTTAAGCGAATGAAAAAGCATGGGTTTTTATATCGAAACGGCTTGAGCCTGTTTTTTCTGGCATTGTTTGTTATCACGCTTATTGCCCAAGCCTTAACCGGCTGGAAAGAGAACAACCAGGAGATTATAAAAGAGGGTGGGAGCGCTTTAACATTTGCTGCCTATTTGCACTCAGGTCATTTTATTTCGGCCACGTTTGAGAACTTTCAAAGTGAGTTTTTGCAGATGGGCCTGTATGTGGTAATGACAATAGGATTGAGGCAAATAGGCTCGGCAGAGTCCAAAAGTTTGGATGAACCTGAAGAAGTTGACCGCGAGCCGGTTCCATCTAAAGATGCGCCTTGGCCGGTTAAGAAAGGGGGCTTGTGGCTGAAATTATACAGTCATTCATTATCTATCACTTTTTTTGTGCTGTTTTCAATTAGTTGGGCGCTGCACTTATATGGCAGTTGGATAGAACACAACGATGAGCAGCGCCTGAGTAATCTTCCCGCCGATTCAATTACTCAATTTCTCGGCGAACCTGACTTTTGGTTCCAGACCTTTCAAAACTGGCAGAGCGAGTTCATCTCTATAGTAGCTATCGTTTTTCTTTCTGTTTATTTAAGGCAAAAGGGCTCACCTGAATCTAAGCCGGTTGATGCACCGCATATGGAAACCGGAAAGTGACACCGCTTTGTGAAGAAGTTGATTGATGAATTTTGTGAGAGTATATTTATTCGCTTTTTAAACAAATAATAGATCAGCTGATATAAACTTAAGCGACGGGTGAAATGAAAGACATATAACAATTTAATAACATTAGTGTTATGCCGAGTACACATCAGCAACTTATTTTTATGTAATTAATAATTACGCCATGAAATTCATCATCAGTTTATTTAACAGCTTGCGCGATTGGATGATCGTAAAAAGCATGAGATCTTCATTTATTCATTAATTTCTCTTAAAGAAATTTTTTTTATCAATTTATAATACAAAATTTGAGCTTCGCGTTAGCTCAATTTAATGGAATATAACACTAATACCAACCCTTTTAACAAAGCGCTTTTTGGCGATGATTTTGTTTGGGGTGTTTCTACAGCTGCTGTTCAGATTGAGGGCGCACACGATGCCGATGGCAAAGGCGAATCTATATGGGATGTTTTTGTCCGCCGCAAAGGTAAAATTAAGGGCAATGTCCATAATTGTGTGGCTTGCGATTTTTATAATCGTTATGAGGAAGACATCAACCTCATCAAACAGCTTAATATACCTAATTTTCGTTTTTCAATTTCCTGGTCGCGTATCATACCTGATGGTACCGAAACGATTAATCAAGCTGGTATTGACTATTATAACCGTATAATTGATCATTGTCTTGCTATCGGCGTTGAGCCATGGATCACCTTGTATCATTGGGACCTGCCACATGTATTGGAGCTTAAAGGCGGCTGGACTAACCGCGAAGTGGTTAATTGGTTTACCAACTTTGTAAAAGTTTGCGCAAATGCGTTTGGAGATAGAGTGAAACATTGGATGGTGATGAATGAACCATCTGTTTTTACCGGAGCCGGATATTTTTTTGGCCTGCATGCTCCGGGAAAAACAGGTTTAAGTAATTTTTTGCCAGCTGTTCACCATGTAACTTTAAGTATTGCTGCAGGAGGGAAAGTGTTAAGGGAACTATTGCCGCAAGCGGAAATTGGGACCACTTTTTCTTGCTCATACATAGAACCGTATTCGCAAAAACCGCGTGATGTAGCTGCCGCAAAACGGGTAGATGCATTGCTTAACCGGCTGTTTGTGGAACCTGTTTTAGGTTTAGGTTACCCCTTTGATGACCTTCCTGTATCCAAAGGACTAAAGAAATACATGTTGCCAGGAGATGAAGATAAACTGGCCTTTGACTTTGATTTTATTGGCTTACAAAATTATACGCGCGAAATTGTCAAATATTCTTTTTTCACCCCTTATATAGGTGCATCTTTGGTTAAGGCCGAGAAAAGACATGTGCCTTTAACAGCCATGGGATGGGAGGTTTGGCCTGAATCTATATACCACTTGCTGCACAAATACAATAAGTATCCAGAGATCAGGAAAATATACCTTACTGAGAGTGGGGCGGCCTTTCCGGATGTATACCAGGATGACGTGGTGCATGACCCATTGCGAGTAGCTTACTTGCAGGAGTACCTACAGCAGGTTTTAAAAGCCAAGAATGAGGGTTGCGAAGTAAGCGGTTATTTTATCTGGACACTCACTGATAATTTTGAATGGGCAGAAGGCTACCATCCGCGTTTCGGAATAATTTATGTTGATTTTGAAACGCAACAACGCGTTATAAAATCATCTGGGAAATGGTATGCTGACTTTTTGAGCGGGATCTAAGCCTGCACCATCTATAAGCGGTAAGCTGATGTAAAATGTAGTGCCATCTTTACGGCTTTTAAACCATATGGCACCGCCCGATTTCTCCATAATTTGCTGGCAAATTGAAAGGCCCAAACCAAATGATTTTTCGCCGGCTGTACCCGGGCGTTGAGCGCTGGTAAACATATTGAAAACCTGATCCTGCATTTTTTCGGGTATGCCAATACCATTGTCTTTCACTGAAACAATAACTTGGTCAGCCGCCTTTTCAACCTTTACGTCTATCATGGCGCCGGTAGGGCTAAACTTGATAGCGTTACTGATAAGATTGCTGATAACCCGCCATATTTTCTCCCGGCTGATAAGCAGTTCCTGCGGCGTATTTAATGGCTCAAATAATATTAGTTGGCCTTTCTCAGCAGCTTTAAACCGCAATAGCTCCACACTGTTATTTACTAACGAATTGATCTCAACCGGTTCGGGGATTAGATTAATTGACTTTACGTTCGCTGCTTCCAATATGTCATTGATCAGTTCGAGCGAATTGTATGAGGTTTCCTTAACCAGGTTGATCATCTCTTTCTGCTCATCAGTATAAGCTTCTTCTGCCATAATTGTTGTTAAAGAAGCTATGCCGCCAATTGGGTTTCTCAGATCATGTGCTACCGCGCGTAGGATGCGATCTTTTTCCTGGCTTCTCAGTTTTACTTCTTCGAGTGCTTGCTCAAGGTTGCTATTTTGCTCATTTATTTGCTTGTTAAGCTCATTCATTAGCTTAACATCGTTTTTTGACCGGCTCCAATAACGATATACCAGGAAAATAATAGCAATAGCCATCACGCCGAATAAAACAGAAACCACTAAATAAATGCGCTGTATCTTATTGTTTTCGTTTAATAGCTGAATCTGATGCGCTTTCTCGTAATTGGCCAGTTGTTCCATTACGTCACTCTCTCGTAATAAGCTGGACTGTTTTGCTAATGAATCTTTTAACCTATTGTAAGTTTGCAAGTACGATAATGCCTTTTGCAGGTCATTTTCGGCGATGTAGTAATCACCCATTAACCGGTTCCATTCAGCTTCAGCATTGCCGTTTTTTAGTGAATCTAACTGAATGCGGAGGTCATCTAACACCGCTTTTAAATCGCTTATACGGTGTTGCTCCGCATAAATTTTGCCCAGTTTAAGCTGAGCATATTGTGCATCTATATTATCAAATCCTTTTTGAAGGTTAATAGTGATGCTCTTTTTTAGGAGATCGATTGCTTTATCGTATTGTTTTTGAGCTATAAATATTTCTGCTTCATTTCCATAAACTACGCCTAACGCCATAGTAACGAAACTCTTTTTTTCAGGGTATTTGTAACCATTAGTACTAACAAAGTCTTTTGCTTTATCAAAGTAAGCTATAGCGCTATCCAGATCACCACTATTTTTATAACTTAACGCTATGTTGTCCAACAACTCTTGTTTTCTATAAAAAGCTACAAAGTCGTCTTCTGTTTTTATAGAGTTTTTTTGCCGGTAACTTTCCTTAAAATAGTTAGCAGCAGCTTTGTACCTCCCTTTTTTATACATGATCATTCCCATACGGTAGGTATAGTCAGAAAGAGCTTCATTGTTGAGGTAACTCTTACCTATAAGGTAACCCTGGTAATAACATTGAAATGATTCGTTGTATTGTTTCAGGTCAAAGTAGCTATCGCCTTTGGCGTAGTTAGCTTCAGCCAGATTGGCTACATAATCATGTTTGCCGGCCATTTTATTAGCCATTTGCATCATACTATCGGCGTACATAAGCGCCTTTTGATAGGTACGCAATACACGTTGATAATGCACATAGTGCAAAGAATAATATCTGAAACGATCTGAATAGGAGGGTGACGATACTTCTGCAAATGCTGAATCAAGATATTTTAATCCTTTTTCAGTTTGGTCGGCATCAAAAAAGCGGGTAGTTTGGTTAAAGATCGGTATAAAAGCATCGGTATATTTCCCTGTCTCATTCTTTTCATGTTTGCAGGACGAGTACAAAAATATTGACGCGACCAATATCAGGATCGCGATATTAAATCGTGAATATTTTTTCGGGCAGATCAATACCAGCTATTTAAGGGGATTAACAAATATAATATTCTTGCGGCTATTTTGCCATTAACGAACACTTTTTTTGAATTAATTAATCCCCTGCATAAAAGGGTAAATTTCTTTTATGAAATAGCAGATAAATTGTTAGAATTAAAAACTAAACATTCTGTTCTGTTTGAGCCGATGATGATTTTGCCAATGCCGTTTTTGAAGGTGCTATGTTAACTTTAACAGGCTTTGCTTGAGCGATAGTTTGTAAGTTATTTACGGCCGGTTCAGCAGTTTCTGTTTCTGCAACCATTTTATTTTTGCCTGTGTTTTTAGCAATTTTCTTTGCCAAACTTTTTGCGGCTTTCGCAATAATTTTAGTTGTTTTTTTTGAGTTAACGGTATCGCCTATCGTAGCTGTTAATTGTGTGGTAATTTTTTCGGTCAGTTCTTTTTTAAACGCCTTGCGGGCTTTTTTTGCAGCGGCAACTGTTGGGTTTTTTTTCATGCGGAAGTTATAAAAATAAGTGGTTGAAATCCACCACAAAAATAGGTTAATGAAATATGAACTTAATATTATTTTTATGTTAACAATCGCTGTGTCATTAAGTAATATTTAAAATTAGTTTGATAAAAATTAGTTTAAATTTGCGGCATTAATTAACTGACTTATTATTTAAATAGCGGGTATAAAACCGTGTTTATTTATTATCGCTGAGCAAATTCTGCTCTGCCGGTGGTTGGTTATTTAATTTTATTTACTCAAATATTTTAATGATCACATATGACTATCGGCGTACCAAAAGAGATTAAGAATAATGAAAACAGAGTTGCAGTAACTCCGGCTGGTGTAGAAGCTTTAGTTGCCGCCGGACATAGCCTAAGCATACAAAAAAGCGCGGGTGAAGGTTCCGGTTTTTTAGATTCAGCTTACCAGCAAGCAGGTGCAACCATAGTTGAAACAGCTGCAGAAGCCTGGGCTGCCAACATGGTAATGAAAGTAAAGGAACCTATTGAAAGCGAATTTCAATACTTTCGCAACGACCTGATTTTATTTACTTACCTACACCTGGCGGCGGAGCCTAAGTTAACACAAGCGTTATTAGAAAGTAAGGTAACCGCTATTGCTTACGAGACCATACAATTACCTAACGGCACATTGCCTTTATTAACTCCAATGAGCGAAGTAGCGGGTAGAATGGCTGTGCAAGTTGGAGCGAGCTTTTTAGAGAAACCCAACGGTGGTAAAGGTGTGTTGTTAAGTGGAGTACCCGGTGTTCGGAGGGCTAAGGTTGCTATAATTGGTGGTGGCGTTGCCGGAACCAATGCCGCCAAAATAGCGGTAGGTTTAGGTGCAGAGGTAACTATATTAGATAACAATTTAGATCGCCTGCGTCAGTTGGATGATATTTTTGGTTATCAGGTTTCAACTTTAGCATCAAACTCAAGTACTATCGCGCAGGCTGTTAAATATTCTGACCTTGTTATTGGAGCGGTACTTATACCGGGTGCAAAATCGCCCAAACTGGTTACTGAAGCGATGGTAGCTTCAATGGAGACGGGATCGGTTATAGTTGATGTGGCCATTGACCAGGGTGGCATATTTGAAACGGCCGACCATGTTACTACGCATGATAACCCAACCTATGTTAAAAACAATGTAATACACTATTCTGTAGGTAATATGCCTGGTGCGGTGCCTTACACATCAACCATTGCTTTAACCAATGCTACTTTGGGTTACGCTTTGCAAATTGCAGGTAAAGGTTACAAAAAGGCATTTGCTGACAATGCCGCTTTGTTAAAAGGACTAAATACTTTTGAAGGTTCTGTTACTTACAAAGCCGTAGCAGATGTTTATGGTTACCATTTTATGGAACTGAAATTTTAAAAACTCAGGTTCAGGGTATAGAGAAAATAAGGTTGGCCAAAGCGCGAACCAATATCTTTTAATTTTTTGAACCCTAAGTTTTCATAAAGGCTAACTGCTGCTGGCATCATGGTCGAGGTATGCAGAGCCATTATTTTTTCGCCGCTCACAATGGCTTGTTCTATACAAGCTTTTGTGAGCGTTTTTGCTATCTGCTTACCTCTAAAATCAGGATGGACCGCAACAAGTCGCACACTGCACCAATCTGCTTCGTACACATCAACGGTATTTCCGCTGGGTAATAAAAAAGCCATTCCAACAATTTGATCAATATTACGTGCAACAAAACATGTAGCTTTGTTAAGCATAGTCCTGAGCATTTCATCGTTATTTAAGTTGCGCTCCATAACGGCCCAATGCTCGTTCCCTATTACTTCAGCGTATTGTTTATAGGATGTGGTGCCAAGGCTTTTAATCTGCGACAGGTCTTTGATAGTTGCCTTTCCAATTGTGATTTCTGTTGTTTCGGGTTGATTGTTCATTGATAAATATGATATACTAAACCTTAACTTCTTTCCATTTACCTCTTCTGAAATAATACCACGCTGCCAGTGCGAGCAAACCCTCTGCAATGGGTATAGACATAAAAGCACCGGTTGAACGCAGGTTAAACACATTGGCTAATATATAAGCCAAAGGTATCTGAATCAGCCAAAAACAAATAAAGTTGATCCAGGTTGGCGTTTTGGTGTCGCCGGCACCGTTTAAGGCCTGACTCATTACCATGCCCAAGCCATAAAATATGTAAGCAGAGCCCATTATCTTTAAAGCCAACGAGCCATATTTTACAACCTCCGGTTCGATAGTAAAAAAGCGAATTATCCATTTGGAAAACAGTAAGAAGATCAGCATTACAAAGCCCATAAAAAAGGCATTGTATTTTGCTGTAAGGTTTACGCTTTGTTCGGCACGGTCAAATTTTTTAGCTCCTAAATTTTGCCCTACTAATGTTGCCGCGGCATTGCTTAAACCCCATGCTGGCAAAATAAAAAACACCACATTACGCATAGCTAACTGATAACCGGCCGATGCATTGGTGCCATCAGTTTCGGCTACTAAACGTGTTACCACTATCCAGCTTCCGCTTGCTATAATAAACTGTAGTGTTGCGGGCCATGCTATGCTGATTATTGATTTAATTACAGAAGGATCGAAATTAAAATCGAGTAATGTAAATTTGATGATGCCGTTGCCTTTATACAAATGATAGCATTGGTAAAGCACGCCCGATGTACGACCTGTTACGGTAGCTATAGCAGCTCCCTTCAACCCAAAAAAGTGTATCAGGATAGGGCAGAGGATGATGTTAACGGCACTTGCAATCCAAAGGCTTTTCATAGCCATAGCTGCATTGCCCGCGCCGCGATATATACCATTAATTAGGAAGATCAGCATAATAACTACACTGCCGCCAAACATAATGCGGGCAAAAATGGAACCTTCAGCAATAACTTCTTTACTGGCACCCATTAACGCTAACACATGGGGGGCAAAAATTGTCCCCGCAATGGTCACTAAAATTGACAAAACTACCGCTACCAAAATGGATTGCGCGCCGGCATGCCCGGCGGCTTTTGGGTTTTTCTCACCAACGCGGCGCGCTACAACAGCAGTAGCTGCCACACTTAAACCAATGGCCATTGAGTATACTAGGGTAATCACTGATTCTGTAAGTCCAACACTGGCAATTGCGTTTGGACCGAGCTTGCTTACAAAAAAGATATCAACCAGTGCGAACACGCTTTCAAGGCTGAGTTCTAATATCATAGGTATAGCCAGCAAAAACACCGCTTTCCGGATACTTCCTTCGGTATAATCCTGTTCGTGACCACTTAGTGAAAGCTTTATAGCTGATATTATCTTCTTAAAAGTCATTGTGTAAGGAGTGTTAAGCTAAAGGAGTATTTCGCAAGAATAGCCATTTGAATTTAAAATCTGTATTATTTTTTCTGGTGATACTTCAGCTGCTTCCACCCGCAAAATTTTGTCACAGTCATCTATATCGAAATTGATAAGGCTCTCGGGAAATTGCGCAGACAGCTGCTGAATTATACGTTCAGACAGTTCAACTTCCTCCACATTTGTTTTGAAAACTTCAACTATCATAATAAAGTATCATTAAACGTTCATCAAGCCGGAAGCGCTACAGCAATATTCTGTATTTGCCGGGTATGACGTATAGTATGCGCGTTATACAACCATAAAAATTCTAACCGGGTTAAAGGCCCAAACGCGGGTATCACCCAACTCGTGCAAATAACATTAAGCTCAAGTGTGTTAGCGGCGTTAATTAACTTATCAAACATACCTGTTAGTTTGCTGATCATATCCTGCTTTTGTTGCAGGTTGTTTGAAGGAATAATTTGAGCAGGGGGAACAAGCTTTAATTCAAAATTCAGGAAGATGTCAGATATAGCTTGAATTTTCTCGTTAGATGTTCTTTTGCTGGCATCGGTATCAGCGTATAAAACGTCAACATTGTTGGCTTTTAATAGATGTTCTGCCACTTGTCCGGCTGTCCAACTTCCTGCAAATGGAACATCATTAAACCTGTTTTCAGGAATAGCGTTAAGAGAAGCCATCAAATCAGTTTTGGTTTGAGTTAGTTGGGTTGCTATGTTTTCCATTGTGTTTGAGCTATAGCAGGTGCTGTGCAGCACCTGCTAATTATATATTATTGGGTATCCCGGTAATTTACCATCCACTGCACACCAAATTTGTCAAAGAACAAAGCGAAGTAATCTCCCCAAAACTCTTTCTTTAAAGGGACCAGAACAGTGCCCCCTTCGGATAGCTCATTGAATATTTTTTGAGTATGTTCCATACTATCACCATTTACAGAAATGGAAAAATTATTACCGGCAGTAAGGCTTTGACCCATAGATGGCAAGCAATCTGTAGCCATTAACATATTTCCACCAATTGGCAATGCAATATGCATTATTTTGTTTCTATCTTCTTCAGGCAGGTTAGCGCCATGATCTGTGTCGCTAAAACGCATTACCATGGCAAACTCGCCGCCAAAAACTGATTTGTAGAAGTTAAAAGCTTCTTCGGTATTACCTAAAAAGTTTAAATAAGGATTGATTAGTGCCATTGCAGTTGTGTTTTTAAGTTTAAAATTTGCTTGTTGTTTATAATGCTAAAATAATTGGTATTTTGGCATTGTCAAATGGGTGTTGAAGTCAATTATAGGGGGCATTTGAGACAAATTTTTTATCATTGTATAACGTAATAATTTAGCTATGAAAAACTTAGGTGTTCTGCTTACCCATAACTATCGTCTGTTGAGTGTTGCTGCTATACTTGATGTTTTTGATAGTGTAAACAGTTATTATAAGGCAGATGGTAGTGCACCATACTTTAATATTACTTTAATTGCGCCAGGGTTAAGCAAAACAGAATTTGATGGTTATAAGTTAGACAACATTGGCAATGCGCCTCAACAGGACATTGTGTTTGTACCTGCGTTCCGGTCGGATGATATACCGAGTGCTGTCGCATCTAATCAGGTTTTTATCCCTTGGCTACAACAACAGTTTAGTAATGGTGCCGAAATTGCGTGCGTTTGTACCGGCGCTTTTTTGTTGGGAGCAACAGGCTTACTTAATGGGAAGCCGGCTACTACCCATGTTGATGCCTGTCCTGCATTTAACGCTATATTTCCGGCTGTTAAACTTCAGCCCGAAAAAGTTGTGACGGGAGAGGGCGGATTGTATACCAGCGGAGGTTCTACCTCAAGTTTTCATTTGATGCTGCACTTGTTGCAAAAGCATTGCGGCAAGGAAATGGCTGTACGCATAGCAAAACTTTTTTCTATAGATATGGACCGCGAGCAGCAAACCTATTTTAGTACGTTTTACCCAGCTCAACAACATAACGACCAATTGGTGGCTATGGCACAAAAACGAATTGAAGAAGGGTACAGGCATAATAGTACCATTGAGGATCTGATCAAAGAAATACCGGCCAGTCGCCGTAACATTTTACGCAGATTTAAACAAGTAACAGGAGTTACGCCGATAGAGTATCTTCAAAAAACAAGAATTGAAGCTGCTAAAAAGTTGTTGATTGAAACTAACCAGCAAATGACTGAGGTAATGCTCAACTCAGGTTACAACGACCCAAAAGCTTTCCGTAAGGTGTTTCGTAAAGCAGTTGGTATGACGCCTACGGGTTACAGAGAAAAGTTTTACATGGGATAAAAGGTGAAAGGGCCGGAAATAAAAACTGAATAAACTTTCAAAAAGTTTTGAAAGTTTAAAATTGTATTTATATTTGTGTATGCAATTAACAGAGGCTAAGCAAAAGCTTATTGAAACATGGGGCAAATTAGGCACCGAGTGGGGCATAAATCGTACTATGGCCCAGGTACATGCATTGTTGCTGATAACTCCCGGAGAGCTAACCACCGAAGAGATAATGGAAGAGTTAAAAATATCCCGTGGTAATGCTAACATGACCCTGCGTGACCTGATGGGGTGGGGGCTTGTAGAAAAAAAACATAAAGCCGGTGAGCGTAAGGAATATTTTTATGCCGATAAAGATACCTGGAACATTGCAAGGCAAGTTGCCCGCGAACGTCGCAAACGTGAGTTAGAGCCGGTATTAAGGGTGCTGGATGAGCTAAGCAAAGTTGAAGGCAACAAAAATGACGAAGATTACAAAACCTTCAATAAGTCGGTAACCGACATCAATAAACTGGCTAAAAACGTGGATAAAACTTTAGATACCATGATCAAGGCTGAAGAAAGCTGGTTTTGGGGGTCTATCCTTAAAATATTTAAATAAAAAAATTTGATTGAAATTTTCAATATTTTCTGAAAATACAATTTATGTGATATGAAAATACTTGCCAACCATCTGTTACTTTTTGATGCAGAATGCCCGGTGTGTGATGCCTACAGCAACGCGCTTGTAAAACAAGGTTTAATAGACAAAAATGGACGGAAGTCATATCAACAGGAGCTGGAGGTAGCAACTTGTCCGTTGGTAGACAGGCAGCGGGCAGTTAATGAAATTGCTCTTGTGAATTTAGAAACAGGCGAGGTTAGTTATGGAGCCGAAAGTATATTAAGAATTTATGCAAGCCGGTATCCTGTAGTACATAAAGTGATAAGTGTTAAACTGATGATGTGGATTTTAAATAAGCTATATGCCTTTATATCTCTTAACCGCAGAATGGTTATACCGGTAAAGCAACAAGATGGTTTACAACCTCAGTTTAAACTGCACTATCGTGTAGCGTACCTGATGATCACCTGGTTCTTAACATCATTTATACTTACCCAATACGCAATCATATTGGATGGCGTGGTACCAGTTGGCGGTGCATTTAGAGAATATCTTATTTGTGGAGGGCAGATAGTTTGTCAGGGATTTGTTGTCGGTTTAATAGCTCATGAAAAACGTTGGGACTATTTAGGTAATATGATGACTATTTCTTTTGCAGGTGCGCTATTACTCGGGATTATGTTAATAGCGAGCAATTGGTTAGGTAATCTACCGGTGGTTTATTTAAGCTATTTTCTCTTGGTTGCCGGAGCGATGTTTATTGGACACATCCGCCGCTCAAAGCTGCTGCAATTAGGTTGGTGGCTTACTATTACGTGGGTAGTTTATCGCTTAGTTGTACTTGTTTTAATACTGATTTAAACCTTATCATATCATGAAATACAAAAAAATAATTTTAGCAGGTGGCAACGGATACCTGGGTGGCGTATTAGCTGCTTATTATAAAAATCTTGCTGAAGAAGTTATCATACTAAGCAGAAGCTATCATGCTCCTAACGGCAATGTGGTTACCCGCGTTTGGAATGGAAAGACAGAGGATGATTGGATGCCTGAAATAGAAAACGCTGATATGCTGATCAACCTTTGCGGCAAAAACGTAAACTGCCGCTATACTGAAAAAAACAAAGCTGAAATTTTTGCATCAAGATTACAACCCACAGCTTTGTTAGCTAAAGTTGTTGCCCAACTGGCTCACCCGCCAAAGCTTTGGATCAACCTGGCATCTGCTACTATTTACCGCCATGCTGAAGATCATCCGCAGGACGAATTTACCGGCGAGTTAGGTACCGGGTTTTCTGTGGAAGTGTGCAAGGAGTGGGAAGCAATGTTTTTTAAAGCTAATACTCCCCGAACAAGAAAGGTAGCGTTACGAATGAGCATAGTGATGGGAGTAAAAGATGGAGCTTTTCCCCGCTTGCTTAATTTAGTGAAATTAGGTATGGGAGGTAAGCAGGGCAATGGCCGGCAAATGGTAGCATGGATACATGAACACGATGCTGCTGCTGTTACCGAGTTTTTGTTGCAACACAACGAAATTAAAGGTGTGGTAAACTGTACAGCGCCTAACCCGGTAAATAACTATGACATGATGCAGACGTTGCGCAAAGTTTGTAAAATGCCATTTGGTTTACCCGCGCCGGCATGGCTTTTAAAAATTGGTGCTGTTGTTATTGGTACCGAAACAGAGCTGACCTTAAAAAGCCGTTGGGTGTTACCTAAACGCTTGACAGATGCCGGCTTCCAATTTCAGTTTAGACATATTGAACATGCATTTAGTAATATTTTGATGAACAAGAACAAAGCATAATTTTAACACTAAATCTAATCATGAAATACATTTTTACACCTCAATTCCACAGTTACTTTTTCCCTAATTTATTTGCTGTTGTGATGTTAGCCATCACACGCTTTTTTGTACAGGACGGTACTTTTGTATTCGCGGAATTTATCATTATACCCATAATTATGGGATTGATCAACGCCTGGTTTTACAGAAAAGCCAATCAATCTTCCCGTTCCGTTTTGAATAGAACGCTAATTCTGTGCCTCACAGTTATATTACTAACCAGCGTGTTTTTTGGGGAAGGTGCAATATGCTTGATCATCGTATCTCCTTTATTATTCGTCTTTATTTGGTTGGGGATTAAAATTGGCGAGAATGTTTTCAACCGGAATAATACTACTCTTAATGTAAGTGTGTTTGCCGCTTTATTTTTAGTTTTCATTGCAGACTCACTATCAGAACACCACTATGAAAACAAAGTATCTGATGAATTGATCATTAATGCTCCGCCAGATAAGGTTTGGAGAAACGTTGTATCATTTGAGCGCATTAGGGAAGAGAATAAATACTGGCTATTTAAAATTGGTATGCCCAGTCCGGTAGAAGCAACAGTTACAGGCAATCATTTAGGCGCAGGCCGTAAATGTATTTTCAGCAACGGTTATGTATTCGACGAGAAAATAGTGACTTATAATAAAAATGTCAACCTTACTTTTGATGTAACACGCCAACCCCGCGACCCGGAAATTATGGGGCATATAGATATTCTGCGCGGCCAGTTTATTTTAAAAGATAACGGCGATGGCACCACCACACTTACTGGCAATAGCTGGTACAGGCTGTATGTGTTTCCAACATGGTATTATGATATTTGGGCAAAAAGCATAACTCGCAATGTGCATTGGCGTGTAATGGAACATTTAAAAGAGTTAAGCGAACAGTAGCCATGTTTAACTTTGTTGTAAAATATCTTGGCTTTTTAAAACATGTGCCCGGCTTAGCATTATTGTTTGATGTTTTGCTAAAAGTAATTACCCTCTTTACCAATCCTGAGTTATTAGACCTAATAGATGAGATTGAACTCGAGGTGCAGCAATGGCCTGGTGTCAGCAAAAAACTGCACAAGTATGGCGGAGTTCAGTTTGATTTGAAGGAGATCGAGATAGGTCATATACATGGTAATGGCTTGTTAGACATGATTTTAAACCGCGACTTCAAACGCCAGCTAATATCTGATGGTAAGATTCGGGATCATCACACCTTCCGAAAGTCCGGGTGGATAAGTTTTCATATTAAAACCGAAAGCGATAAAGACTATGCTATACAGCTGTTGAAAATTGGTTACGCCTTAAAAAGTAAAAGAACACTAAACTCCCCAGGCGGTTATCATCAAATTCCGCTGGCCGCCATAGTTCCTGTGTTCGCAAAGGTAAATGCCTTGCCAAATGCCCAATGCCAATCGGCCATTGCTGATGGGTATAGTAACCGAAGCGCCCAACATTGATGCTTTTATGTGTGCGGGCATATCATCAGGCCCTTCATCATCATGCAGATATTCAGGGTCATTCTCAGGAACCGTCTTGCTGAAATACATCTCAAAATCCTTACGCACGGTTGGGTCGGCATTTTCATTTATGGTTAATGATGCCGAGGTATGCTGTATAAAAACCTGGCAGATACCTGTTTTGATTTCGCTCAATTGTGGTAGCGCATTCAGCACTTCAGTGGTAATTAAATGGAAACCTCGCCTACGCTGGCTTAATTGAATATGTTCTTGAAATATCTTCATGTTGTATCTAACAAAAATGCGGTAATTATGCATTTGGTACAATACAGGTTAAAACAAAAATGCCCGGACTTACCGGGCATTTAGTGTATTATTTATTTAAAGTTGGCTTGGGTGGAGCCGGAGCTGATCCGCCCGTGGCCGATGTGCCCGGCGCTGCGGCTTTATATGCCGGATCATTAAGCATTTCAATCATAGCTGTAACTTCGTTAACAACACCCTCGGTGCTGCCTGAGTAACCCACATACTTAAAGCGAATGTCGCCATTTTTGTCAATAATGAATTTGGTAGGAATACCTTCAACCTTGTAGCTGCTTACCACTTTAGATTGACGTTTATCAGCGCCCATTTCATCCATTAATACGTGAAAAGAGTAGTTTTTGTCGGCAATAAATTTCTTAACACCAGGCAGGTAGTTGGTTCCATTTTCCCATGTGTCAATAAACAGGAACACAACGTTACGGTCGCTTTTGTATTTGTTCTGCGCTATTTGCATACCTGGGAATGATTGGATACACGGTCCGCACCACGTGGCCCAAAAATCAACAACCACCGTTTTACCTTTTAGGCTTTCTAATGAAACCGTTTTACCGTCAAGATCTTTCAAGCTAAACAGCGGCGCTGCTTCTTTGATCATTTTACTGCTAAGTTCTTTTTTCAACTTAGCAACCTGTTGTAAATTGGAAGAAGAGTTAACATTAGCTAAAAGTTCTTTCTGTTTAGCAGCAAATTCGTTCTTTTCCTGCTCCTTCTTCTCATTAATAGATTTTTGTACATCGGCCCAATAAGTGTCAAAACCAGTCATACTGCCCTTCGCTTTAGGATACGCTGTTTTTAATCCTTCTTCAATTATTTCGGATGTTTTTCCTGCTCTAATGCTCTTTTCTGCTACTTCAAGGGCTGTTTTGTAATCTTTGGCGCCATTAAGCATTTGTACATAATGTTCAACAATTTCTGTATTGTCAGAACCTCTTGCATAAACGAGCGATTGTGTTTTAACGGCTTCGTCAAATTTTCCTTCTTTAAATAGAATGTAAGCATATGTATCTCCCACCATAGAAAATAAACCACCATTTTCTTTGGTTAGTGCGGTAGGCGATACAACGCCCGCGCTTGCCAATACAATATCTATAGACTGCTTAGAAAGTTTTTCTGCTTCTTCCAACCTTTCACCGGCTACCGCCCAGTTCCAGGCGGTGCTGTTAAGCGCCTGTATAAGCATTTGCTTATTGGTGATCATGGCGGCGTACTTATCATAGCTTTTTGTATCGCCGTTTTTTAAATATAAGCCAAGCATGCTGTAAATCATGCTTTCTTTCATATTTGCAGGCGCATCTTTATACTTAACAAGCAGGATTTTAAACAGCGAATCTTTTTTAGTGAGATCTTTTTCTTTATTAAGAAGAGACATATCGTCGCTCATAGCTAACGTGCCTGTGGGGAATTTCTCCTTTGCAACTTTAGTTAATGAATCAATAGCTGAAGTTTTACCGGATGCCCTTAGTAAGCGGGTAGCTAAAATGAGGTCGCTTTCGTCAGAACTATTTTGTAACGCTTCAATTTTTTTATTTACAATGGCGGCATTAGCCGGATTGGCTGCCAAATAATTGTAATAGTTAGCGCTATATTTTTTTTCGCTTTGCGGGTACAGTTCGAACTCTTTCTTATAAAGAGCAATAGCCTCTTCAGTGCTCTGGTCAATTTTGGCATATGCTGTACCAATACCGCTTCCTAAAATAAACGCATTACTTGCGTAAGCGCCCTCTAATGGCTTTTGATCTTTATACACTAATGATATAAAGCCTTTGCCATCATTATTATCTATAGTTGCGCCATTATTTAGCTTGATAAAAAAGGCACGCGCACCGCCCGAAACGGTAAATTCGCCTTTTACAGATTGGCCGGTTGCCTCTATAGTTACCGGAGTAGAGGGGTAGCCCGTATCTTCAATAAACCAGGCGGTGCCTTCAATTTTTCCATTTGGTTTTATCAGGTTGGAAGGAACATCATAAGTAAATGTTACTTTCTCATTCCTTTCCGGATAAGGATTTGAAAATTTTAAGCGCGATGTACCCTGCGCAAAAGAAATGTGCATGGCCAGCAACATGCCCGGCATAAGCACTAAAAGCTTTAGGTTTTTCATAGTAACTATGGTTTTAGGTGAATGTACGAAAGTATTTGATTAAAACAAATTTTTTAACAATTTTTCAATCCTATGTATGTTAATTGTTATCTGATTGTTCGTTATCTGATTGGTCGTTAACAATGGTTAACCTTGCCAAATATTGCGCATGCTCATCTTCCAACAAAACTTCCATATCAAAGCCACACTCTTTTGCAGCTTCTTGCATAGCGTGTTCACCAATATAGAGCCATGTAAACCAGTCGGTTTTATAATTATTATAGGCGTACTGATAAGCTACTTCACCATAGTATTTTCCGGCAGGTGGATGGCCGTCGTACAAATAGGCTACATCGGATGAATCAAATAGTATTTGTCCTCCGGGCTCAAGCAGTGTTTTCAGATGTAAAAGTAATTGTTTAAGACCTCCAATTGTAGCGGCCAAACCTATACCATTCATTAAAAGCAAAATTGTATCAAACTGCTGTTCGTTATAAACGTAAATATCGCCCTGAACCACTTTTTTTACGCCTCTGCCAATCATTACCTGAGTTAGCAATGGAGAAATATCAAGTGCTGTTACATCTATATTCCTCTGTTGCAAAACAAGCGAATGGCTGCCTGCGCCTGCACCTACATCCAATACGTTACCAAAACAACGTTCAATGGCCAGCCATTCAAGGTCGGGCATATCATCTTCTCCTCTAAAATAAACACGCAAAGGCATTTCCTCCCTTGGACCGTAGTGGTTATGTATCCAGAGCTTTTGTTTAGATGTCTTATTGTAGTAATTAAAAATAGCTTGACCTAAAATGTCGTTCATGTTTCAAAAGTATTATAAAGCATCTTTTCCGCTTAAAAACAAAATCATAAATTTGTTGTGATCTAACCCTTACATCATCCCATGAAAGTTCAGTATTTTTCCTTTGCCGTATTATCGTGTCTTCTAATAGCATCTTGCCAAAAAGACAATGGTGTTAAAATATCTGCTAAGAATGCATCACTCATAGCCGGCAAATGGCAGGCATACCAGCGCCACACGGTAGTTTATCGTGTTGAAGACAATGCTATATTAAAAGACACAGTTGTAAATTACAATGCTGCCAACAATATTAATTGGTGGTTTGAAATTTATGAGGCTAATGGAAACGCATTTGTAACCGGCAAACCGTATACAATAAATAATGTATTAAAAGCAGATACAACTGCTTTTTTAAATTATGCCATTAACGGTGCCAGTTTGATGCTTAAACCTAAAAACGGGGGAAGTGAAAACAAGTCAATTATAAGTATTACCGAAACTGACATGACGCTTAAGAAAGTATATAACAGTTTACCAAGATTGAACTGGGGACTGGATCTGCGTACAGAGTACAAATTTGTAGAGCAAACTTTCTATAAGAAGCAATAATTCCTAAATAAAAAAGCCTCGACGGTGGGTCAGGCTTTTTAAAAATCAGTTAAATTGTGATAAGGTTTAGTTAAAACACACCTAAAAGTATAGCTAAACTTTTACGCTAACAAATTAAATAGCACAGTTTTTTTAAAATATGACTTATTCGTATGTATTTGTTAATCTATGGTTAAGCGTAATAGAATTTTTTAGTCTTTTTGTTGTTTAGAACAACATTCTGTAAAGTGCATTTTTACAAAATAAAAAAGCCTCTCAACGTTTTATTGAGAGGCTTCAAAATATTTGATTTTATACTATTGTAATTTCGCCAAAGCTGCTTTGATACGGGTCATAGCATCTACAAGTTTCTCTTCGGACGCTGCGTAAGATATACGGATAGATTTTTTATCACCGAATGAATCGCCACCCACCGTTGAAACATGTGCTTCTTCCAGTAAATATACGCTAAGTTCATCAGCATCGTTTATAGTTCTGCCATTATAGCTTTTGCCAAAGAAAGCTGTAACGTTAGGGAAGAAATAAAATGCACCCTGGGGCAGGTTTACTTTGATGCCGGGAATTGAACTCAGTAGATCATAAACAATACCGCGACGTTTTTGAAAAGCTTCGCGCATTTCAAGTACTGTTTCTAAGCCACCTTCGTAAGCAGCTAAACCGGCACGTTGAGTGATTGATGAGGTACCTGAAGTAACCTGGCCTTGCAATTTGTCAATAGCGGCAGCTATTTCTTTGTTTGATGCAGTGTAGCCTAAGCGCCAGCCGGTCATGGCAAAACCTTTTGACCAACCGTTGATGATTATAACACGGTCTTTAATGGCGTCAAACTGAGCAATTGACTCATGTTTACCCATAAAGTTGATGTGCTCATAGATCTCATCGGCCATAATGTAAACATCCGGGTATTTCTCAAATACTTTAGCTAAGCCTTCCAGCTCTTCTTTAGTGTAAACACTACCTGTAGGATTACAAGGAGATGAGAACATAAACAATTTAGTTTTTGGCGTAATTGCTGCCTCTAATTGTTCGGGCGTAATTTTAAAATCAGACTCAACAGTAGTGTCAATAAATACGCTCACACCTTCAGCAAGTTTTACCAGTTCTGAGTACGATACCCAATATGGAGTAGGGATAATTACTTCCTCGCCCGGATTAACCAAAACCAACAGCGTGTTGGCAATTGATTGCTTAGCACCGGTTGATACAACTATCTGGCTAAAATCATAGTCAAGGCCGTTCTCGTTCTTCAACTTGGCGGCCACTGCCTTACGCAATTCAGGATAACCTGAAACCGGAGTATAATAAGTATAATTATCATCCAGTGCTTTCTTCGCGGCATCCTTAACATGCTGAGGAGTGTTAAAGTCGGGCTCTCCAAAGCTCAGATTAATAACATCAACGCCTTTAGCGGCAAGTTCGCGGCCCATTTTGGCCATTTTGATAGTTGCTGATTCCGACAGGTTGTTTATCCTGTTACTAAGTGCAGTCATTTTTGATTTTTAGATGGTTTCGGGCGCAAAGATAGAAATTCTATACTAAACAGGTAGACAATAAGGTGGTCTTTTTATGTAATATTTTGCTACCAAACAAAAGGAACAAATTGGGCTAATTGACGTTGTTATTCCTAAATTTGCCGTCGTAAAACAAACGCTTTGCATCAACAAAAAAGAATTATATTAATTTCACTGATAACCGGTGCCGTACTTATGCTGGCCAAGTTTGGCGCTTACCTGTTAACATCGTCAACCTTTATTTTGACGGATGCTGCCGAGAGCGTAGTGAATGTAATAGCCAGTTCGTTTGCTTTTTTTAGCATTTATCTATCAGCACAGCCACGCGATGCGAACCATCCTTACGGACACGGAAAAATTGAGTTTTTTTCTGTTTTTATAGAAGGGGCGCTTATTCTTTTAGCAGGTGCCATGATTATTGTAAAGGCATCATATGGCTTTTTTTATCCGCACGCTGTAAGCAATCTTTTAGTAGGTGCGGTGATAATTGGAATAACCGGTGCTGTAAACGGCGCGCTGGGGTATTATATGGTTAGGCAGGGAAAGGTTTTATCATCAATAACTTTAGAAGCCGATGGTAAACACCTGCTTACTGATATGGTAACCAGCGGCGGCCTGGTAATTGGCTTATTACTCATCAATTTTACCGGTTTGTTGATATTAGATAACATCCTGTCAATAATGGTAGGCTGTTACATAGTTTTTACAGGCTACAAGCTGGTGCGCCGTTCCGTTGGCGGGTTGATGGATGAGGCCGACTTTGATATGGTAGATAAGGTTGTTAAGGTATTAAATGATAACCGCCGCCCTGAATGGATTGACATCCACAATTTTAGAGCTCAACAGTATGGCAACGAATTACACATTGACTGCCATTTAACCTTGCCTAATTATTTTGATCTGAACAAGGTGCATGACGAGGTTTCTTTGGTGGATAAGTTAATTAACAGTGAAGTAACCAACACAGAGCTGTTCATTCACACCGACCCATGTTTACCTGATTGTTGCCATTATTGTAAAATGCCCAATTGCCCAATACGTTTCGAAAGTAAGCGCGAAGAAATTGTATGGACGCTGGACAGGGTTATCCGTAACAAGAAACATTTTGAGAAGTAAAATGCAGCATAGTATTCGTGTTTATGGCTTGCTTATTAACGCTGATAATGAAATATTAATAAGCGATGAGAAACAATACGGCATGCAATTCTCTAAATTTCCGGGCGGTGGTTTGGAGTATGGCGAAGGTACCATTGATGGCTTAAAGCGGGAATTTGTGGAAGAGTGCAACGCTGAAATTGAGGTGGTGGATCATTTTTACACCACCGATTTTTTTATCAAATCGGCATTTAGCGATGCGCAAATCATAAGTATCTATTATACAGTTAAAAATATACATGCGCTTCAACTTAACTTTAAAAATAAGCCCTTTGATTTTGATAGTGAGGGAGATGTTTTACAGGCTTTCCGTTGGCTTAAAGTTAGTGAATTAAAGGTGGAAGATGTGACTTTTCCCATCGATCAGCATGTGGTTAAATTATTAAAACAGCAATATGGATTTAGTTGAGAGAGATAAAAAAGTAATATGGCACCCTTATACCCAAATGAAAACGGCCGCATTGCCGGTGCCAATAGTTAAAGGTGAAGGGGCCTATTTATTTGCAGAAGACGGCACCAGGTATATTGATGCTGTATCGTCATGGTGGACCAATATACACGGGCACGCGCATCCGCATATTGCGCAGAAAGTTGCCGAACAGTTAAAGCAATTGGAACATGTAATTTTTGCAGGGTTTACGCATCCAACAGCTGTTGAATTAGCTGAGCGTTTACTGGCCATTTTACCTGGAAATCAACAAAAAGTCTTTTATTCGGATAACGGCTCAACAGCTGTTGAAGTGGCTATTAAAATGTGCCTGCAATACTGGCACAATCAAGGGCAGCAGCGTACAAAAATACTGGCATTTAACAATGCTTATCACGGCGATACTTTTGGCGCTATGGCCGTAAGCGGACGGAGTGCTTTTACGGCAGCTTTTGATTCGCTTTTGTTTGAAGTAGAGTTCATTGATCTGCCTGATGCAGAAAACATTCAAAGTCTCAAATCTCGAATCTCAAACCTTAAATCTCAATTAGCTTGTTTCATTTTTGAACCGTTGGTGCAGGGATCTGCCGGGATGCTGATGTATGAAGCGAGATATCTCAATGAGTTAATGGCCCATTGTAAAGCGGAAGGGGTATTAACAATAGATGATGAGGTATTCACTGGATTTGGTCGTACAGGTAAGCCCTTTGCCTGCAACCATGTTACAGAGCAGCCGGATATTATGTGCTTTTCAAAAGGCTTAACAGGCGGCACTATGGCGCTTGGCATAACTACCTGCACACAAACTGTTTTCGATGCTTTTTTAAGCGATGATAAATTGAAGACCTTGTTTCACGGTCATTCTTTCACTGCTAATCCAATTGCCTGTTCAGCCGCGTTAGCCAGCATGGATATATTTTTAAAGGATGCTACCATTCAAAATATAAACCGTATTGTTGAACAACACGCTGAGTTTGCTTATCGCGTTAAAGTGCATCCTAAATTAAAATCGGTTAGGCAAACGGGTACAATTTTAGCTATGGAATGGGATACAGGTTCAAATACTTCCTATTTTAGTTCGTTACGCGATACTTTGTATCAGTACTTTTTAAAAGCTGGTATTATTTTACGTCCGTTAGGAAATGTTATTTACATTTTACCTCCGTATTGCATAAGCAATGAAGACTTGCATTACATTTACGGCAAAATTGAAGAGGCGTTAATAGAGATTGGTGATTAGTAATTAGTGTTCTCCATCCATTTTTTATTTTTAAGAAAATATCATGAGTTTAAATTATATATTACCCAAAATAGTTGCCGATACTCAGTTACATGCCAGATTTCTAAATACGCTGTCGTTAATGGAGAATACTGGTGCACGTAAAATATCAGCCAGCGAAGATCCTGTCACCGTTACCTATATCATTTTAAAACATGCTGCCGAAGAGCATCGTCACGCCTTCTATCTTAAAAAGCAGATAGAGAAAACAGGTAAGGACCTTTGCCCTACCTACGCCAACGACTATCTGATAGCGCCAGCTTACAGCAAATATTATTTAAATGTTTTAGATGTTGACGTATCGCGTTACTTAAAAAAGGAGCTTGGGCTTTCAGGCAAAGAGCTGCGCTTTGCAGCTTACTTGTTAGTTACTTATGCTATTGAAGTGCGCGCAGACGAACTGTACCCGATATATCAACAGGCTTTAGACGATGCCGGGAGCAAAGTAAACGTCAAATCTATCATTCTGGAAGAGGAAGGGCACTTGGAGGAAATGATTGCTCAATTGCATAAATTCTCACCTGACTGGCAAAAGCACGCTGACAAAGCTGTGGAGATAGAAACGCGGTTATTTAATAGTTGGGTTGAAGCGCTGGCTAAAGAGGTGGATTAATAAGCCAAATATTCTGTATATATCTGCTGCATAAAAGCTTTGCCATTGAGCAGGGCTTTTTCTGTTAAGCGGGCATCAGCGTTTGGGTGTTTTCTGTAGATAATGCGCTGGCCCTGGCTGTCGTAAGCTATTCCTTGTTCCGGCGTTAAAAAGCCGAAGCCATTATCCCAATCGTAAAATGCAAACTGTTTGCTATAAGGGTTGAGCAGGTTTTTTGACCATTTAAAATTGTTATGCGCCAAACCCAATTGCGCAAGCAGGGTAGCCGCGATGTCTGTTTGGTTACCTAGCTTCGTAATTTTCTGACCACGATATTCCGGTTTTATCACCTCTCCATAAAATAATAAAGGGATATGGTATTTAGCAGGACTGTAAGCCCACGAAGTACTACGCGGTAAACGGTGACCGTGATCGGCTACAATAATGAACAAAGTGTTTTTATACCAGGGCTGTTTTTTGGCAGTTTCCAGATAAGCATTTAAGCAGGAATCTGTAAACCACGCGGTACTCTTAAACTGCTCCGACAAGTCTTTACCCTTAAAATGCGGAGGTGTTGGCAATACAAATGGCTCATGATTAGTTAATGTTTGAACCAACGAGAAAAACGGTTGTTTAAACTTGCCCAGCTCTACTACATTTTTTTGGAAAAGAATATTGTCATGAGCTCCCCAAACCGAACCTATCTGATCAGCCGGTATGCGCGACTTGTCAAATATCAGGTCGGTTTTATGGTCATACATGTAGGTGTCAAAGTTCATGTAATTACTATGTCCCCCATAAAAGTAGGAGGTATGATAGCCGGTATCTTTGAACTCAGTCATCAGCGATGGAAGCTTTCTTTGTTTAACGGTATCAACAATAATGGTGCGTATAGCCTGTGATGGGAAGGCGCTTAAAATGGCAATTACGCCCTTGTCTGTTCTGTCTCCCGCCGCGTAAATATTATTGAATGACAAACCTTGTTTAGCGAGTTTTTCAAAGTTGGGCGATACACCTTTTTCACCACCTAATGATTCTATCAGATCAGCAGTATAACTTTCTAATTGAATGATCACCACATTGGGGCGATCAGTAGTAAGCACTTTTACGGTTGTGTCTTTTTCAACCTTATAATTATTGGCAACAATTTCCTCGGCCTGTTTTTCAGGCATAAAATTGTAAGGGTTGTACGGATGACGCAGGTTTTCAAACACGTTATTAGCCAGATTCCACTCCGTGTTTTGCGCCGCCAGGTCAAGCAATTGATTATCTGAAAAGTAACCAGCACTTTGGTTAATAGGGGTAGGCGTTAATGTGCCCCGTAGAATAATAAAGTCTATAAGCAACAGGCCCACCGAATACAGTGCCTTAGTCCGTTTAGAAACTTTGGGGTACTCTACATTAAAGTCAATAATGAAATATGACAGCACAACGCCAAGCGTAAGCAATGTTACGCCAATAGTGATATGCAAAGCGATAGGCGCCGATGCTGTTGAAGACATAGACTCCGCGGGGGAATTATACAACGTTTCAAATGCCCTGAAGTTAACCTTAGCACCCCATTCAGTAAATATGCCGAGGTCAACAATAGCAATTAAGCTGGCTAAGAAAACTAAAAACCAAACATAAATACGCAGCCAGACAGGCTTTACTAATCTGCGGCCAACAAACCATTCAACAATGAAAACCAGTAATGGTATTATAGCTACATATGCCGCAGCAGAAGCATCCATGCGGATGCCGTATATGAAGGTTTTTATTATATCGAGCGCAGATACGCCGTGCAGATGTTCACGAAAGTAAATCTCGAACGTGGCCCGTGTTATAGCAAAAAACAGCAGCCAGAAAAGGAAGAAACGAATAAAGCTAAAAAGGTTTCTCAACATCGGATGGCAAAAGTACTTTATTTTAGCATGACGTTTGAGAAACCTTTTTAAAAAAACCTGTTATTGCTGACCGCCTAAAGCTTTCAAAGCTGAAAATGACAACTTATCATAGCCAGCCGGAATACCAAAGGTACCAGCGGGTACTTTATCACCAGCCATTGACTTTAGCTCTACGTTAACAGTTTGACCCTGTTGAACCGTTACAAATTTTACCGGAGTACCACCTGCATCGGTAAAAGGTTTGGTGATTGATGTTACCGGTGCTTTTATATCATTAGTTACCCACAACTCAATATCCATTCCGCTTTTAGGATCTTTGGCAGTTACTTTTTTACAGTTAAAACCGTTTATTTGCTTGGTTTCTGTAGTCGGGGTAAAAGTTAATTTAGGTATCTCACCATTAACTTGCGTAACTTCTGCGGGCGTAAGCACGGCAACTTTGCGCATTGACATTGCAGGCACATCAACCAAAACTGCGGTGTAAGTATTTTTACTGTCAGACACTATTTTAGCCGTATACATACCATTATCGGTTACAGCAGCGCTTGAGTCAGTTGTAAAGTACACTTTAGTATCCGCGCTACCCATAGGCGACGATACAGTGTAATTTGCAACACCTTCGGTATATACTTTTTGAGCGTTTGCGCTAATACCAAATGAGGCGAATGCTGCAAACAGCGCTGTTTTTAAAATTGACTTGTTCATTAGTTTGATTTTATATTTAAAATAAGCTTTACTAAGATATTTAATTAGATGGAAGGTTTAAGGCCTTGTTACGTTTAAGCGAATAAAACTTTCTATTGTTTTTCAATAAATATCTAACGATTGTATCGGTGTATCTATTGCTGTTATCTGCGTTGATAATCAATAATTTGGAACTATAGTTTTCAACAACCTTTATATCAGCATTTTGGCTTACATAGGCATAGTCAATATTTACCTTATTGTCTGTAATAAGTGTTGAGCTGTCAAGCAAAAGCAGGTTTTTATCCAGAAACTGAATTACATTACCTTTCTTTCTGATTAATGGTAAACTGAAGTCCGCTGCAAAAGAGTAAGTTTTTACGTTTACTACTTTTGTACTATCTAAGCCGGGTTGAATGGCGTATTTGTAATTTTTTTCATCAGGTTTTAAATCAGATAGTACAACAGCATTTGATCCGTTTTTAAACACGATGCCTCTGTTTTTTTTCAAGTTAAGAAAAGTGATGCCGCTTGTTGATGAGCTATCAACTTTTTTCCAGCCCAAACTAATAGCTAAAACAACAATCAGGGCAAGCGACCAATTGAGCAAGCGTTTGTTTTTGTTGAAAAGAAAATAGAAGAATAAGATAATGATTCCGTACAGCAATAAATAATCATTTTTGCTTATCCATAATTTATTCAAACTGGCGAAGGGGAGGTGCTCAAGCAATGCGAGACCTTTATTCATGATGATGATGCTTTTTTCCAGCAAAAAGCCTAATGCATCTCCCGCATACGGAATATTTGATAATACAAGAAATGCAAACCCAACATACATAATAACAATTACCGGTAGTAAAATAAACAGGTTACTTAAGAGAAAATAAACCGGGAATTGGTGAAAGTAATATGCACTTAGCGGAAATGTAATCAATTGTGCCGCTATGGAAAAAGAGCAAAGCGACCATAACTTATCCATCCATTTATTCCGGAACTCGAAGCTTTTATACAGCACCGGCTGAAAAATAGTTAATCCGCCAATAGCCAGATAGGATAGCTGAAAGCCAACATCGGTAATGTAATACGGATTGTAAAGTAACAATGCAAAAGCTGAGGCAGCCAACAGGTTCAAAGCATTAACGTACCTATAAAAGTTGTTGCCAATGATGATGAGGCTGATCATTAAAGCGGCGCGATTAACGGCCGGAGATAAGCCGGTTAAAAGTGCATAGCCCCATATTAAAGCAATTATTAACAAGGCCCTTATTATTTTTCCATATCGGAACCGGTTTAAAAACAATAACCCCCAGTTCAGTAGCATAAATACAATAGCCACATGCGCACCAGATACTGACAGTACATGCAAAGTGCCGGTGTTGGTATAAGCGTTTAAAACATCCTCGCTTAGGTCTGCTTTATATCCAAGTATCATGGTTGATGCAACTGCAATGGCAGAAGTATCCGTCATATGCTTCCTGAAACTATTAACCAATTGTTGTCTTAATTGCAATGAGTAGGCAATAATTGGTATACCCTTATTATGACCAACAACGGCGTATTGCTTAGGGTAGAGGTAAGCCTGATGATAGATGTTCTGATTGGCAAGGTATTGCTTATAGTTAAACTCCGCCGGATTAAATGGAGGGTCAACTTCATTATATTTTGCAGTTATCAATAAAACATCGCCATAACTTAGGTTAAAGGCGGCGCTATCTTTAATGCTGACAAGCAACTTACCAATTACTGAAGAACGCTGTTTGTTATTGACAACCTCGTTTACATTGGCCGCAAACCTAATATATCCGTTTTTAATAACCGGCTCATTAGCTATGCTTACTACCAGTTGTTCGTTTGTGTGTTTTGAAAAATGGCTTGCGCTTTTAAATTGATTGTATTGAGCCGCACAAACCCATCCCGATAAGAATAAAATAGAATAAACACTTGCTCCGCCAATTAACGGTTGTTTGTAAAGCGAAAGATATTTATAGCTGAAATTCAGTGCAATGTACCCTATACTTAAAGCTATAAGTATACTGGTGATAACATGGTTGATCTGTGAATTAGGGAAGGAAATTGCGAAACCAATTCCTGCAATAAATGGGATAAGCAGGATTACAAAAGGAATTTCACCTTTGTGATTGGCAAACATGGTGATAAGACGTTAAAGATTAGTGATTAAAGATTAGTTGTGACCCTTCAGCTGGTAAATATCAACAACTAATCTTTAATCTTCAATTACTAATCTTTAAAAAACTAATAACCTAATATCTTCAATACCTGCTTGCTGTTTTGTTCTTCGCCAAACACTTCAAAGTTGAAAGTTTCATCTCTGTTGCGGCGAATAATAACATGCTTAGGCGATGGCAGTAAGCAATGGTGTATACCACCATAACCGCTTAATACTTCCTGGTATGCGCCAGTGTTGAAAAAGCCCAGGTATTGCACTTTACGTGTTTTAGGCATAAACACGCTGTTCATATGTGCTTCCTGGTTGTAATAATCTTGACCGTCGCAGGTAATACCACCAAGGTTTACGCGCTCATATTCAGAATCCCAGTTGTTAATAGGTAACAGAATATATTTTTGGTTAAGCGCCCAAACATCAGGCAGGTTGGTAATAAATGAACCATCCAACATCAACCAGCGCTCACGGTCGTTTTGTTGTTTACGACCTAAAACTTTATATAATATACCTGACGCTTCAGCGCAGGTGTATTTACCAAACTCAGTAATGATGTCTGGTTCTATGGTATCGTTTTCAGCACAGATCTCTTTAATACGCTTAACGATCTCGTTGATCATGTACTCGTAGTCAAAGTCAAATACCAGTGAGTCTTTAAAAGGCATACCGCCGCCAATGTCTAAAGTATCCAGATGTGGATTGATTTTTTTGAATTTACAATACAGCGTAACGTATTTCTCTAACTCGTTCCAATAGTATGGCGTGTCAGATATACCCGAGTTAATAAAGAAGTGCAATAGTTTTACCTGGAAGTTAGGGTTGCTTTCTATCTTATTGTAATAGAAATCAATAATGTCTTCCATACGGATACCTAAACGCGAAGTATAGAATTGAGAGTCGGGTTGTTCCTCCGCAGCTATCCTGATACCCAGGTTGCAGGGAGTATTCATCTCAATTTCATCATCATACAGGTTAAACTCTTCCTTATTGTCAAGCACAGGAATGATGTTCTTAAAACCGTCATGCAACATATCAACTATATATTGCTTGTATTGAAAAGTTTTAAAGCCGTTACATATAACCGTCATATCCTTGGTGATAACGCCTTTTTTCTCAAGGGCATCAATCATAGGCATGTCAAAAGCCGAAGAAGTTTCCAGGTGAATATCATTCCTTAAAGCCTCTTCAACAATGTGTTTAAAATGCGAGCTTTTGGTGCAATAACAATACTTATAGCTGCCGCGATAATTGTTTTTGATGATTGCCTGCTGGAACAACAGTTTAGCCTGTTGTATCTTTTTGGTAACCATTGGCAAATAAGTGAAGCGCAGGGGGGTGCCATACGTTTCAATCATTTCCATTAAGTTAAGATCATGAAAGTACAATTCGTCATCGATGATCTCAAAACCCTCTTGAGGAAAGCCAACGCTTAAGTCAAGAAATTCCTGGTAACTCTGCATCTATTAAAATTTTCGCAAAAATGTAATTTTTAAACGGAATAAATCAATACTTATCATACGATTTTTATGGTTGGAATGTAATTTATCGGTCCATAGTCCATAGCCAATGGTCGATAGCGGTTGTCGTAATACCGTTAACTACGGACAATGGACTATTGACCATCGACTAAAACCGGTAAAAACACCTCTGCCATCATGCATCTGGCACTTCCGCCTCCTGTCTGTTCAATAGTTTTTATATCTGCGTAAATGGGTTTGCTGTAGCTTTCTAAAACTTCTTTTTGTTCGTCTGATAAAGATTTCCATGCTGTCTTAGACATTATTATGAGACTTTCGCCTTTATCATTTTTCACTTCAAGCATGTTGCCTGCAAATTGATTCATTTGCTCAAAGCTGAGGGCAATTATCTCCTTGCCGCTTTCTGCGATAGTGTCTATCACACGTTCAGCCTCATCATCGTCATCGATAGCATCCAAACAAATCACAACGTATTTTTCGGCCACCGTCATCAAAACATTGGTATGGTAAATGGCCTGCCTATTTTGGTCTACTGCAGTAAACCATACCGGCTTATACCCTGTGTGCTCACAAAAGGTATGTAAAACGTCCGTGTCAGTTCGCGGCGATAAACAAGCGTAAGCTATTTTATTTACCCTATCCAGCACCATGCTGCCGGTACCTTCCAGAAATTTATCCTGTGTTTCAAACCGGCTCAGATCTATTATATGAGCCACCTTAAACTGTTCTTCCAGTTTTCTGATAATATCTTCTCTGCGCTCCAAACGGCGATTTTCTGCCTGCATTGGGTAGAGTACTACATCTCCGTTTTCGTGGAATGAGACCCAGTTGTTAGGGAATATTGCATCGGGCTTGGCCGGCTCAACAGTGTCATCAATAACAATAACGTTAACGCCATTATCTCTTAAAGCTTTAACAAACGCGTCAAATTCTGCTACGGCCTTATCCTGCAAGTCGTTACCGGTAACGCGGTTTTGAAAAGCGTTACTACCTGCGGTTTCCTCATTAAATCCGAAACTCGCCGGGCGGATCATTAATATCGTGTTGGTCATTTGCTTCGCATATTGGTCATTAGTCATTTGCTTTGCGTCATTAGTGGTTGCGTTTCTGTATTGAATCAATGACTATTGACCAATGATTCTCTACAAAGCGGCATGCTCATACAATGAAACCCACCACGCGCTCTTGAAAGTTCAGCCGATGGCATCAGTATCAGCGTATCTTTCATTTGATGCGGGTCTGTCTCATCATTTTCAATTTTTTTGAGCAGCTCCTTAACATTAATAATTTTAAAGCCGTTTTGTTTAAATGCCGCTACGGTACGGTCGTTGCGGTCGTAACCCAATACAACGCCTTCTTTAAGCGCAAGCAGGTTACAACTGTCTGTCCACTGTTCTCGGGCGTCGAACGGAAACTCATCATTGCCCGAGTAAATGAATTGGGTTGGTTCGTTACTGCCCAAGTCCTTTCTGCTAATATTATCCAGCAGAGCCTCTAACGAGGCAAATGTTTTAGGTTTTTTATCTTGCCTGAACTGTACAATTTCTGTTTTTTCCTTGTTTTTCTTTTCCGAAAACCACGCTACTGCATCATTCTGCGGCTGCTCTTTTTCTGAACCGCTTAATGATTTCAACAACACCCAAACATTGCGTTTAACCTGCGTAACAACCGTATCCAGGTGCATATAATCGCGCTTGTGTGGTATTTTAACAATGGTGACTTTTTTAACCACATCTTTTTCAAATAGCTGTTTTATCGCTTCGTTTGCACCACTAATAGAGGTGCGCTCGCTGCAACCAATTATTAAATGGTTAGGAGCAATCATCATCAAATCGCCACCCTCAATAGTAGTTTTTTCGTCGTTTGCTTCACCCGGGCGCAAAAAGTGCTGCTTGGTCTCGGCTACTTCAATTATCTTATCACGGTAAGCCTCAAACAAAGGGTGATTAAAAAATATATAACGCATCAGCAAGGTTTCGCGTGAGCGGGCTTTCTTAGCCGGGCGGTTCAGTAAAATATGGTCGTTTACTACAACACCCAGATCTCTGGAAAAAATAAGATTAGGGATAGGAGCGAAGATCATTTCAGAGCCGGTTAAAGAGCCGGATATAAATATTTTCGCCAGTTCAAGCGGTGGTGTGTTAATCAGTTTTTGCTGTAAACCGTACGTGCAGCCCTCAATAGCACAAACCGATGCCACCATTTTTTTGCGAATGCCGTCATCTGTTAAAATATCCGCAAGCAGACATTGTATTTCTATAACTTTTGTTGAAGAATGGAAAGCTTCATTATCCGGCTTAAAAAAATCGCGGTTGTTTTCTTTAGCATCTATATCTTTCAGTTTGCCTTTGATCTTTTCGGGATCGAGGAAATAAAGCAGCAGTTTAACGTAATAATCATACTCGTTTTTGCGCATGTTTTCAAGGTGTACAATATCCTCAAAGAGCCAATCCTGCGCTTTTGAGGGCACTACACGGCCCAGTCCGCTATCCGGACTATGTATCAGCAAAGCAAGTAAAGTCCCTATTTCAGAACCTACGTTTATATTCATTTCAGGTTGTTTTTCCATGTTCACTAATCACAAATCTATCCGAAAAAAATTAATTTGTACCAACACAAACCTATACAATATGTTAATAAGCAATTTGTTTATAGTAGGTTAACAAAAACTTAAATCTACCGAACCCTCAAAATAATCTTTCGGACTTACCGACTTTCAGACTTCCGGAGTAAATGACTAATTTTGCCCTGATGAACTTTATATTAGATGCCGTTGTAAAGGCTGTTAAACATATTTACAATACCGACATTACCTCTGCTGAAATCAATCTACAGGAAACCCGCAAAGAATTTGAAGGACAAATAACTGTTGTTACTTTTCCGTTCACCAAATTTTCTCGCAAAGGTCCTGAGCAAACAGGTACCGATATTGGCGAGTTCATCAAAAATGAAGTTCCGCAGGTTTCGGCATTTAATGTAATAAAGGGATTTTTGAACATTTCGTTATCCGATGAATATTGGATAGACGAGTTATATAGCAATATAGCCACAGAAGATTTTGCTGTTTTTCAACCCAATAGCAAAAAGGTAATGGTAGAGTACTCATCACCTAATACAAACAAGCCGCTTCATCTGGGCCACGTGCGTAATAACCTGCTGGGTTTTTCTGTAGCCGAGATATTAAAGGCTGCCGGTTACGATGTGGTGAAAGCAAACCTGGTTAACGACCGGGGTATACATATTTGCAAATCAATGCTGGCCTGGCAACTTTACGGCAACGGCGAAACGCCGGAGTCGGCAGGTATGAAAGGCGACCACTTGGTGGGCAAATACTATGTAATTTTTGATAAGGAATACAAAAAGGAAATTGAGTTTTTAAAAGCCGAAGGCAAAACCGAGGAAGAGGCCAAAAAGCATGCTCCGCTTATTAAGCAGGCTCAAATCCTTTTACAAAAATGGGAAGCAGGCGATAGCGATGTAATTGAGCTTTGGAAAACCATGAACACCTGGGTTTATGATGGCTTTGGCAAAACTTATAAAGCGCTGGGTGTTGATTTTGATAAGTTTTACTACGAGTCAAACACTTACTTATTAGGCAAGGATATTGTTGAAGAAGGATTGGCCAAAGGCGTTTTCTTCCAAAAAGAAGACGGCTCTGTTTGGATAGACCTGACTGCCGATGGGCTGGATGAAAAACTGGTACGTCGCTCTGATGGTACTTCGGTTTATATAACACAGGATCTGGGTACAGCTCAACTGAAATATGATGAGTTTGGCATGAACGAGTCTATTTATGTGGTCGGTAATGAGCAAGATTATCACTTTAAAGTACTCTTTCTGATATTGGAGAAACTGCAAAAAAGCTGGGCTAAAGGTTTGTACCACTTATCATATGGTATGGTTGACCTGCCGTCGGGTAAAATGAAATCTCGTGAAGGCACAGTAGTTGATGCCGACGACCTGATTGCCGAAATGGAGGCCACTGCTAAACAGGTAACCGAAGAGTTAGGTAAGGTGAATGATTTCAGCGAAGAAGACAAGCAGGAGCTTTACCATACCATAGGTATGGGCGCTTTAAAATACTTCCTGCTGAAAGTCGATCCTAAAAAACGTTTATTGTTTGATCCTAACGAGTCGGTTGATTTTCAAGGGCACACGGGGCCATTTATACAGTATACTCATGCGCGTATCAAATCTGTATTGAACAGGGCTACAACTAACGGCACTGCAGTTGAGCCGACGCAATTAGCTACCGAGGAACGCGATCTGATTGTATTACTGAGCAAGTTTCCCGAAATTATCGCTGAAGCCGCAAAAGGCCATAACCCAGGCATTGTTGCTAATTATGTATACGAAATAGCTAAATCATACAATAAGTTCTATCATGAGCATTCCATTTTGCAGGCTCCTGATGAACAGGCTAAACAATTCCGTTTGCAATTATCTGCGACTTCGGCCAAGGTGATCAGCAAGGGGATGAATTTGCTGGGCATTGCGGTGCCGGAGCGGATGTAGCTACCACTTTTGTCATCCTGAACGCAGTGAAGGATCTTATACGCTGTGCTTACCCTGTGGCTTAGCGCGCGTTAAATGTTAGTGGGACAAGATTCTTCGCTATCGCTCCAGAATGACAGGATGTTGTCGTCCTGAGCGCAGTGAAGGATCTTATATGCTGGGCTTACCCTGCGGCTTAGCGCGCGTTAATGATAGTAGGACAAGATTCTTCGCTAATCGCTCCAGAATGACAGGATGTTGTCATCCTGAACGCAGTGAAGGATCTTATACGCTGTGCTTACCCCGCGGCTTATCGCGCGTTAAATGTGAGTGGGACAACATTCTTCGCTATCGCTCCGGAATGACAGGATGTTTCTAAGTAGAAACCCTCTATTTCACATTTTGCCAAACATTCTTTTAAACGATAAGGTTGTAAAAACAAATAACCCGTATCGCCATGGCAACAAAAGTTCCAAAAAAACAGAATAAACAACCCGGCATTGAGGCTGAAATGGACCCACGCCCCGAGTATATTAAACCAGGTTATAAAGCTGCCGGTAAATTAATGGGCAAAGTTGCCTTAATTACAGGGGGAGATAGCGGTATTGGTCGCGCAGTAACCATACACTACGCCCGCGAGGGTGCCGATGTAGGCATTGTTTATCTTAATGAGGACGTTGACGCGCTGGAAACACTGAAAGAAGTTGAGCGTTTTGGCCGGAAGTGCCTGCTCATAAAAGGCGACGTTAAAAAAAGCTCTTTCTGTAAAAAAGCGGTGGAAAAGATGTTCAAGGAGTTTGGTCAATTAAACATATTGGTCAACAACGCCGGTATGCAAATACCCGAAGATGAAATGGAGCAGATAAGCGATAAGAACATGGAAGAAACCTTTCGAACCAATATATTCGCTTACTTTTATTTTGCTGATGCTGCTCTTAAGCACATGCAGGAGGGCGATACCATTATCAACACCACTTCAGTAACAGCCTATCGTTCATCGCCGCACCTTATTGATTATTCATCTACCAAAGGCGCCATTACATCTTTTACCCGCTCATTGGCTACCAACCTGTCTAAACGTAAAATAAGGGTGAACGCGGTGGCACCTGGGCCGGTTTGGACACCGCTTATTGTATCAACTTTCAAAAAAGAAGATATAGAAAAATTCGGTACGCAAACCACAATGGAAAGGGCAGGGCAGCCATCAGAGTTAGGTCCGGCTTATGTCTTTTTAGCTTCAGATGATGCCTCATTTATAACCGGGCAGGTGTTACATGTTAACGGTGGGGAAGTAGTAAACGGCTAATGAAGTTTAAAATAAAGCTCACATATTACGTAACATGCGTGTTGCTTTTTGCCTTATTGGGTTCGGCTTATTCTGCCAGCGCACAATATAATGATAGCACCTTCTATCATGTCAGTTTTGCGCCAACAGGCTCTATTAACAAAGCTAATGGCAACACAGCTTACCTGCTTAATAATAACCTTAAGTTTAATATCCGCAAAAAGGTGATCTCTTTTAATTTTACGAACACTTGGATCTATGGGCGGCAAAACGTTGGGCTTACCAATAATGATTATTCGTCGTTTGTTGACTTTAACGTTTACAAGGGGCCTGAGCACTTTTATTATTGGGGATTATTAAATTACAACACCAGTTATTCGCTTAAAATAAATAATCAGTTACTGGCAGGTGGGGGCTTGGCTTACAACATTATTGATAAACCCAATGCTTATCTAAATTTAAGTGATGGTATTTTATATGATGCCAGCGACCTGATGATAGATGGAAACCGAAGCGTTTACCATACCTATCGTAATTCCTTGAGATTGGCCATGAAGTTTAACATCAACAACCTGGTAACTTTTGAGAGCAGCACCTTCTTACAAAACTCATTAGACCGCCGTTATGACTACATTATCCGTTCTGCCAGTAGCTTGCAATTTAAGCTACGCAGCTGGATAAGTGTAAGTTCATCGCTCAATTACAATAGGCAAAACCGCACTGGAGGCGAAAACTTGCTGTTTACGTATGGATTGAATTTTGAAAAGTATTTTTGAGATCGATTTAAACTTTCACTCCAAAAATATAGCCCACCACGCCCGAAAGCCCCATGGCTAAAGTACCCCAAATAGTAATACGTAAAACAGCCTTACCTATGGTTGCGCCCCCTGTTTTCGCTGCCACCGCACCTAATATCATCAAGGCAACAATGGTGAAGGCATATAAGTAGTATTCCATGGCTTTAACAGGGCAAAACAACACCGCTAACACAGGTAATATGCCACCGGCTGTAAACGATGCGCCCGAAGCCAATGCTGCCTGTATAGGGTTAGCCTGGCTTATTTCAGTAATACCCAGTTCATCACGCACGTGCGCGCCCAGTGCATCATGTTCGGTTAATTCCTGTGCCACCAGCATGGCGGTTTCTTTTTTCAAACCACGGCGTTCATAGATCTGGGCAAGCATTTGTAACTCTTCTTCCGGCATCTCCTGCAGCTCAATTGCTTCACGGGCAATGTCGGCAGTTTCAGTATCGGTTTGTGAGCTTACAGAAACATATTCACCCGCTGCCATGGAGAGCGCACCCGCAACCAGGCTGGCAACAGTAGCCAATACAATGGGCTCGCGTGTACTGCTGGCGGCCGCCACCCCAATAGCTAAACTCGATACAGATATAATACCATCGTTAGCGCCCAAAACCGCTGCCCGCAACCAATTGCTCCTGTTAATGTAATGGGTATCAAGGTAATTGTCTATAGTGAGCATGTTTGCTGTTTATTTGTTGAAATATGATGATGCGATAGCTAAAGTAAGCCTTTTGCGCCGGATTTGGTAATTGAAATAAATTAAGAACAGACAGTAACTTGTATGCAGGAAATATCAATACTTGTAAAGAATAATTGCATTATGGTGCTGCTTAATTATCAACCTCGGCTTCATCAATTTTTGAAGTTATTTTGCGAACCATCTGGTCTAATTCATCAGCAGAGAACTTTAAATAACTCAATACTTCGTTTAACTCTTCACGGTTGCAGGTATTGGCCAATTCAACCAGACCAAGTATAGATGCTAATGGTCTGCGTATCTCGTGTGATTCGATCCAGGCAATTTCCCGCAATATGTTATTTTGATGTTTAAGAGATTCTTCCTGCTCTTTAATGTCGTTTATATCACGTATTGATCCAACCATCCGCAGCGGTTGTTGTTGCTCGTTATAAATAATACTGGCCTTATCACTTACCCAACGATAATTAACATTACCACAATTTACACGATACTCGCAGGCATATTTGGTTGCATTGGCACTTAACGCTTTGGCCATGGTTGATGTTAATACCGGTAGGTCATCAACATGTACAAGTGACAGCCATGCATTGGCTGGGTCAGAGATGATATATTTTTCTAAACCTATAAAGTGTCCCTTGGTTTCTGAGTACGACACTTTGTTGGTTAACAGATCAAATTCATACAACATATCCTGTGATGCTGCGGCAGCCTGGTTATATCTTTCCAATGCCAACTCCAGTTTCAGATCTTTTTCTTTACTTTCTGTAATGTCAGTTAAATAAACAGCTAAACCCTCTTGGGTTGGATAACATGACATGCTTAGCCATTTTTTTACGTTGATGCCATACCCTTCAAACTTTACTGTGATTTTTTCTGATAACGCTTTTTTATAATGGTGATAAAAAGGGGAGTCGGCTCCATTTGGCCAAACCTGCATAAAGTTTTTCCCATTTACATCCGTCCGCTTTAAGCCAGATATTTTTTCAAACATGGCGTTTGCCATGCTAATGTTCCAGTTTTTGTCTAATAGAAAAAAAGCATCGCTTATACTGTTAAGCGTATCTTCCAAACGTAGCAGATAATCATTTTTTTCTTGTTCAAGCCGTTTAAGTTCTGTAACATCCTTAGCCAGCACCATTATCTTGTTTTCACCGTTGTTTTTGATGTGCTGCAAACTGATCTGCACATCTATCAGATCACCATTCTTTTTTTGATGCACCCAGGTGCCAACATCATTGTAGCCTTCGGGAAGCGTTTTTATAATTTTTGAAAGCTCTTTTCTATACTGAGTTGGCCTGATATCAAGCACGCGCATTTGTTTAAATTCATCGCGGGTGTAGCCATAATGGTTTACGGCAGCATCGTTAACATCGGTAAACTGCAGCGTGTCTTGCCGGTATATCCACATGGGTGATGGATTGTTGTCAAAATAACTACGGTACTGTTGCTCGCTGGCGGCTAAACGGCTGTTGTATTTATCAATAAGTTTATACAGCATTACACCTGTAAAAATTACATATAATGAACCTTTAGCAATGTTAAGGTACACCATGTTGGCGCGGTTGGCGCTGATGTGCACCATGTCAAGCAGGTTATCGCTAAGGGCTATCCATGCCAGCGCAACAACAATATAAATTGCAGCTATTTTAAACGCGGCCGATCTCATTAATTATAATTGGCATTGTTAGTGTGATAAAGATAAACACTACTACAATATGCAAATTTTTACGGTAAGCAAGCTTTTTTGTTTAGAGATAATGGTTTTACTATAGTCTGCATTTATAGTCTCTAACAATTCTCGCCCTGTGCAATACAAGGTGATAATAGTACTGCTTAGCTTTGATGCCGGATATTATTATACCTCATATACGAGTACTATGCCTATTGCATCTTTTATGAGGGGGGAATTTAAGTGTAGTGTTTCGCGAATCTACTTAGTGTACTGAACCTTGTCCCATTTGGTGGACCAAAATTTTTCATTACTGAAAGTGCTGAACAGAAAAATCGGTAACTGAATAGTTTGTTTTAATTAAATATTTGATTTATAGTTGTTTATAAATAAAATATAAACTAAAAAAATACTGTGCCGCATATTTATGTGGGACAACATAGTGTAGCAAGGGTTGTCGAAATAAAAAAACCTCCGCCGGTTAGGCGGAGGTTTTTTTATGTTATGATTACGATGTTAAAAACGTACTCCTAAAGTAAGGAAAAGATTGTCGTTCACCCTGTTAACATTAGCACCCGGAGTGCCTGAAGTTAACAGGTATGGGTTGATAACCTGGGTGGCCGAAACATGTTGATAAGCAGCGTCAATATAGTAGGTGCCAAAACGGTAACCTAAACCGGCTGTTCCCATAGTGGTAGTTTTGCCATCAGTTTTCAACGGACTGCCTAACAAACCATAACCGCCGCGTAACATTAAGTTCGTAGCTACTTTCACCTCAGCGCCGAAGCGAGCGTTAACCGCACCTTTATAGTTGTTGCGGATAATAGAGTTATCGTAAGAGGCATCAAAAGCATCGCTGCTATTTATTTTGGTTGAGCTGTAATCAACATACTCAACATCGCCGGTTATAAAACCTGCTTTACCAAAAAACACAGATAAACCACCGGCAGCTTTAAAAGGTGTACGCATGGTGTAGGTCAGCGTATAATCTGGCGACACACTATTGTATCTTTTATTATTGGTGCTGTAAGATGTATTAAGGCTTTCGCTGTAAATGTCGTCAATGCTCATCCAGGTAGGGCTGGTTATTTGCGCGCCTAACCTAACATTCTCTTCAATCTTATATATGGCGCCAATTTTAG
Source organism: Mucilaginibacter auburnensis (assembly GCF_002797815.1). NCBI lineage: Bacteria > Pseudomonadati > Bacteroidota > Sphingobacteriia > Sphingobacteriales > Sphingobacteriaceae > Mucilaginibacter > Mucilaginibacter auburnensis. Next base: position 2,191,056 of record NZ_PGFJ01000001.1, read on the forward strand.
CGTTAAAGCCTGCACCCCTAGTAGCCTGAAACTGGCTATAGGTTGAATTATAGTTTTTAACACTGAAAACACCTGTGGTACCATCGTCATTGTTGACAGAGCCAACCTCGTTGAACATATTGGTTGAATTATAACGCAAGCTGGTTATACCAATACCAAAACCCAGATAAAGTTTATTGCTGTAATTGGCACCTAAAGATAGGTTAAATTCTGATTGGCCACCCGTACGGGTAATTGCATTTGCTTGCTTTACAGGTGTTACCAAATTTGCCCCGTTACGAGGGTTATTGGCTTCATAATTACCTGCAGTTCCGTACTGATCTATCAGGAAATGATCGTAGGCGTATCCTTGAACAAAGTCGCCTGTTGTGCCTGAATTGGTAGCTAAGGTGCCGTAGTAATCATTAATTGAATTAGCCTTATTTGTGCCGCCGTAATTGATATTATCGCCAAAATCATTAGTGCGGTTATATCCCACTCCAAAGTTAACGCTCAGCCAGCCTTTAGTTTTATCACGTCCGCGTGGCGTGTTCATCCTACTGTAAAACACAGCAGAAAAGTTGTTAAGGTTTCCGGAGTTTTTAGAACCACTGCTGTTTTCACCAAGGTAGGAGGCGTTATTTTTAGTGCCGTTAAACTCAGGCGTTATACTAATCTCCGAGCGCGTAAAAAAACCTAAACCTGCCGGGTTTCCACCAACCGAAGTCAGGTCTCCACCTACGGCAACATTAGCGCTACCCATTCCCTTTAATCTTGAGGTGGTACCGGTTTGTCCGGTTGAAAAGCGTATGGCATCTTTGGCATATTGAGCAAAGCTGCTTTTGCCTATAGCTGTCAAAGCTATAAGGCACATTATATGTTTTATTCTCATAGTGTTATGTCAGCTAAAAAGTTTATGGTCTAACCGGACGGCCACCGCCACCACCTCCGCCACCGGAGTTGCCTCCACCGCCGCCGCCACCAAAGCTTGGTGATGGGGCAGGAGCAGGATTATATGTTGGCCTGCGGTCTACCTGTTGAATAACCTGGCGTGTTTGACCATCGCGTGAGCTTGTAGAACGAACAGCTCTTGTTTGTCCGCCTGTACTGTAAATGCTTTGTGTGCTCAGGTCACCTGGCCTGCGGCCCGGCATTGTTTCATAAACGGTTGTACGGCCCGGTCTTGCTACCGTTGCCGATGTACCACCTGCATAAACCGGACGAGGATTTTGTCTTGAATAACCGCCGGTTACAAAACCGCCGCCATATCCCCAACCGTAACCGCCAATGCCCGGGTAGCCCCAAGGTGAATAGGCATAACCATAGCCCAATCCCCAGCCATAGCCATAAAATGATGCGTAGAATGGGTCATAAAAGTATGGTGAATAGATACCTCCATAAAAGAAAGGGTCATAACCCCAGCCAAAGCCATAATTAAAGCCTAAGCCTCTATTCCAGCCGCCCATGCCGTAGCCCAAGCCCCATCTCATTGAATTGTAAGGCGAATAGCCGTAGTAAAAGCTATTATAGCCAAAGGGTGAGTAATAATCAAAACGATTGATGCGTGAAGCATAATCACCATAATAATAGTACTCGTCGCTATTGTAGCCATTGTTATTGTAACCATTAGCCTGATAGCTGTCGTCGGCATACATTATCTCGTCGCCGGCTTTTGCCTGGGTAAAATATACGTCGTCGTCATCAGCGCCCGGCGTAGATGCTAACTTCTGGCTGGTTGAGCAGGCACTCAAGCTTATAACACAGATAGCAATTAAATATTTTAGGTTGCGCATAGTTTTATGTATTGGCAGATTTATAAAATTAGACAGATAAAAGCCGATAAGGTTTAATTAACATAGGCTAATAACGTATAAATTTATAAATTTGGATGCTAAACTATAAAAATATAAAGTCAAATTCTATTCAACGTATGAGCAAAGGTGTTATAAGTAAAGATGAAGATTACTCGCAATGGTATAACGACCTGGTAATTAAGGCCGATATGGCCGAATACTCACCTGTTAGAGGGTGTATGATCATTAAGCCTTATGGTTACTCTATATGGGAGAAGATGCAGGGTGTGCTTGATAAAATGTTTAAAGACACCGGCCACAGCAATGCTTATTTTCCTTTACTTATCCCAAAATCTTTTTTTTCAAAGGAAGCCAGTCACGTTGATGGCTTTGCTAAAGAGTGCGCCGTGGTTACTCACTATCGCCTAAAAAATGATGGCGAGGGTAATATTATTGTTGACGAAGAAGCCAAGCTGGAAGAGGAACTGATCATTCGTCCAACTTCAGAAACCATTATCTGGAATACGTATAAGGGTTGGATACAATCCTACCGCGACCTGCCCATATTGGTTAACCAATGGGCTAATGTAATGCGGTGGGAAATGCGTACACGTTTATTTTTGCGTACAAGCGAGTTTTTATGGCAGGAAGGTCATACCGCTCATGCAACATCCGAAGAAGCCATTGCTGAAACAGAACAAATGCTGAACGTTTATGCAGATTTTGTTGAGAACTGGTTGGCGCTGCCTGTAGTTAAAGGACGTAAAACTGCTAACGAACGCTTTGCAGGTGCGTTAGATACCTATTGTATTGAAGCTTTAATGCAGGATGGGAAAGCATTACAAGCCGGAACCTCCCACTTTTTAGGGCAAAATTTCGCAAAAGCTTTTGATGTAAAATTTACTACCAGAGATAATAAACAGGATTACGTTTGGGCAACCTCATGGGGAGTGTCAACGCGTTTGATAGGTGCCTTAATAATGGCGCATTCTGACGATGCTGGTTTGGTATTGCCACCAAAACTGGCGCCAATACAAGTTGTGGTTGTGCCTATTTACAAGCATGATGAAGAATTGGTAAACATAACCAACTATGTTAATGCATTAAACACCGAATTAAAAGCAAAAGGTATATCAGTTAAATTTGATAACCGCGATACACACCGCCCGGGTGCTAAGTTTGCCGAGTATGAGTTAAAAGGCGTTCCGTTGCGTGTTGCAATTGGTAGTCGTGATATGCAGAATGGTACCGTCGAGTTGGCTCGAAGAGACACTAAAACAAAAGAGACTGTAAATCAGGACGGTTTGGCTAATAAAATTGAAGCGTTGCTTGAAGAGATACAGAATAACATTTACCAAAAAGCCGCTAACTTCAGAGTTGAAAATACTACCGAAGTTAACGACTATGAAGAGTTTAAACGTTTGTTAGATGAGAAACCAGGTTTCCTATCTGCCCATTGGGATGGCACATCTGAAACCGAACAACGCATAAAAGACGAAACCAAGGCTACTATACGCTGTATACCTTTAGATAATAAACAGGAAGAAGGTAAGTGTATTTTGACAGGGAAACCGTCAACTCAAAGAGTATTGTTTGCAAGGGCTTATTAAGCTCCCCAACCCGCTAAAGGGGGAGCTTTGAAAGCTTTATGGGTTGTGTAATTAAAAAGTAAACCAATCTCACACCTTTGGGTTTGAGAATAAAAGTTCCCCCTTTAGGGGGCGGAGGGGGTATGAAATTCGCTACAAAAGCTATACACGCAGGGCAGGAGCCCGATCCGACTACCGGCGCGGTAATGACGCCGATATATCAAACATCAACTTACTGGCAACAATCGCCGGGAGACCATAAAGGCTACGAGTATTCGCGTGGAACCAATCCCACACGTAAGGCTTTAGAAAATTGTATGGCCGCGTTGGAGAATGCAAAATACGGACTTGCGTTTTCGAGCGGAATGGGTGCTACCGATGCTGTGATGAAGTTGCTTCAACCCGGTGATGAAGTAATAACCGGAGATGACCTTTATGGTGGTTCTTATCGCATCTTCACCAAAATATTTGCTAACTACGGTATTAAGTTTCATTTTTTGGATCTGTCAAATCCGGAAATAATAAGGGAATACTCAAACGACAAAACCAAACTGATCTGGATTGAAACGCCTACTAATCCTACTATGCAGATAGTGGATATTAAGGCCATTACCAAGATAGGAAAAGAAAAAGGGTTGCTAACTGTGGTTGATAACACGTTTGCTTCGCCATACCTTCAAAATCCTATTGACTTGGGTGCTGATATTGTAATGCACTCTGTAACCAAATATATAGGTGGTCACAGCGATGTAGTGATGGGTGCGTTGATGATGAACGATGAGGAGTTATACAAGCGTTTGTTCTTTATATATAACGCTTGTGGGGCCACTCCCGGACCGATGGATAGCTTTTTGGTACTTCGCGGTATAAAAACGCTTCATTTACGTATGAAAGCGCATTGTGACAACGGAAGAAAGATTGCTGAATACCTTAAAACACATCTACGCATTGATAAAATTTATTGGCCTGGTTTTACAGACCATCCCAATCACGAGGTTGCTAAAAAACAGATGCGCGATTTTGGTGGCATGATATCCTTTACTTTAAAAGGTGCAGACCTGAAGGAAACTTTTAAGGTGGCATCATCTTTTAAAGTGTTTTCTTTAGCTGAGTCCTTAGGCGGCGTGGAGTCACTAATTAACCACCCTGTTACCATGACACACGCTTCTATACCAAAGGAAGCCCGTGAAAAAGTGGGGGTGGTAGACAACTTGCTCCGGCTAAGTGTTGGAGTAGAGGATGTTGACGATCTGTTGGAAGATTTGAAGCATGCGCTAAGCATTGATAAATAAATGAATACTCGTTTAATAATGGCCTCAAGCGCTTTATTCTTAAGCGCCATAGGTATTATACTAACTTTTGCACCTGCTGAAGTTTTAAATGGATTGGAAGCTGATTTTAATAAATCATCTGTATTGATTTTGCAACTGCATGGCGGCCTTTACTTTGGGTTCGCTATGTTGAATTGGATGTCGCAATGGTCGGTTATTGGTGGCATTTACAATAAACCGGTCTCGGTTGCTAACTTTAGCAATTTTTTTGTGGGAGCGATGGCACTGATAAAACAATTGATTACCAATCCGTTGCTGCCAAAAGCGTTTTGGATATTTGCGGTGATATATGGCATTTATGCTCTAATATTCGGTTGGCTGTTTTACAGTGGAAAAAACGCTAAAACTGAATAGAACTATATCATTATGCCTAATAGTTCTGAATTAAGTAAAGCGACGCAGATTAAGGAATTTCTCGATGCCAAAGTTGAGCAATACAACCGTCCTGATTTCATAAAGAACGACCCCATCTCTATCCCACATCTATTTAGCAAGAAACAAGATATTGAGATAATGGGTTTTTGGGCTGCTACACTGGCCTGGGGCCAACGTGTTACCATCATCAATAAATGTAAAGAGTTGATTGCCCTGATGGACGGAGCTCCATATGATTTTATTATTAATCATGAGGAGCCCGATCTGGCCAGGTTGCTGAAATTTAAGCACCGTACTTTCAATGATATTGACACGCTTTACTTCATTTCTTTTTTCACGCATCATTATTCAAATCACGAATCGTTAGAGGATGCATTCATTCCTCCGGACGGCAATTACTCCCCCTTTAGGGGGCTGGGGGGCTTTCGCTCTTACTTTTTCTCTCTGGATGATTCCCCTCACCGCACTAAAAAGCATGTGTCGTCTCCTTCGCAAAAATCAACCTGTAAGCGTCTCAATATGTTTTTACGCTGGATGGTACGAAAAGACAACAATGGTGTTGATTTTGGCATCTGGCACCGCATAAAGCCCGCCGACCTTATTATGCCTTGCGATCTGCATGTTGACCGTGTAGCGCGTAAGCTAAACCTCATTAGCCGTAAACAAACCGACTGGCAGACAGCAGTTGAATTAACAGAACGCCTTAAAGATTTTGACCCTAAAGACCCTGTTAAGTACGATTTCGCTTTGTTTGGATTAGGCATTGAGGAGCGCTGGGGATTGGAAGGTATTTTGCCTAAAATTTAAATCGCTCTTCTACTAAAAGTTTATTTATAACTGCGCCAGCCTTGCTGCCATCAGCAATAGCCACGGCTAAAGAGCGGAACATAGTAGTATTATCGCCTGCCGCAAACACACCTTGTACTGTGGTTTGCTGCATATTATCAACCTGTATAAAACCATGTTCGTTCAACTCACATCCTAATTCTTCGGGCAGGTTGCAATGCTGCTTTAAAACCGGTCGGTGATAAATTGCTTTAACTTCCTGTTCCAAACCGTTGGTGAATGTAATTTTTTTCAATACGCCATTATTGTGTATTAATTGCTTTACGGGTAATTCGTTTACAGTGATCTGGTTGCGTTTTAGCATGTCTGATTGATCGTTGCTTAATTCAGCGGGGCCATTCGTAAAAATGGTGAGCTCTTTAGTCCAGTTACTTATCAGCTTAGCATACTCAAAAACTTCATCACCATTTCCGAAAATTCCGGTAGATACGTTCTTGAACTCGTAGCCATGGCAGTAGGGGCAATGCAGTACAGTAATACCCCAGCAGTCAGAAAAACCAGGTATGTCGGGCAAAATATCTTTAACGCCGGTAGCAAAAAGTAATTTTCCCGCGCTAAAGCTTTTCCCGTCATCAGTAGTGACTATAAAGCATCCATCATGCTTTTTTGCGCTGGTAGCAAGGCCTTGTTTAAATTGTACCGTATTGTAAGCAGCTACCTGTTGCCTGGCTTTTAATGCGATGGCTGCAGGTGTTTCCCCATCGTGAGTAATCAAATTATGCGAATGTGGGGTTTGCTTGTTACAGGGCTTCCCATCGTCAATAATAAGCACGCTCCGTAGTGACCTTCCAAGCGCCATACCTGCCGATAATCCGGCGTAACTGCCGCCAATAATTATAACATCAAAATTGGTTTCCATGACGCAAAACTAAAACTAAAATTAACAAATGCAACATAGTTGCTTTTGTTAATTTTGATTAATACATTTCCATGACGATATTAGTATATGCTTTCACCTATTGACAATGATGTTTCAAAATTTCTTACAGGAAAATCAACGCACACCCTTATGCTTTTTGAGCAGTTAATAAAAAACTTTGAAGAGATAGGAGAGATCAGGCTGGAAGCTACCAAAACTATGATAGGCATATCTAACTCGCATAAACGTATTGCATGGATTACACAATTGGGCAAAAATTTTATTCACGTGGTTTTTCCGCTGCGCGAACCGCATTATGATAACTTCTGTTTTCAGAAAGTTGCTCAAGTGCCGGGCACCAACCAGTTTAATCATCATTTGAGAGTACTCCAACCTGAAGACATTAATGAAGAAGTATTAAGCTTTATGAAATTAGCGTATCAGCTTTAATTTTTAACAGACACCCAATCTCCCGCGGTTTCATCATAGCGTTTAATAACCTTTGCAGGATTACCTGCTGCTACCGAATAGGGAGGAATGCTTTTGGTTACAACCGCTCCGCCTGCAACCACACTATGTTTACCAATGGTTACACCTGCCGTTAATACAGCGTTGGCTGCTATCCAGCAATCATCTTCAACAGTAATAGTAGCGGTAACCGTTTTTTGATCTTTTATTGGTACGTTAACATCGCGGTATTCGTGATTCAGCCCGCTGGCTACTATATTTTGGGCAAAAATTACATTGTTGCCTATGTTAACCGGACCAATAATAACATTACCCATGCCAATGAGGCTGCCATTACCTATAGATACATCGCCAACGCCGTTGTTAATGGTAGAAAAATCTTCGATGGTTGAGTTGTTGCCTAAACTAAAATTATTAAAAGGCAAAACATCCATACGCGTACGCCTGCGCACTTTAGCACCTTTACCTTTGTGATGAATAAATGGATTAACAAACCATTTCACCCAAAGCCGCGGCCGGGCCTCGCCAGGCGCTATAAGCATCCAATGAACAAAACTTTTGACACGTGGATTAGCGGTTATTTTCTCTTTAAGCGACATTTTTATTTACGTTTTGCCTTATCCCAAACGGCGCTTTGATTGCCAGAAAGATAGCGAAAGATTCCCCTTATAACAGCGTAATTCATCATGCAGAAATAATAGGGGATAAAAAATATTTTTACCTTTATTTGCTTAGCCTCAAGCATCCAGCCAAAAATTGACATACCATAAAACATAACTTGACCGGCTAAAAACAGTTGGTAAATAGCGCCTTCATCGTTGTGTACCAAAATAATGTTCAGCACTAACAATAGTATCATTAAAAAAGGCACAACAGTCCACCGCAAAACCCGGTGACTGATATATTGAAATGATAGAGTTGGCGTTTTAAAAGGAAGTAACAAACTCTTTAACCAAATAATTGATTGTAACCCTCCCGCGGCAATACGCACCTTGCGTTTTAATTCTTCCTTTACATCTTCTGATGCTGTTTCCATAGCATAAGCATCTGGCTCGTATATTATGCGATAGCCTTTCCTGGCTATCAGCATGGAGATCATAAAATCATCAATAATAGAAGTTGCAGGTACGTGCTCGTAAAGGTCGGTGCGCACGCTGAATAATTCACCGGCAGCTCCAACAACTGAATATAATTCAGAGTCCCAAACCTTCAGTTTCGACTCATATTTCCAGTAGAAGCCTTCACCGGCGGTGGCATCGGATGCTTCTGTGATCAGTACACGTTTTTCGCCGGCCACAGCACCAACTTTAGGGTCTGAATAATGGCGGCAAATATTAACGATGGCATCTGCATTCAAAAAAGTATTGGCGTCGGTAAACACCATCACAGCTGTATCAACGGTGTCAATAGCGCGGTGTACTGCCGCCATTTTACCTTTACGCTCTGGCGAGTGCATGTGAATGATCTGCGGATATTTAGCAACAATATCGGCTGTGCCATCACTGGAACCATCGGTTATAAAAATCAGTTTGAGCAAACCCTGGGGGTAATTTAGCTCGAGGCTGTTTTTTATCTTTTCTTCAATAAAGCGCTCCTCATTGTAGGCCGCAACAATTAATGTACAGGTGGGCAGGTTATTTGCTGTTGGTAAAACGGGTTTACCCTTTACAGCGCGCTTTACTTTAATTATAAAATACAGCAATATGCCGTAGCCAATAAAAGCATAAAAAATAATAAATAAACTAATCCAGAATAAAGCGATCATATAGCAATAGGGTAACCTAATTTTTTACTGTCCTTCCCTTGCGTAACGTTCCACCAAATGGCTTTAAATAACCAGCCGATAAAATCTTTGTGACCAATTTTGATGTATTTTAACACATTGCGCGGCACAACAAATACCATGAAATAAACATAGAAGAACAAACGTGCCAAAAATGGCGCATTCCTGCGAATGAACAAAATTCGATTCCTGTTCATAAAATATTCTTTCAATACACTTACCCTTCCTACAGAAACCGACTCTTTATGATAAATAAGCGCTGCGGTTTGCAGCCATATTTCATAGCCTGCGCGTTTTATCCGGTCGCACCAATCCAGTTCCTCGTAATACAAAAAGAAGTTTTCGGCCATTAGTCCGGCTCTATCAACACACTCCTTTTTTACCATCATTGCTGCGCCGTGTGCGTAGCCGGTACGTCCTGTTAGATGGTCGTGCTGACCTTTGTCAATTTCAAACTGGCCAATGCTGCTGTTACGGGAAGTATAATAATTCATATCGGTAAAACCCATATACTGCAGCATGTCGGGCTGGTCAAAATAGCGTATTTTAGGTGATACCATTCCTACGCGGCTATTTGCTTCCAGGGTTTTAACCAATGTTTCAACAAGGCCTGGCGTAAATTCAGTATCATTATTTACCAGGAAATAATAATCTCCTTTAGCTGCAGCTATGCCTATATTATTGCCGCCGGCAAAACCCAGGTTTTTATCAGAACGGATAAAGGTAATATCAGGGTATTTGTTTGTCCACGCAGGCACGCTATTTACGGTGCTTCCGTTATCAACCACAATAATTTCTATAGCAGGGTAGGTGTTTGTTGAACTTATAGAACTTAACAATTGTTCAGTAACGTAACTTTGATTGAAATTTACCGTAATGATGGAAACTAAATTCATTTTGCAGAAATTATAGCTGTATACGGCAAACCGCTGCGCTATGTTTTGTTGAAATTATTAATTAAAATTGAGAATTAAAGCAAATAATATCAAAGAGGAAGTTACCACCGGTACAGATGTTGAACTGGCCGTTGAGCAAAAGCTCAACGAGGTTGCCGCTTTGCTCAACGGCCATCAATTGGACGAAGAGAAAATGAAGTATTTTCAGGATAAGTTTAGCAGCACACTTCAAAATTGTTCTGCCGGAATAGAAGCTATTGATGCTTTTAAAATTATTGACGAGCGGGAAGACGCATCGCGCGAAGAACTGTTAAACGAGTTCTCAACTTTGTTGCTGTCAAACAAGGTAGACAGTCGCGTAGCAGGCAAATACATAAAAGCAAAACGGATTAAAAATTTGGTGCTTATAGCTATTGCGCTGACAATGATAACGCTTGGCCTTGCCATGATCGTTATTCCGGCACCACCTTATTTTGAATTGTTTACCATTTATTATTTTACTCCGAATGATGGCATAACATTAATGGATGTAATTTCGTGCATCATTATATTAATAGGTATTTATTTACTGGTGCGCACGTTATATAACGAACCTTTATCATCTAACACAAATGAATAAGCAACCACATAAGATATTGCTGGTTGACGATGATAGCTTGTTTTTGAAGCTAATGGTTCAGGTATTTACAAAATCAGGTTTTGAATGCCAAACCGCCACCTCTGCAGAAGGTGCTTTAGTTTTGCTGGATAAAAAGAATCCGCCGGACATTATCTTGTCTGATTACAATATGGGCCAGATGAATGGCCTTGAGTTCCGTAAGCATTTGATGAAGGATGAGGTTTTTAAGAACATACCATTTTTGTTCCTCACTTATTTTTCAGACAGCGACCTGATGATACAGGGATTTGATCTGCAAGCCATTGACTATGTGCTTAAAAATACCCCTGTTAATGTAATAGTATCAAAAGTTAATAATATACTTTACGCGGTTGATAAACAGCGGGAGCTTTCTGAGCAGGAAGTTAGAAAAGCTGCAACTTCACTCAATATAAAATCCATTCCGGCTAATGTACCAAACACCAAAGGCTTTAAAATTGATTTTTGGCATAAAACATTCGATGATATACCCGGAGGTGATTTTATTGACTTTATACGGGTAGACGAACGTTATACATTTACCGTTTTAGGGGACGTGATGGGGAAAAAGTGGATGGCCTGGTTCTTTACCTTTGGTTTTTTGAGCTATATACGGTCGGCTGTGCGCTTTGCGGCTTCCAACGGCGAATATTCTACAGCTACAATATTGCAGCAGGTTAATAAGGTTATTTGCTTTGATGATGTTTTAACAGACATTTTGTCCAGCTTGTCACTTTTATTGATAGATAGCCAAACCGGAGCAATTGCTTACTCCGGCGCAGGAGACTTGCCGCTCTTACATTATATACATGCGGAAAGAAAATTTGCCACCATTAGTTCATCAGGATTGCTATTGGGTTTGTTTCCGGATGGAGTTTACAACCAGCAGGAGATTTTGATGCAAACCAACGATGAGTTGTTTATATTTACTGATGGGATGATTGATTTTGCCGACGCTGGTGGTAAAAAAAGTGATTACAATAAATTTGCCTCTACTTTGCTCGAAAAACTCAATACTCACGAACCTTTTACTGATGTAAAATCACATTTTGATGCGTTTGGGGCTAACCAAATTGACGATCAAAGCGTAATATGCATTTATAAACTTTAGCCATGATTAACATTTATAAGGAAGACGACGCCAATTTGCTGTTAAACCTTGATATACAGGATGCCAATATGGGGCATGCCGACGAGTTTAAGGCTGAACTCACCCGTTTGTTTGATACGCACCAAAGAAAAAAACTAATATTGAATTTTGCGCATGTTCAGTATATCGACAGCTCATTTTTAGGTGCCCTGGTATCAGTGCTTAAATATGTAATATCATTTAAATCTGATATTGTTTTGGTTGGCTTACGCAAGGATATACATAATTTATTTGCCCTGATACGGCTTGATAAGGTTTTTAAAATATACGAAAATTTTAACGAAGCGCTTGCCTAACAGTTATGCCAGGTAAAGTATTCAGCCAATTTGTTCTACCAAATACACAGCAGGGTATGGTAAATTCGTTAAAGGAGATTCGCGGATTTATCAATGATTTTTTACCGGAACATGCCGCCAGCGAAGACCTTAATTATAAAGTTGAAATAGTAATTACCGAATTAATTACTAACGCCTTAAAGCATGTGAAGAATGCTGATAGCTTTATTCGTATTTATTTGGATAACAATTACCTTACAATTGAGAAAACCGACTTTGGCGCCCAGTTTAACCCCAATGGCTTTGCAAATATTTTTAAACAACAACCGGGTTATAAAATACTGCTATCCTATGACGAATTGCACAGTTTGTACGCCTACCTTGAAAGTAACAATGTAGTCCGTTTTGTATGCGAAGCTAAACGGAACAGGAATAAAATCGACATTAACGGTGTAGGAGAGCACTTCGGTATGGTGATTATATCCCGATCGGCAGAATCTTTCACGTATCATTATGATGCCGCTTCAGGCTTGAATAGGTTTAATGTACGTATGAAATTAAGTGCGTAGATTTTATTTAAAGCATTTCGCTATCTATCATATCAAGTATAGCTTTGTCCTTGTTAATATCAAATTTTCGGGCGAAGTACTGCCCCGATGTTTTAAGCGCCTCCGCGTCATCAATGGAAAGTGTTTTTGGGCTTACACCCCCACCAGACCAGTCAATATACCTTAGATCGTTATTTTTCATCACATCACGGTAGCGCGAGTTGTAGAGTATAGTTTGAAAAATAAACTCGTCGGGTCCCCACGTTAGCTTAATAAAATTTCGAAGTTTCGGCGTATTGCGCCAGTGATCGCAGATAAAAATTATGCATTCCCACGATACGGTAAACCATTGCGACCGGCCAACAGGTATCATGTTATCAGGCATTTTACGCGGCCCGAAAAGTCTGTTCACCATCTCCTGTAAAATATACCTGCCGGGCAATCTGAAATTATTAAAATGATAGGATTGTACACGCGGCATAGCCTCCAGCCATTCCGTATCAAATAACAAATAATTCATGAACGCTTGCCCAGGGTGAGCGGCTAAAAGGTCATGTAATTCTTGTTGTGGCTTTAAAGGGTAATCCTGACCACTCAATAAATTAAGGTAGTCGTAGTTTTTTTTAAGTGATATGATCTCATAAAAACTATTGAGCGTGGCTTTCACAATGTTGTAGCTACCCCAATAAACTTTTACACGGTTCTTTATAAAATATACATTCCTGATTTTAGCAAGATGCTGAAATGCAGTTATATCTGTTTTTTTATCCAGGTGAATGTAAATATCAGCATCGTTATGCTGAAGCTTACCAAGCAAACGTTCCAACTGCTCAGGCTGACTATGGGCAAGTATCAAATGCGCCAATTTCATTAGCTGCTAATTTAAATTTTGTGTTTTGTTGTTTTAGCTAACATAGCCGTGGTATATTCGTATAAGGCAATATACACTTATAGCATTTAAATGAAAGAAAGATTTGAAGTACTCGATATTTTCAGGGGCATTTTTTCCAGCCTTGTGGTGTTTTTCCATATGAGTACTTTTTCCGATACGCCTGTTATTAATAACCGGTTTATTTTAAACTGCGATCTTTTTGTTGACTTTTTCTTTGTACTAAGCGGTTTTGTAATAGCGTATAGTTATCAATCTGTTTCAACGGGAGAAGAGCTGAACAGGTTTTATAAAAAGCGTTTTTTTAGGTTATACCCCTTACACTTTATCGTATTGATGGCATTTGTTGCTATTGAGGTGCTCAAACATTTTGCAGCACCTTACGTACAGGTTAATAATTTAAATAACCCGGCCAATAACGTTACTACTTTTCTAAGTAACCTGTTTTTATTGAACTCAGTTAAACTGCCCGGCGTAAATGATGTAAGCTGGAATATTGCAAGTTGGTCTATAAGCGCTGAAATGATAGCTTATCTTGTTTTTGGAATTACCATTTTGCAGATTGGCAGAGGAAGGCTGGGGCAATACAGAGTTTGGATATTTGCGGGCGTAGCAATTGCAAGCGCAACTGTTATGCATTTCTTTACCGGTACCTTTGGTTTGCTATACACATTTAATTATGGCTTTTTACGAGGCATAACCGGCTTCTTTACAGGGGTTCTGTGCTTTACCACATTCAATGTCAATAAAACTGAAATCCGTAATAAAGGTAACGGCTTATTCAGCTTTTTAGAGATTTTAATGCTGGCAACAACCATCACGCTTGTTTGCTACGGCGAAACTTTCAAGACCTACGGTTTTGTATATCTGGCTGCCTTCTTCGTTACCATATTGGTATTTGCTTTTGAGAAAGGATGGTTATCAACTCAGCTAAAAAAATCAAAGTTCTTACATACAACAGGCCGGTATTCCTACTCAATATACATGATCCATACACTTATTTTGAGTTTGTTCAACGTGGTGTTTTTTCGTGTGCTAAAGTTGCCGCCATCGGCATATGCTTATATGTTTATTGTAAATTATGCTATTATTTGGGTAGCATCCGCCTGGACCTTCAAGCACATTGAAATGCGATTTAATGTGTCTGGGAAAAAAGAGCCTGGCAAAAAAGGTTGGTGGGTTTGGTAGTTTATTAAATTACCAAACCCTATTCACGTCTTATTCCCGTTGATTAGTCTCAATACTTTTGGCTGAAACAAATAAAGTAAAAGCAATATCAAAAGTGTTTCGTATAGCTTTGTCTCCTAAACCCGCAAAGAAGCTGTTTGAATTATAAACAATGCCATACTTGGTACGGTCAATAATTGCGGTTCCCGTTACAACATAATCATTATTTTCTTTAGAGATACTAACCGGAAAGCTTACCGTGCCTGTTTTGTTTTTAATGGTCAATGTGCCCAGCGCCTGGCCATGAATTATTGATTTGATAATCACTCTGCTTTGCGGATATGTTTTTACATCAAAAAACTCTTTATCCTTTAGGTGTGTCATCATGTCTTCATTGTCTTGCTTAAGGCTACCCATATCAACTGTTATATTAGCACTTGTTATTTTGTTGCCCCTAAGTGTTACAAAGCCTGTTTTTAATTTTAGTGTACCCGCAGGCGCGTAGCTTCCAATTTCTGCATGGCCTATCCAATTAATTATGCTCTTTTTTAAATCTACCGGTAATTTCTTTTGAGCCAATACAGAACTTAATGTTATAAAGAACAAAAGCAACGTGTAAGTGATTTTTTTCATGGCGATTAATTGTTAGCGTTTAAAATTTTTCCTTCAGTTTCTATTAAGGCATATCCCTTGTATCGAGTGCCGTTGCTGTCTTCAGCAATAATGTACCAAAGCGCATCGCCGCCATATGCTTGCTTTCCGTAACGCCAATTCTTCTCGTAGGTGAAGGTTTTGTTTGGTTTAAGCCTGCCACCTTTACAATTAAATGCCTTTGCAAATTCATCTGTCGAGAGTCTCACGTTAGATTGCCAGCCTTTTTCATTATACCATATAAAGCTGCCACATTCAATTACTTTTAAATTTTTGGCAACTGACATTGCCGAGGTGCTATGCTTCCAGTAATACGTGCTGTCAATTAACTCAGGATAGCATGGGTTGGGGTTGTGCCACAATAATACGCCTACCGGCAGTTCCTGAAGCTTATCTGGCAATACACGGCTTTTGTTACTCCACACACTTTGAGCGTTTGTGAGAGTACAGCAGGTCATAAACGCAAAAAATAAAAATGTTCTGTTCATCTGACTATTGATTTGTTTAGCCAAATGTGACGTAAAAAGAAAAGCTCATCGCCTCAAGAAGCAATTTGAGACGTCCCAATTAATTTGAGACTTAATTACCGATAAAATCGGAAGGAGATTTACCCGTTTGCTCTTTAAAAGTACGGTTAAAGGTAGCCTTTGAGTTAAAGCCCGATTCGTAAGCTATAGCAAGCAGCGTAAATTTTTCCAGATCGGCCGTTTTAAATCTTTGCTTAACTTCTTCAATCCGGAAACTATTTACGTAGCTGTTAAATGATTTTCCAAACGCTATATTGATGGTAGTTGATACCGTTTTGGTTGGTAATTTTAAATATAGTGCAAGGTCGGCAAGTGTAAGGTCCGCGTTGAGATATAATTTATCATTTACCATTACGAAATTGATCTTTTCCATTATTGCTTGATCTATCAACAGCGCAGAAGTGACTTCAACTTTTGAAGGCGAGGGTTCAAAAGTTATATTAGTAGATGACTGCTGCATGCCAACTATGCCTATACAATAAATTACCAGACACAGCAAATTAGTTGAAAAATCATACCTGTAATAGGTGTTTTCAAAGTCGCGCAGATAGGCCTCAAAAAACCATGTTACACAAACCGTTACCAAAATGAGCAAAGCAGTTTTTAACCAGTTAAGCATTTTTTTTGAAAGGTTTGAATAATTATCATTCAGCCATAAACGATATTTTTTAAGGTAAAGAATTGAAAGTGAAAGGTAAATAACTAATGAAAGCCAGGTGCCATCATATTCAACGCGATAGGTGTAAGGCCTATGAATATTCTCCCATACTATATATTTTCCGTTGTAGCTTTTAAAGGTTACTACCCAATAAAATAACGCTTGTATAAATACCGGAATAAAGTGAAGTAGATTTTTTTTGGTTAAGCTGAATTTTTTGTTGGTGATAGCCTGAACATAAAAGTAAATAAGTGGGCCGAAGCTAAAGGAGTAATAAATTGGGAGAAAATAGAGATCAGGCCGTTGGCCATAAATGTCAGATGCTCTGAAAAACGCATCAATAATCCACCCGGTTATGGCTAAGGTAAGCGCACCTAATATGCGGTTTGCAGTTTTGTTTTTATGAGAAAAGAATAGGAGTAATGAAAAAAACAACCCTAAACTTATTGCAGCTAAGTAAAGGATGACTGACAATCCAATGGTTATTTTCATTAATTGCTAAATTTTAGCCAATATACAATGTGCAGGTACGATTTAAAAATCAGTAGGGTAGAAGTGAGGATCTTTAAACACAAAACGGCCCCCGAATGTACTTCGGGGGCCGTTTTGTGTTTTCTTGTTTATTGTTAGATCAGGTTACTATCAACTAATACCTGGTTCATTGCACGAACGGCATCAGCGCTTTTGTTGAAGGCGGCTTGCTCATCAGCAGTCAAACTGTAATCAACAATTTTCTCCCATCCGTTTTTACCTAAAACAACAGGAACAACTAATGAAATGTCAGACTGGCCATACTCACCATCCAAAGCAACACCACAAGAGATGAGTTTCTTTTGGTCACGAACAATCGATTCAACCATAAAAGCTGTACCCGCACCTGGCGCATACCATGCAGAAGTGCCGATCAATTTAGTTAAAGTAGCACCGCCAACCATGGTAGCAGCTACAACTTTTTCCTGTTGCTCTTTACTTAAGAATTTAGTAACAGGTACACTGTTCCAGTAGGCGTGGTTGATCAAAGGTATCATGGTAGTATCACCATGACCGCCAATAACAACAGCGTTAAGGTCGGCAGGAGAGCAGCCCAGTTCCTGGCTCAGGTAGTATTTAAACCTTGCAGAGTCTAAAGCACCACCCATACCTATAATACGGTTTTTAGGCAAGCCCGATGTTTTTAGTGTAAGGTAGTTCATAGTATCCATAGGATTTGATACTACTATGATAATGGTGTTCGGAGAATATTTCAGAATGTTCTCGGTAACGCTTTTAACAATACCGGCGTTTGTACCAATTAATTCTTCGCGGGTCATACCTGGCTTACGCGGCAGCCCAGAGGTAATTACAACTACTTCTGAATCTGCAGTAGCGGCATAATCATTGGTAACACCTTTAATTTTTGTATCAAACTCCAAAAGAGCTGCAGTTTGCATCATATCAATTGCTTTACCCTCTGCAAAGCCTTCTTTGATATCTAACAAAATAAGTTCTTCAGCCAGTTCTTTCCTTGCAATGTTATCTGCGCAAGTAGCGCCTACTGCACCGGCACCCACAACGGTTATTTTCATGATATTATTTGGTTTATTTAATAGATGATTAAAACTTGTGCGCAATTTTACTAAAAAATTTATGCAAAAAATGCTGTAAAGACGCTAATTATTAAAAAGATAATACTACAACGGTTTAGAGGGTTTAGTATTGCTAATAATTATTTAACATATAACTTAATACATGCAATTTTATTCTTTAAATACCAATGAACGCTTGCGTAATTACTTTAAGTATACGAAGAATAGGATTTTTAATATAAAACTGTAATAATTTTATGTGATTTTAAATTTTTTTATGGTTTTTGTGATAATATTTGCAAAAAACAGAATTATTATTTTAGATTTGTCTTCATAAAGAGATTTACGAGCGTAAAATCCCCTAATTGAATCAAACTTTCAAAAATAAATTAAAAATGGCAACTAAACTCGAGTACATTTGGCTTGATGGCTACAAACCAACTCAAAGCCTGCGTAGTAAAACTAAAATTGTTAAAAGTTTCAGTGGAAAAGTTGAAGATCTGGATAACTGGAGCTTCGATGGTTCATCAACTGAGCAGGCACCAGGTGGTTCTTCAGATTGTATCCTGAAGCCTGTGTTTACTTGTCCTGATCCGGGAAGAAAAGATGCGTACTTAGTAATGTGTGAGGTATTAGATTCAAAAGGTCAGCCTCATGAGTCAAACGGTCGTGCTCATATTGAAGATGATGATAATGATTTCTGGTTTGGTTTTGAGCAGGAGTATTTCCTTTGGGATCCTTCAACCAACAAGCCGCTTGGTTTCCCTGCAAACGGTTACCCGGCGCCACAAGGCCCTTACTATTGTTCAGTTGGCGCTAACAATGCTTACGGTCGTGAAATTGTTGAAGAGCATTTAGACGTATGTTTAGAGGCAGGCTTAAACGTTGAAGGTATTAATGCGGAAGTTGCTGCAGGTCAGTGGGAATTCCAAATTTTTGCTAAAGGCGCTAAAGAAGCAGGTGACCAGATCTGGGTTGCACGTTACTTGTTAGAAAGAATAGGCGAGAAATACGGAGTATCAATTAACTGGCATTGCAAACCACTTGGTCAATTAGACTGGAATGGTTCTGGTATGCACGCGAACTTCTCAAACACTTTATTACGTACAGCAAATAGCGAAGAGAAATTTAAAGCAGTTTGCGAGGCTTTCCGCCCTGCAGTTGCTGATTGTATTGCTGTTTATGGTGCTGATAATGATCAACGCTTAACCGGTAAACACGAAACAGCTTCAATCCACGACTTTAGCTATGGTGTATCTGATCGTGGCGCTTCGATCCGTATCCCTCTTTATGCAGTTGATCACAACTGGAGCGGCTATCTGGAAGATCGTCGTCCAAACTCAGCTGCAGATCCATACAAAGTTGCAGCAGTTATTATCAAAACTGTAAAATCAGCTAAGATATAATCACTCTAAAGCTTATATAATTAATCCCTTCCGGCTCAGGTCGCGAAGGGATTTTTTTATTTGTGTTGTCTGTAAGCAAAATAATTGCCAGAGGTTATTTCTATAAGTCCATCAACAGGTAAGTTGTAGAGATAAATCCAGCACTTTAAATGCCCGCTTTGCGTTTCAATTTCAAAAAGTCGTCTGATGAATAGGTTTGGTTGCAGTTGATCATCGCCATATCCTTCATAATCATCTAAAACCCGGAGGTTTGTTTCAATATTATTGAGCTGATAGATTTTACCTTTCAATTGATAACCTTCATTATCTAAAATTGCACCTGGATATTCGCCAATATCGTAGAGCTTACCTATAGCAAAACCTTCATCAATAAGTACAGCATTACGCTGTAGATAAAGTCCGAATTCATTTTGACTATCCATTAATGAGCCGTATATAAAAAGCAGATCTGTCATTTAAAAACTAATATAAAGTTTTAGGTTTTATAGGTGGCAAAGTTTAAAATATTTGCTTTTATAGCTATCTTGGTAAAGTTTATCTACATACATGAACCAACAACAAATCTCCGCCTATTTAAAGGAAAATAATATCCAGAAGATAAAATTTGCTTTCGCTGATATTGACGGCGTATTGCGGGGGAAGCTCATTCACGCAAAGAAATTTTTGGATGGCTTAAAAACCGGTTACGGTTTTTGTGATGTTGTTTTTGGATGGGATAGCGGCGATGTTGTTTATGATAAGGTTGAACTAACCGGCTGGCACACCGGCTATCCGGATAAACTATGTTATATAGACCTGTCAACTTTTAGAACTGTACCGTGGCAGGATAATATTCCTTTCTTTTTGGCCGATTTTACGGGAATCAAAGGTGATGTTTTTCCGGCTTGTCCTCGCTCGCTTTTAAAGAAGATAACTGCTCAGTGTGAGTCGATGGGTTACCACCCGGAGTTTGCGCAGGAGTTTGAGTGGTTTAATTTTTTAGAAACACCACAAACCATCAGCGATAAAAAGTTTGTTGACCCGCAACCGCTAACGCCCGGCATGTTCGGTTACTCCGTGTTACGCACCAGCGAAAACAATGAGTTTTACCACGACCTGTTTGATTTACTTATGCAGTTTAACATCCCTGTGGAAGGCTTGCATACTGAGACCGGTCCCGGTGTTTATGAGGCTGCCATTTTACACAGTCATGTTATGGAGGCTGCTGATAGGGCTGTATTACTAAAAACTGCTGTTAAAGAAATTGCCTATAAACATGGTATAATGGCATCGTTTATGGCTAAGTGGGATGAAACACTGCCAGGTTGCGGCGGTCATGTTCACCAAAGCTTGTGGAACTCGGATCAAACTCAAAATCTGTTTTATGATAATAGTGACGTAAATAAAATGAGCGAGTTGCATAAGCAATACCTTGCTGGTCAATTATATTGCCTGCCACATATTACAGCTATGTATGCTCCAACTGTTAACAGCTACAAGCGACTGATTGAAGGCGCGTGGGCACCTACCACTGTTACCTGGGCTGTAGAAAACAGAACTACAGCACTAAGAGTTATCAATACCTCAGAAAACTATACCCGTTTAGAAACCCGAATTCCCGGAGCAGATACTAATCCATATTTAGTAATGGCGGCAGCGTTGGCTTCCGGGTTGTATGGCATCAAAAATAAGCTCACGCTTGATACACCGCAAACCATTGGCAGTGGCTATGCAAACCCGCAGAATTTAAAGTTGCCGAATAATCTTTTTGATGCCGCATCGTTTATGAAAGAGTCAGCAATTGCTAAAGAATTGTTCGGCGAAGCATTTGTTGAGCACTTTACCCAAACCCGTATTTGGGAATGGAAACAATTTAATAAGGCCGTAACTAATTGGGAGTTAAAAAGGTATTTTGAGATAATTTAAATGATATTTATCATATAATTCCTGCGCTTGTTATATATTTGCCGCCCTTGTGAGCAAAACGTCGATGGATCATTCATTAATAATTAAGAAAGCCTGGGAAGGGTATGATGCTTCTAAAACTATTAAGCGTATAGAAGACATTAGCGCAATGGTATCAACCAACCGCGTTTTCAGGATAACATTTGAAGATGATGATATCATAATTGCGAAATTTTCCAACTTTGGCAAGTTTGAGTATTTTAAAGAAGACCACCGCATTATCCACAGCCTCGGTAACAACTTGCTGTACCCTTTTGAAAATGTGTTGGCGAAATCGCTGGTAAAAAACAACAGGGTCTATATCTATCATTATAAACAGGGTAAAAAAGAAGCATGGGTAGTTTTTTATAATCCAACCCGAATATTAGAGCGATTGCCACGCCGTTTAGAAGAAGAGCATATATTGAAATTGGGCCAGCAGGTTGGAAAATTCCATAAGGCTTGCAAGCATATTAAAAACGTATTACCAAAATCTTCTAAAACACTTCGCACTGATATTTATTCGTTAATGCACCAGTTGGAAGTTAACGAGAAGCAGTTTGGTTCAGCTATGAAAGCTGATTTTCTGAAATATCACTGTGAAACATTCCTTAAAAACAGGTCAAAGTATACGATGAGTTCTTTTGACATTATTCCTGTGTTTATTGACTGGAATATTGGCAATTTCTCTGTGGATAGTAATCAAAATCTGTATTCGCGTTGGGATTATGATTGGTTTAGAATGAGTTACCGTGTGCTTGACTTTTATTTCCTTAGCAGGGTAGTGTCTGATGTTGGAGATAGAACAGTTTTTAGCTATGGCATTAATACTTTAACCGAGGATCGTTTTATACTTTTTCTGCAGGAGTATCATAAAGTGAACCCACTAACTGCTAATGAGGTTAGGTTTTTAAAAGAGGCTTACCGCTTTTTTATCCTTAATTATGTGATGAAAGACGGCAAATACTTTTTTGCCGAGCAATACGCAAAAAAACTCCAGGCTGAAGCATTCGAAATATATCTACCTTCAGTAGATCGTGATTTCGACGCTGAAAAATTGGTACAGGCGCTTAACCTGGCTTAATTCCAAGTCAAAAACGCCCTCAATTGCTTTAAATTGATATATTTGGATTTATAACCAAGTTCAAACAATCTTTTAAAGTATAATGCAGCGTATTGATAACTTCAAAACCATTGTAGATAAGTATGATATAATTTTTTTTGATGCGTTTGGCGTCTTGAAAAACTACAAAGGTTTAGTTAAAGGAATTGAACGGACATTTGAATACCTGGCCGAGACCAGTAAAGAATATTACATTGTTACCAACGACGCCTCCCGTAGTCCGGAACAGTTAGCGGCATCTTATCATTTATTAGGTTTAGACGTAATTAGCGCCGACAGGATCATCTCTTCGGGAATGTTAACCAAAGAATATCTTGATCTAAAGGTTCAAGATGGTATTGTAGCCTATCTCGGTACAGAAAATTCCGCTCACTACATTGAAAGCTCTGGTCTGCGCGTTATACCTGTAAGTGAAATAAACGACGATAATTTTGACGAGGTAACCGCGCTTATTTTTTTGGATGATGAAGGTTTTGACTGGCGTAATGATCTGAACACTGCCGTTAACCTGCTGCGCAGAAGGCCAATCCCTGCTATTGTAGCGAATACCGATTATGCTTACCCGGTATCGGTACAAAACGTAGCCGTGGCTGTAGGCGGTTTAGCTAAAATGATGGAAGATATTGTAGGTAAGGCGTTTATACGTTTTGGTAAGCCTGATTCACAAATGTTTATGTTTGCTTACGACTTGATCCGCGACTACCGCCCGATAAGTAAAAAAGACATTGTAATGGTGGGGGATACCTTACAAACCGACATTTTGGGCGGGAACAAATATGGTTTGGATACGGTGTTGGTTTTATCAGGTAATACCCGCCCTCAGGATGCAGAAGTTAGGATCAACTCTACTGGTATAGTACCAACTTATATATGTCAGTCGGCTGTTATTGAGCGAGACATGTTTTAGTATTTACCGGCCAAGCGTTCATAATCTTCCGGCGTGTCAACATCAAAAGCGCCTGCTTCAAAAGGGTAGGGCAAAACCTTATTTAGATATTTATTTATCAATTTTTTAGCACCTTCACTGCCTTTTATCTCCATAAGTTCGCTGAAGTACACCTTATCAAATAATATAGGCGGTCCCAGGGTGTTATTGTATGCGCTGGTCACTATCTGGCCTTGTTGGCGATGCTCAATCAGCTTGTTAATATGGTCTGCGCTTATAAAAGGCTGATCAGTTAGCAAAAAAAGAACACTGTCGAGGTTGGGATGTATGATTAGCAGTTCTTTTACTCCATAGGCTATACTGCTACCCATGCCGTCTTTCCAACGCTCGTTAAAAAATGTTTTTATCGGCAAACCAATCAATGTTGGAACAATTTCAGCCGCATTAGCACCCAGCACCACTGACACAATTTCGCAATCACATTGTAATGCTTTGCTTATTGCTGCCTGAAGTAATGTTTGGCCTCTGTAAAGCAAATTTTGTTTGGCGCTGCCCATGCGGCTTGACGCGCCAGCAGCTAAAATGATGATGCCGGTCATAGGCTTTGCTGAATAATTTGCACAGCACGGTCGTGAATAAACTGCTTGTTTCGCAAGTACATGGGCTTGCTTTTTTTCAATACCGATTGTATTTCCGCTATGATGGAAAGTGCAATTTCATCAGCATTTTCCGAGCCTATGTCCAGTCCTGCAGGGCCGTAAACTGTTTGCAGTTGGTCATTTGTAATTGCTGTTCCTTCTTCCTGCAAGTCGTTTAACATACGCGTTAATCTCTTTTTGGGGCCTAAACAACCTACATAAGTTAATTTTAAAGGTAGCAACTGCTTAAGCATTGCCATATCGTAGTTGAAATTATGAGTCATTAAAACAACCGCTGTTCTTTCATCTAAGGTTAATTGTTGAAGGGCTTGATCCGGTTTGGATGTAATAACCTGTTTGGCAGCCGGAAACCTGTTAGCCACGGCATAGTTAGCCCTTCCATCAACTACAGTTACCTGCCAACCTAAAACTGCTGCAAAATTAGTAAGCGGTATTGCATCGTTGCCCGCACCAAATATAACCAGCGAAACAGCGGGTTGCACCAATTCAACAAAGCAGGTGTATTCATCTTCATATAAATAAGCCTTTGTAACAGAGTTGCCGTTTTTTAGTACAAACCGGGCATCGTTCAAAACTGCGTTTTTGATAAGCTCATCAGGAAACTCACTTTCAATCAACTCATCGTCAGATAATAATAAGCAAGTACCCGGCTGTTCTTTCTTTTTATCTTTTAAAGAGAATAAGGTTGCCAAAACTACCGGACGGCGACGCGTTAAAAATAACTTGAATAAAGCAACAGGGTTATTAGCATTTTTATTTGAAACAGGCTCTATCAGAATATGAATGATGCCGTTGCAGCCTAAACCAACGCCAAATTTTGCATCATCCTCATCTGTGGTGTCATAAGTCACCAGCATTGGTTTATGCTCTGCCATAGCTAACCGTGCTTTACGGAGTGCATCGCCTTCCAGGCAACCGCCACTTATGGCGCCAGTTAGCTCTCCATCTTCGGCAATAAGCATACGTGCGCCTGCATGGCGGTAGGATGACCCTTCAACATGAACCACCGTGGCCAGGGCAGTTTGTTTATCCTGTGCTGTGGCTTTATCAAATGCGGTTACTATGTCCTGCAGTTCTTTCATCAAAACAAATATAAATTAATGTTGCATGTGCCGCTAATGTAAGCGAGCCACATTTTTGTGATAAAACGACAATTAAAAAACACGGCATCACGCGGATATTTTTAATTTTACGATATATACAGACAGGAGAAAGCGAATTGTTAATAGATAATCACGGTAGGCAATTGAGTTATCTGCGCTTCGCGGTAACAGACAGGTGCAACCTGCGCTGCTTTTATTGTATGCCAGAGGAGGGTTTGAACTGGTTATCTCGGGCAGAGTTGATGACGTATGAGGAAATGATGCGAGCATGCTCTGTACTGGTAAATATGGGTATAGATAAGATCCGCATTACCGGTGGTGAGCCTTTTGTTCGTAAAGATATTATGCATTTGCTTTCAGGTTTGGCTGCGCTTGATGGATTGAAAGACCTGAGCATGACAACCAATGGTGTGCTTACCGCACCTTACGTAGCCGAGATGAAAATGCTGGGTATCAGAAATGTAAATCTGAGTTTAGACACCCTTGATCCCAATCGTTTTTTTAGCATTACGCTTCGCGATGAGTTTAAAAATGTAATGAATACGTTAGAAGAGCTATTGCGCAACGATATGAATGTTAAGATTAATGCTGTGGTTATGGAAGGCAAAAACACGCAGGATATTATTCCGATGGTTGAGTTGACTAAGCATTTACCCGTTAGCGTACGCTTTATCGAAGAAATGCCGTTCAATGGCGATGGTCATGTTTATACAGGACTCAATTGGAACCATGTACGCATTTTAGATGAGATAAAACAAGCCTATCCTGATGTGCGAAAGGAGATCGATGCTGTAGGTTCCACGTCTTACAATTATACAATACCCGGTCACAAAGGCAGCATAGGTATTATTGCCGCTTATTCGCGTACCTTTTGCGGAAGCTGTAACCGTATCAGAATTACTCCGCAAGGCACATTAAGAAATTGTTTATATGACGATGGCGTAATGAATATTCGCGATTTGATGCGAAGCGGAGTGGGGGATGATGAGTTGAAAAATAGTTTATTAAAAGCGTTCAGCCAACGCGCCAAGGATGGGTGGGAAGCGGAACGCTTGCGCTCAGAGAATAAAAGCGCACATGAATCAATGGCTACAATTGGTGGCTAAAATTATCTACCTAAAAATAAGTAAGCATGATAACGGTTGAACAAGCCGAAAAACTAATATTGGCCAATGCAGGCGATTACGGAAATGAGATCATCTCATTTGATGGGTCGCTTGGGCGTGTATTGGCAGAAACCATAAAATCCGACCGTGATCTGCCGCCCTTTAACAGGGTAAGTATGGATGGCATAGCCATAAAATACGAAGCATTTGCCAACGGACAACGCACATTTACTATTAAAGCAACCCAGGCCGCCGGCGATACACCTATAGATATTGATACGCAAAATGAGTGTGTAGAGATAATGACCGGAGCCGCTCTACCCGAATCATTAGACACTGTTGTGCGGTATGAGGATATAACGATAGAGGATGAAAAAGCGACGGTAGTTTTGAACGAGTTACGCAAGGGTCAAAACTTACACTTGCAGGGTGCAGACCGAAAAAAAGGCGACATAGTTTTAACACCAGGCCGACTTATAACGCCGGCCGTTTTAAATATGCTGGCATCTGTAGGTGAAGTTGAAGTAAGGGTTAAACGTAAGCCGAGGGTGGTTATCTTATCATCAGGAAATGAGTTAGTTGAAGCAGATAAAACGCCATCACCTTTTCAGATCAGACGTTCTAATAACTACATGGTTAGGGCAGTGTTAGATCAATTAGGTATTGATGCGGCCATGTTGCACCTACCCGACGAGCCTACTGTAATCAAGCAAACTTTGCAACAATGCCTGTATAATTTTGATGTGTTGTTACTAAGTGGTGGTATATCAATGGGTAAATTTGATTATATCCCAGAAGTTTTGAATGAATTACGGGTGGAACAAATATTTCATAAGGTGCAGCAGCGGCCCGGTAAACCATTTTGGTTTGGCAAGCAGGCGGAAGGCCCGGTGGTTTTTGCTTTTCCCGGCAACCCTGTGGCTACCTTTATGTGCGTGCAGCGGTACTTTGTTCCGTGGTTAAATAAAACTTTAAGCGTTGATGAGCGTACATCAAAATATGCAGTTTTAGATAGAGATCTGAAATTTGAGCCTGAATTGAAATACTTTTTACAAGTTCAGTTAACCAGTTCAGCAGAAGGTGTTTTGTTAGCTATGCCCGTAGAAGGAAATGGTTCAGGTGATTTTGCTAATTTAGCAGATACAGACGCATTTATGGAATTACCTTTGGAGAAGAAGGAGTTCAAAAAAGGTGAAGTTTATAAAATTTGGCAGTTTAACATACTTTAATAATGAGCGAGTTTTCTCATCTTGATAAAACAGGCAAGGCTAACATGGTTAATGTTGTAGAGAAATCAATTACGCAACGCTTAGCCAAAGCCCGCGCAGTTGTTTATCTACCGGAAGAGGTTTTAGCGCAATTAAATGCGGGCGATATACAAACCAAAAAAGGCTCGGTTTTTCAAATAGCGATTGTTGCAGGCATAATGGCGGCAAAAAAAACCGGCGACCTGATACCGCTCTGCCACCCATTGGGTATGGACAACTGCAATGTTGATATCAGCATAAATGAAGCTAACGAAGTTGTGATAGATTGCACTGCCGTTATAACTGCCAAAACGGGCATAGAAATGGAAGCTTTGGTAGGCGCAAGCGTTGCTGCTTTAACCATATATGATATGTGTAAGGCGCTTAGCCACGATATTGTTATTAAAGAAGTTAAACTGATGGAAAAAAAAGGAGGTAAGCGTGACTTTAAAAGATCATAAAAAACATGCCTCGTTGGTACGTCCGCAAACAGGCAATTTTGGTCGTAATGAATGGGCTATAGTTGGCGCACCATGCGTTAATATCAAGTTATTGGCTAATGACGTTATTCAGGCTTTATCAACAGAATATAAATGCGCTTATGTAGATGCCTCGCATAATGATGAGGTAGTTTCATTACCTGGCCGTTTAGCGGCTGGTGCCTGCCTGGAATATGTTGATCAGCAAAATTACCACCAGTTTAGCTATACAAGTGTTTCTCCATTTGACATTAAACAGCAGTTTTTAGCAGCAGACGCAGTGTTTGTTAATGGCAATCATCATCAGGCTAATGCACAGGTGGTGGTCATTCATCCAAACAAGATGGCATCACTGCAAAAACGAGTGGATCAACTAACCAATGTGCAGTTGATTTTACTTGCAGAAGGCGTTGATGATGTTTTTGAGTTTATAAAAGAAGCGCTACCAAATTGGCAAGCTATACCCACATATTCACTCAATAATACAGAAGCTATCATTGCTTTTTTTAAAACACAATTGACAGCAAATAAACCTGCTTTGAAAGGTTTGGTATTGGCGGGAGGAAAAAGCCTGCGCATGGGACAGGATAAAGGCGCGCTAAAATGGCACGGTGCGGAGCAACGCCTACACATAGCTGATATGCTTGCGGAATTTTGCAGCGAAGTTTGTATTTCGTGTCGTGCTGAGCAAAAAGCCGGGATAAATACTTCGTATAATTTACTTGAAGATACTTTTACAGATTTGGGGCCTTACGGAGCAATCTTATCAGCTTTCAGGCATGACCCCAATTCGGCATGGTTGGTGGTAGCCTGCGATCTTCCGTTGTTGGATAGGCAGAGTTTACAGCATCTTACCATCAATCGCGATGCATCGGCTTTTGCTACAGCGTTTAAAAACGAAGAGCAGGGTTTCCCTGAACCGCTAATTACTATTTGGGAACCTAAATCATACCCGCGTTTACTGGCATGGTTGGCGCAAGGTTACTCTTGTCCCCGCAAGGTGCTTATCAATAGTGATATCAAGCTTATTCAGCCTTTAGATGAAATTGCACTTACCAATGTGAACACTCCTGAAGAAATGAAAGAGATAATATCTCATCTTGAAGGTTCAAAAATACAGCCGTAATGGATAGTGACGATTTAAGATATAGTTGCCAGATAGCTTTGCCGGGTTTCGGGGAAGATGGGCAACAATTGATAAAACAAGCTAAGGTGTTGATAGTAGGAGCAGGTGGATTAGGGTGCCCCGCTGCGCAATACCTGGTTGCTGCAGGTGTTGGCACTATTGGCATTGCAGACTTTGATGTGGTAAGTACAAGCAATCTCCACAGGCAAATACTTTATACTTCGGCAGATGTCGGCAAAAAGAAAGTCAGTATAGCTGCTGAAAAACTAAGTCAGCAAAATCCAACCGTTCAAATTATAGCTTACGATGTTAGAATAACGTCTGATAATGTTATGGACACAATAAGCGGTTATGATATTGTGTTAGATGGTACAGACAATTTTGAAACACGTTACTTGCTCAATGATGCTTGTGTACTTACAGGTAAACCTATTGTTTATGGAGCTATTTATCAATATGAAGGGCAAGCGGCGTTGTGGAACGTTAACAATGCGGATGGAACATTTTCGCCTAATTACAGGGATCTATATCCAAAAGTGAATGCTGCTTTAGTACCTAACTGTGCCGATGGGGGAGTTATACCAACGCTTGCCGGTATTATTGGCTGCATTCAGGCTAATGAGGTGATAAAATATATTGTTAGATCTGGCGATTTGCTCGTGGGTAAAGTTTTAGTTTTTGACGCGCTTGCGCTGCAAAGTAGGGTTATAAAAATTGGAAACGTTACGCAAACCAACATAAAAGACATTCAGCCAACTCAATTAACATCCTTAATGACAATTGCCGAGGTTAAAGTAGGTTTAGCAGAAAATAAGCTCGAGCTGGTAGACATCCGCACCGATCAGGAGCGTGATGTGATAGATATAGGCGGATTTCATTTTGAGGCCGACGAGTTTGAAGAGTATGAAACGTATTTAAATAGCCCTGCTGTCAAAGTTCTGTACTGTTCATCAGGTAAGCGCAGTGCCGAAGCCGTAAAGGCCATAAAGCAAAAATGGCCCAGTGCAAAAGTATTCTCAATGGAAGGTGGGCTAAAGGCTTGGTTTGAGTTTGAAAAACATGCTAATTGAAAAACTAACTAAGGGTGCGCGGCTACCCAAACAGCTCCATCTTCAAAAAATTCTTTTTTCCAGATTGGAACAGTTTCTTTTAAAGTATCTATAATATACCGGCAGGCATCAAAGGCAGCGCCGCGATGAGCTGCGGCTACAGCAATAATTACAGGTACTTCGCCAACCTGTAAAACACCGGTACGGTGGTGGATCAGTATTTTTTGTACCGGCCACTTGTCAAAGGCTTGTTCGGCGATTTTTTCCATTTCGGTCAACGCCATAACTTCATAAGCCTCAAATTCAAGCCGTACAACAGTTTTACCTTTTGTAGCGTTACGAACCGTTCCAATGAAAACATCTATGCCACCGCAATCTGGCGACATAACCCAATTGGTACAGTGCTGTATATCTAAAGCATGGGACGATATTTTTATATCAATATTCATGGTTTTATCCACCGCTAACAGGAGGGATGATGGCTATCTCATCGCGCTCGTGTATGGTGTCTCCGTCTAAAGCATATTCGTTATTGACCGCTATCATATAAGTAGCGAGTTGTTTTAAACGCGGATAGCGCTGCTCTAGGTCGTATTTCAGGTTAGATACAGTTGCATCGTTCTGCAATTGCGCAGAAATAACTGACCCATTGAAGATCTCTTTAGCAATACCAAATGCAAGAACTTTTATTTCCATCCCTTCACGGCTTTATGCAAATATGCTTATTAGGTTCAACACATTAAAATTATTAAGCATTTACCTGATGATTGGGTCTGGAAAATAGTTTGTAAAATAAGATTTACAAAAAAAATATATAATGTATACCGATTTAGTAGTATATTTGTTGTGTTAAATAAATGCAACCGTAAAATGAATATTTTTAACCATAAATGTATTGCTAATGCCGGATCGGCCTATCAGGACTTTTATGGATTGAGTAATTGTTGTAGTAGTTAATACGCGCGAAAATATTAACTACACTTTTAACTGAAATGCAATGAAAACCACAATAGAAACTACATATCCAGAATTTGATTTGCTTGAAGCAAGCATTGACAGAGATCTTTCTTATAACAATTACCAATCATTAAAACCCGCTCAAAAAGGCTCTTTGATTTCCAACATCAATTTTGATTTTTCTTATGATAAATGGGTGAGTTTTAATAATGGCATTGTTAATGAAGACTTTGTAGCAACAAAGCAAGTGTTGGGAAAACCACTCGTTTTAAGTTTTTACTCCAATTATTGGAATGGTAAAGGTGTTGATTATTTAAAACAACTAAGTTCGCTAAGCAAGCAGGTTAAATCAAACGGTGGTAATTTGGTGGTAGTTAGCGCTGAAGCTGTTAGCGAGGACCTGATTAACCTAGCTTTTGAAAATAACCTCAGCCTTTCTTTCTATTTCGACCCTAACAACAGCATTGCAGATCAATTTGGAGTTTACTCTGATAACGATCCTATATGGAACTGGTTCTCAGGTATTGATAATAACGTACCATTGTTGTCAACTTTTGTTATCAGTGCTGAAAAGAGTATTGTATTTAACCACAACTACCGTGATTATGCGGAAACCTTGCCGGCCAATGAACTTTTAAACGCAGTAGGTGAATCCGCTTATATGCGCAAATTATTGCTATCAGCATAAGTTTTTCATTCATATTATATAAGCCGGTTGTTTTGCATCCGGCTTTTTTGTTGCTTTTAAACTTTGTCAAAACTGTGGGTGCACTTATCTCGTTGATGGGTTATGCGCTACATCATTAAAACTTTCATTTGCATGGTTATTTTGTTGCTTAACAAAAGTGTTAAAGCTCAACCTCAGCAAATAACTGAACAAATACTGGTTGATGGAACGAAGCGTAAGTTGATAACATATATACCACAAAACAACAGTAAGGAGCATATGCCAGTAGTTATTGCCCTTCATGGCGGTTTTGCAACACCTAAAGCGATGTTTAGGCTGGCGAATTTTAAATCATTGGCTGATAAAGAGAAATTTATTGTGGTGTGCCCGGCATCAAAGCGTTTTTGGCATGACGGCGCTGATACTAAAGGCATTGATGATGTTAAGTTTATTGACGTGCTTATTAGTCACGTAGTTGAAAAATATCACGCTGACGCTCAACGTATATATGTTACCGGAATTTCAAACGGTGGTTTCATGACTACACGCTTAGCTTGCCAGTTATCAAATCGTATAGCGGCTATTGCTGTTGTTGCAGCTACCTTAGATAAAGAGGCGGGATATGCGCCCAAAAAGCCAATGCCTGTAATGTACATACATGGTACCCGTGACCCAATTGTGAGCTACAATGGAGGCAAACTTTTTGGCCGCAAAATATATTCGCACCCTGAGGTTATTGAGAAATGGGTTTTGTTAAATGCATGTTCTCCAGAACCTACTCAAACGGAGATTCTTGATAGTAGGCATGATGGTACAATGATTTTCAAGCAGGAGTACATCAATAAACAAAACGGAATAAAAGTTATAAGTTACACCATAGGTAATGGCGGCCATACCTGGCCCAATGGTAGACAATATTTCCCTGAATTTCTTATTGGTAAAACCACGCGCAATCTGGATGGTTGCGAGGTGATATGGAATTTCTTTAAGGCTTATAAAAAGCAATTAAATTAAAATAACAGCGTTTTTATTAGCTGTAACAGCATTTATAAATATCTTAGCACCGCAAACACTATATTTTACAATGCACCGCAAAACAATTGTCGTGACATTTGTTATCACCTGGAAATGAATATGAGTGCACCGTTAACAGCAGATAGGATAAAGCAGCTACAAGAGCAAAAGCTTAAACAACTGCTTACATATATTCATCAGAATTCCCCTTTTTACCGCGAAATATTCAGCAGTAAGAACATTAGTATTGATGTAATAAATAGTTTAGAAGATCTTACTTTACTTCCTGTAACGCACAAGGAAGATTTGCAACAAGGCAATGATGATTTTTTGTGCGTGCCTAAAAAACAAGTAATTGAGTATGCTTCAACATCAGGAACTTTAGGCAGCCCCGTTACAATTGCACTTACAGAGAACGACCTTAACAGGCTCACAATCAATGAATATAACTCGTTTAAATGTGCCGATGGTTCTGAAGAAGATGTTTATCAGCTAATGCTTACGCTTGATAGGCAATTTATGGCCGGTATTGCCTATTACTCGGGCTTGCGCAAACTTGGTGCAGGTATAATCAGGTTGGGTCCTGGTGTTCCTGCTATGCAACTGGAAACCATACAACGCTTAAAACCCACAGCTATAGTAGCAGTGCCATCTTTTATTTTGAAGTTGATACAGTTTGCTAAAGAAAATAATGTTGATTTGAATACAACATCTGTTAAAAAAGCCATTTGTATAGGAGAGAATATCCGGAATACCGACTATTCATTTAACATACTTGGAAAAAAAATAACAGAGAATTGGAGTATTCAACTGTACTCAACTTATGCATCAACCGAAATGCAAACCGCATTTACAGAATGTAGTCAAGGCAACGGCGGTCATTTACAACCTGAATTGTTAATTGCTGAATTGCTTGATGATGATAACCAGCCTGTTCCGCCAAATACCCCAGGTGAATTAACAATTACGACCTTAGGGGTAGAAGGTATGCCGCTGCTTCGCTACAAAACCGGCGATATATGCATGTACAATGAGGAGCCCTGTGCTTGTGGTAGAAGCGGAATGCGACTTTCGCCCATCATCGGCCGTAAAAAGCAAATGATTAAGTTTAAGGGTACCACCCTGTATCCGCCGGCCTTGTTTGATCTGCTAAACGAAATGGAAGAGGTGCTTGACTACGTTGTTGAAGTTTACTCGAACGAGATAGGAATGGATGAAGTGTTACTTCATTTATTGCCACTTAATGAAAACAAAGCCAGCGATAACCGCATACGCGCATATTTGCAAGCGAGGTTACGTGTTAGCCCTCAAGTAAACTACGTTGGAGTGGAGCAGTTGCAGAAAATACAGTTCCCTGAATCAGTAAGGAAAGCGGTTAAATTCATTGACAGGCGGGCTAAGATCAACACCTGATGTGGTTTTAGTAACATCTGATTATAGCTATACTATCATATATTTATACATTTACCCATTAATTAAAATAACACCACCATTTGCCCATGATACTTATTGGACAAAGCAAACTCACACTTAAGGATTTTTCGGATATTGTATTTAGAAATGAAAAGGTTGAGTTAGATGCAGCGGCAATCAAAAATGTAAAGGACAACTTTGAGTTCCTTCAGAACTTTTCATCCAACAAATTAATATACGGAATAAATACCGGCTTCGGGCCAATGGCGCAATACAAGGTAAGCGAAGAGAATCTGCTGCAACTACAGTATAATCTTATCCGCAGTCATAGCTCTGGTAATGGTGCTTTATTGTCGCCAACTTTTACTAAGGCTTTAATGATCGCCCGCTTAAACAGCCTCATTCAAGGTTACTCTGGAGTGCATACCGATATAATTGAATTGCTTAAATCTTTAATTAATAACGATATAAGTCCGTGTGTTTTCGAGCATGGTGGTGTGGGTGCCAGTGGAGATTTGGTACAACTCGCTCACTTGGGCTTAGTATTAATAGGTGAGGGTGAAGTGGTTTATGAAGGAACGCTTCAAGCTACTGCTGATGTTTTTGCAAAGTTGAACATCAAGCCGCTCAGCATAAAGGTACGCGAGGGATTGGCTACAATAAATGGAACATCGGCCATGACCGGTATTGGCATGGTTAACATTGCTCAGGCTCATAAATTGCTAAACTGGTCTGTAATGTTCTCAGCCATGACCAATGAGGTGGTAAAGGCTTACGACGACCATTTTTCGCATGAGCTGAACATTGTAAAGCATCACGAGGGGCAGAACAAAGTTGCAGCTACCTTCCGCAATATTTTACAGGGAAGTAAAATGATACGTAGTCGCACCGATCATCTTTATCAGCCCGATAAAATAGGTCAGGAAGTTTTTGAGGATAAGGTGCAGGAGTATTACTCGTTACGATGTGTTACACAAGTGTTAGGACCTATTTTAGATACCATCAATAATGCAGAACATGTTGTAGTGAATGAGTTAAATTCAGTTAATGATAATCCGGTTATTGACCATCATCACCAAAACGTTTTTCACGGCGGTAATTTCCATGGCGATTATGTTTCACTTGAGATGGATAAAATTAAAATTGCAATAGCCAAATTATCAATGCTTTCTGAGCGTCAGTTAAACTACTTGGTTAATGATAAACTGAATCAAAAGTTTCCGCCATTTATGAATTTGGGTATTTTAGGCTTTAATTTTGGTATGCAAGGGGTACAGTTTACGGCCACTTCAACCGTTGCAGAAAATCAAACGCTTTCCTTCCCAATGTACGTGCATAGCATTCCAAATAATAATGATAATCAGGATATTGTAAGCATGGGCTGCAATGCTGCTTTAATTACAGCAAAGGTTATTGATAATGCGTTCGCTGTTTTATCAATCCAGTTAATGACGCTTTTACAAGCGGTAGATTACCTGCAATGCGAAGCAGATATGTCGCCTGTAACGCGTCAGTTATATACAGATGTAAGGAAGATTTTTCCTAAGTTTATTGAAGATACGCCTAAATATAGAGATATAGAGCGTATTAAACAGTATTTACAAACAAACACAGCATTAACAGCATAATATGAAATGTGCGCTTGTTACCGGAGGATCAAGAGGCATTGGCCGCGCGATCTGTTTAAAAATGGCTTCCATGGGCTATTATGTATTGGTTAACTATAAGAGTAATCGGGTTGAGGCTGAAAAGACACTTGAGCAAATAAAGCAAGCCGGTGGTGATGGAGAATTGTTGTCATTTAATGTTGCTGATAAGGTTGAGATCAAGGATTTACTTCAAAGCTGGATAAACAACAACGAAAGCGCAGATATAGAAGTATTGGTCAATAATGCCGGCATCAGAGATGATAGTTTAATGGTTTGGCTGAAAGATGAGCAGTGGGATAGTGTGATAAAAACCAGTTTAGATAGCTTCTTTTATGTTACCCGGTTAGTGTTGGAGGAAATGATGATGAATCGTTTCGGACGCATTATAAATGTTGTGTCGCTTTCGGGAATTAAGGGATTACCTGGTCAAACTAACTATTCGGCTGCAAAGGCCGGTGTTATAGGCGCTACAAAAGCATTGGCGCAAGAGGTAGGACGTAGCGGCATTACTGTTAACGCGGTTGCACCGGGTTTCATTAAAACAGATATGACCGACGGACTTGATGAGAAAGAACTGAAACGTAATATACCTGTAAACAGGTTTGGTTTGCCTGAAGAGGTTGCCCATGCTGTTGGGTTTTTGGCATCTAAGGAAGCATCTTACATAACTGGCGAAGTATTATCAATAAACGGAGGTTTATATACTTAATGGAAGAATTTAGCATATTATCATTAATACCGCAAAAGTCACCATTTGTAATGGTAGACGAGTTACTTTTTTCTGACGATAACGTTACGCGCACTAAATTCAAAGTGCGTGCTGATAATGTTTTCGCGATGAACGGAGAATTTAGCGAGGCTGGGTTAATGGAAAATATGGCTCAAACTGCTGCTGCAGGATCGGGCAATATGGCCAGAATTGAAGATAGACCTGTAGCAACCGGTTACATAGGTCAGGTTAAGAATCTGGAAGTGTTTGAATTGCCGAAGATCGGTGATGAGCTATTGACTGAGATCAAAGTTGAGGTGCAGGTTTTTGATGCAGGCATCGTATCCGGAAAGGTGTGGAAGGGTGATGCTTTAATTGCCCAGTGCGAAATGAAAATATTTATCAATCAACAATAATGCGCCCTGTTTACGTAGCTGCTGATAATATTATATCTCCTTTGGGTTACACCACTGCTGCAAATATGGAGCAGCTAAAGCTTAGATCAACAGGAATAAAGCAGCACAGCGTTAGTGAATATTCAACAGTTCCGTTTTATGCTTCTCTATTTTCTACTGATGTATTTAACGAAAACGGCACTTACACAAAGTTTGAGCAGTTGCTTATCGCATCAATTAAGGATGCATTAGAACATTGTAATATAAAGCCGGACGATGAAAGGACTGTTCTGATCGTATCTACAACAAAAGGAAATGTTAGTCTTTTAGAAACGCAGCCAGAGCGACCCGATCTCAAAGAACGAATTGCTCTGCATACCTCTTCAAAGTTGGTAGCTGAGCATTTCGAATTTAAAAGCCAGGCAATAGTTGTATCGAATGCCTGTATATCAGGTATCATGGCCATTTTAACAGGTCTCCGGCTAATACAAAGCGGCCAGTTCGATAATGCGATCGTTGTTGGTGCAGATGTAATTACCAAGTTTGTATTGTCGGGCTTTCAATCTTTCCAAGCGGTAAGCGCTGAGCCATGCAAGCCTTTTGATGTTGATAGAACAGGCATAACGCTTGGAGAGGGTGCCGCTACTATAGTTTTGACATCAAATCCATTATATAACACACAAATACAAGTATTGTCTGGTGCTGTTAGTAATGATGGCAATCATATATCTGCTCCATCCAGAACAGGAGAGGAGCTTTCTCAGGCTATTAGTAGTTCTTTGATTGATGCCGGATTGAATGCTGCAGATATAGATTTTATTTCCGCCCATGGTACAGCTACAAGCTATAATGACGAGATGGAAGCTAAGGCTATTGCTTTAGCCGGATTAAGCAATGTGCCTGCAAATAGCCTAAAAGGTTTTTATGGTCATACATTAGGAGCCGCAGGCCTCATAGAATCAGTAATATCAATGCAGTCGCTTAAAGAAAATATTATTTTGCCCACACCAGGGCATAGCTCTTTAGGTGTGAGTAGCCCCATCAATATAGTTACCAGTTTAATGCAGCATTCGGTAAAAACTTTTTTGAAAACTGCCTCGGGCTTTGGTGGTTGTAATGGTGCTGTTATTTTTAGCAAATAGCTTGATGCTGGTGTATTTATTCCTTATTTTAAGCTGATGTTTCAATTCAAGCAGTTTAGCGTTGACCAAACCAACTGCGCCATGAAAATAAATACTGATGGCGTTTTGTTAGGTGCGCTGACGCAAATAAAAGCACCACAAAGCATTCTGGATATAGGTACCGGAACCGGAGTGATAGCGTTGATGTTTGCACAGCGTTTTGCTGATGCCCAAATAGATGCTGTTGAAATAGATCAGTCTGCCGCAGATACCGCAAGTCAGAATTTCAGTCGTTCAAAGTTCTCAGACCGGTTAAAAGTTTTTGCTTTAGGGTTTGAACAGTTCTTTAAAGCTTATCCGGATAATAAATATGATCTGATCATATCTAATCCGCCATTTTATATTAATTCATTGCACTCTCCTGAAGAGAAAAAGCAGTTGGCGAAACATGCTGATGAGAATTTCTTTAAGGAAATATTGAGCGATGTTGCAAACCATTTAACCGCAAATGGTAGCTGCTGGTTAGTATTACCGCCTGCTACAGCGCAGTTAGTAAGGAACCTGGTTAATGAATATGAATTGTACATTAATGACGTTATAACTATTAGTTCATTTAAGGGCAAAGACCCTCATCGTGAAATTATATCGTTAAGCAATGTAGTTGATGTTTTTACGAAGCAGGAATTTGTAATTTATGATAGCCAGGGTGTTCATTCTGAGCAATATAAAAATGCTCTCATAGATTTTTTTACCATATTTTAATCAGTTGTAAATGATTCGTGTAGGTCTTATTTCAGATACGCATGGCTACTTGGCCGACAGTGTTTTTGAGCATTTTAAAGATTGTGACGAGATCTGGCATGCAGGCGATTTTGGCAATATAGAATTAGCGGACAAATTAGCCGCATTTAAACCCTTACGGGGTGTTTACGGAAATATTGACGGCAAAGAATTAAGGCAAACATTTCCGGAGAACCTGAGGTTTACAATTGAAGGAATGGACATATGGATAACCCACATTGGTGGTTATCCTGATAAGTATAGTCCCGCTGTTAAAAAAGACATATATCTCAATCCGCCCCAGCTTTTTATTTGCGGCCACTCACATATTTTGAAGGTGATTTTTGATAAAAAAATAAATTGCTTACATTTAAATCCGGGAGCCGCAGGGATACAAGGATGGCACAAAGTACAAACGCTGATGCGTTTTGCCATAGATGATGGAAAAGTGAAGGATCTGGAAGTTATCGAATTAAAAAAGAACGTTTAATATATTCTCGCCTATGAAAGTTACCAAGACCCTCGGACAATTCATTATTGAAAAACAAGCAGATTTTCCTTATGCAAAGGGAGAACTTTCAAGACTGTTGCGTGATATTGGCATCGCCGCTAAATTAGTTAACCGAGAGGTTAATAAGGCGGGCTTGGTTGACATTATAGGAGAGGCTGGTACGGAGAATATACAAGGTGAAAACCAAAAGAAATTGGATGTATACGCTAACGAACAATTTATATCGGCATTAACATACGGCGGCGAATGCTGTATTATAGTGTCTGAAGAGAATGACGAGTATCTGCACATTGAGGGCGAGGTATCTAAGGATGCAAAATACATAGTAGCGATAGACCCGCTGGATGGTTCATCTAACATAGACGTAAATGTTAATGTGGGTACTATATTTTCTATTTACCGCCGTAAATCAACCAGTGGCAAGCCTACTATGGATGATATATTGCAAAAAGGAGTGGAACAGGTGGCCGCAGGCTATATAACTTATGGTTCATCAACCATGTTAGTATACACTACCGGTAAGGGTGTTAATGGCTTTACGCTCGACCCATCCATAGGCGAGTTCTGTTTGTCACATCCAAATATGCGAATTCCGCAGGATGGCCATATTTATTCTATAAATGAAGGACATTATACCCATTTTCCAGATGGGGTGAAAAAATATTTAAAGTACTGCCAGGTTGAAGATAAGGTTACAAACAGACCATACACATCCCGCTATATTGGCTCAATGGTTGCAGATTTACATCGTAATCTTATTTTAGGAGGCATATTTATTTACCCGGTAACTGCAAGTGCGCCTAACGGTAAGCTACGTTTAGTATATGAGTGCAACCCAATGGCTTTTTTGATTGAACAGGCGGGAGGGAAGGCCAGCAATGGGTATGAGCGCATTTTGGAATTAGATGTTAACCATTTACATCAACGCTCTGCAATCTTTATAGGTTCGGAAAACATGGTAAACAAAGCTGAAGAAATGATGTCTTTCTTTTCTCCACAGCAAACCAAAAAGAATTTTAATGGAGATGTGGTGATTCAATAAAAAGCAAAGTCTACAATAAGCTTGCCTTACTTGCTTCCACTTCAAAAACCGAATCTATCAATAAGTCTTTCTGCTTACCCGCTGCTACCGCAAGTTGGTCGCATCGTTCATTTTCGGGGTGCCCATTGTGTCCTCTTACCCACGTGAATTTTACATTATGAAGTTTGCTTACCTCCAGATAGCGTAGCCATAGGTCTTTATTTTTTTTGCCGGCGAAGCCTTTTTGTAACCAACCATTCAGCCAGCGCTTTTCAATAGCATCTATCACATATTTAGAGTCGGAATAAACCATTACATCCTGACCGGGTTTATTTAAAGCCTCGAGCCCTTTAATAACGGCCAGTAATTCCATGCGGTTATTAGTGGTTTTTCTAAATCCTTCTGAAAGCTCTTTATAGTGTTTACCCGATCGGAGTATCACTCCGTACCCACCCGGACCTGGGTTACCACTTGATGCTCCATCTGTAAAAATTTCTATCATTAGCCCCCCAACCCCCTAAAGGGGGAGCCAGGAACATCAAAAATATCAATAATTGATATCATTCCCCATTGAGGAAGTAAAGACGATTATAATCGCTTCCTTTTCAGGCGCAAAGAATTACCAATAATCACTACGTCTGAAAATGCCATGGTAAAAGCACCCACCATTGGGTTTAAAAAACCAAGGGCAGCTATAGGTATCGCCACAACATTGTAAGCAAAAGCCCAGAAGAGATTTTGTTTAATGGTGAGCAATGTATGCCTGCTGATCTGCAAAAATTTAACTACGCTGCTCAGGTCGGTGTTGAGCAATACCACTCTTGCCGACTGTATAGCTATCTGACTGGCTCCACTCATGGATATGCCCACATCAGCACGGGTTAGCGCAGGGGCGTCATTAATGCCATCACCAATCATCAGCGTTTTACCTTTCTTCTTGTAAACATCTATGATAGACAGTTTTTCATCCGGCAATTTCTCACCATGAACTTCGTCTATACCAAGTGCAACGGCAACTTTTTGACAGCGGTTATTTTTGTCGCCACTTAGTAATATAGGTGTTATACCCATTTGCTTTAGTTGGGTTATTAATCCGGCTGCTTCGGGTTTAATGGTATCATCAATGGCAATTTGAGCTATTTGTATCTGGTTTTTATAAAGTGATAAATTATAGTGTGTATCAGCTGTTTTGCCTGAGCCTAAAAAGTAAGTGTTACCATTTACATCTTCGGCACGCATACCCAACCCTTTTTCCTCTGTAGCGCTTATCAATATTGTTTTTGTTTTTGATAACGATTTAAGCTGTTCAACCAAAGAAGTGGCAATGGGGTGGTTAGAGCGTTCTTCAATAGCCGTAATAATGCCTCTTACCTCTTCCAGACTGGTGCCAGAATTTAGTTTGATATCCTGTATGCTGAATTTACCGGTTGTAAGTGTTCCCGTTTTGTCAAATACAATGTACTTGGCATCGGTAACTGCTTCAACGGTATCGCCACCTTTAATAAGGATGCCATTTTTGGCGGCTCTGCCTAAACCCACCATTACGGCGGTTGGAGTAGCTAAACCCATAGCACATGGGCACGATATAACTAACACAGCAATTGCGTTCATTAACGCAGTCTGCAAGTCCGATTGGCCAATCAAGTAAGTAAACAGAAATGTCAAAACAGAAATAAGTATAACCGCGGGAACAAATATGGCGGCCACTTTGTCGCCAAGTTTTTGAACGGGAGGCTTGGCGGCCTGCGCTTTCTTCATCAGTTCTATTATCTGCGAAAGCGTAGTGTTAGCACCAACCTTAGTAGCCAGCATTGTAATGTTGCCTTTTATCAGCAGCGTACCACCTATTACCTTGCCATATTTTTCTATATCTACCGGAACACTTTCTCCGGTAAGCATGCTTTCATCTATCGAAGCGCCGCCAGATAATACTTCACCATCAACAGGTATTTTATCGCCCTGATTAACTACCAACGTATCGCCGGGGCGAACATCTTTCGCACTAATAACTTCTATACTGCCGTTTACCATACGATTGGCAGTAGTTTGCTGAATCTTCATAAGATCCTTTACCGCAGAAGTGGTCTGATTTACCGACCGCTTTTCAAATACATTGCCCAACAACACCAGCGTAATGATAGTAGCGCAGGTCTCGTAAAACATAAACCGAGGACCTAAATGCTGTAGCGTACCTACTAAACTGTAAACAAAAGCAGCTGTAGATCCAACAAAAATCAACACATCCATATTTGGCACACCGCCTTTAACAGAGTTGAATGCGCTTTTTCCGAAGTGCAAACACCCCACAATGAAAACCGGCAAACATAAAGCTAATTGGACCCATGTCGAGTGCAATAAATGCCATGGCAACACCATGTGCAATAGCAGGGGAGCAGTGAAAATTGCACACAATATAAACTTGTTTTCAACCTGCTCATAAAAACGCGGAGTATGCAGGGCCGGGTCGCCAATTACCTTAAAGCCCAGTCCCTCAATGTCTTTTACTATTTGGGGCAGCGTTACAGCAGGATTATTAGTGAATTTTACCTCTTCTCCGGCAAAGTCAACTGAAATGTCTTGTAATCCTTTCTTCTCCAATAAGCGGTGTATAGACATAGCGCAGTTGTTGCAATGCATACCCGTTACGTTCAGTTCAATTAGTTGTTCTGCCATGTAACAAATTTACCCTATTATTTAGACGCATTCTAAACCCGAACGTAAGTTTTATGTAATTTTAAAAAAGGCCTTGACTTTAGCTTATAAATTTATAGATTTGCACTCCCAACAAAACGGTAGGTATAGCTCAGTTGGTTAGAGCATCGGTTTGTGGTACCGAGGGTCGTCGGTTCGAGCCCGATTACTTACCCTTTTTATTTAAGCAGTTCTGAAAAGAGCTGCTTTTTTTATTTATATAACTGATTATAAGTCTGTTGTCTTTTTAATTTTATGGTTCGAGGTTTGAGTTCAAGATAGGTTTAAAATAGCAAAAAGTGCTATTCTATGCAAAAGATAGCATTTTTTTCGGTTCGAGCACCGTTAATGGGCGATCAAAGAAAAACTTGATGGCGTTTTTTGTAGCAATGATAATTTATGGTTTTTGTTGGTCGACCGCTTTCCTGTAATTTTAAAATGCAGTTCTTGGGAGATACTTACGAAAGCATATTGACGTCCGGCAGCGTAAACCAAAAAGTAGAACCGATCCCTGGTTGACTTTCCACACCAATTTCCCCGCCATGTCTTTTGATGATCTCTGAGGAAACGTATAGGCCCAGTCCTAAGCCCGCGACCTGCTCTTTATTTCCTTCATCGCGGTAATATCTTTCGAATAATTTGCTTATACTGCTTGGCGGTATACCTTTGCCTTTGTCAATGACAGATACTTTAGTGCAGTTTAAGGTACGCTTAACGTCTATTACGATCTCATAGGATTCAGGCGCATACTTAGCCGCATTGTTCACAAAATTCACCACAACCTGTTCAATTTTATTCTGATCAGCGGTTACCTTAAGCGAATGGTCACCGGTATACCTTAGGCAGTGCCTGCCGCCTGCGTCAATGTGATCACAGCACCCATCGATCAACTCTGAGAGGGCAAATATATTCTTATTAAGGGCCAGCTGTCCCTGTTCGATCTTTGTCATATTTAAAAGATCTTCCACCAGATGGTTGATCTTTGTAGTGTAACGCCGGGCATTGCCTGCAAACTTTTTTAAACTGTCCGTAACGACGGCTCCCTCTGTTACCATTTTATGGATGATCTGAATGGTAGCTTGCAAACTGGTGATCGGTGTTTTAAGCTCATGGCTGGCTATACTAATAAACTCTTCCCTTTGCTCCCGCAAATTGTAACGCTCTGTAATGTCCTCTATGATGGTGTAACCGAGGGTCTGCCCATTATCAGGAAATAGGATGGAAGTGATCTGACACCAGACTTT
The DNA here is from genome assembly GCF_002797815.1 of Mucilaginibacter auburnensis. Taxonomy (NCBI): domain Bacteria; kingdom Pseudomonadati; phylum Bacteroidota; class Sphingobacteriia; order Sphingobacteriales; family Sphingobacteriaceae; genus Mucilaginibacter; species Mucilaginibacter auburnensis. Next base: position 2,235,321 of record NZ_PGFJ01000001.1, read on the forward strand.
CGAGCCGTCTTTTTTCTGCAGACAGGTCTCAAAGCTGAAAGATGGGGACATCTCTTGCCATAGTTTTTCCTGTAAAAAGTGCCAGTCGCTGTGGCGTTCCTCCGGAGCGAAATCCAGTATGACCGCGCCGATCAGTTCTTCCTTGGTCTCAAATCCCAGCAAAGTGACCATAGCCTGGTTAACCTGTAGAATCTTAAGGTCAGACGCGATGATCTTATTGCCTAAGCGGGAGGCTTCAAAGACCGTACGAAAGCGAACCTGGCTTTCCTGATAGCGCTGATCTGTTGATAAGATAGCTGCCCGATGTTCTTCAGACTTTAAATGCTCGATCTCTAATCGGAGCTGCTGTATGGTATGCTGTAAAGATTGAATGTCGTCCATGGGAGAAAGTTCACTGAGTTCTTAACCTGGATCGATCGGGAAGAAAATGTTTTTTTAAGATATTGAATAATTAAGAATAATGCCCATCGGCTATTTCTTTTTACTACCGGCTCCGAGGTCGTCTTTAGAGGTGGTTTTTTTGCCTGCCTGATAGTCTGAAACGGCTTTTTTGCTTTCCGTATTCGGCGCTTTCTTGACGTTCTTAGCGCCTTTGTCTTTACTCATATGACTTAATCTTGATCAACGACAGGAGAATTCCGTGCGCATTTGTGTAAGATAGCACAATATATTGAAATTTAACCTTTATTTTAAATATTTTGAACAAAAGTTAAAAATATTAAATTCGGGTGAAACAATAGGTGTCCCGGTTTGTCCTTGTGATACTATCTGTAAATACGTTCTATGTTAGCCGTTCTGAAAACTGTTCTTGTAGTAGAAGATGATCATGATATTCGCGAACTCATAGTTTTCATTCTGGAAGCTGAAGGTTATGAAGTGGCGTCGCTGGATTCAGGCAGGGAGGTGATGCTGACCGTGCAACGCACATCGCCGGATATGCTGCTGCTGGACGTAAGGCTCGGGGATATGGACGGTCGCGATATCTGCAAGGCACTCAAATCATCACCTGCTACAAGTCAGATGCCCGTCATGATCGTCTCTGCTACTCACGGATGGGGAACCCGGCACGAAAAGCAATGTATGGCAGATGACTATTTAGCTAAGCCTTTTGATGTTACGGACCTACTCGTCCGGGTAAGCGACCTGGTCAACCGCGCCAGTGCCTGAGCTATCAATTTAAACAAAATCCAACCATGAAAAACCGCTCCTATATACGCTTTTACCGCGTTTACAAGCATGATACCGCCGTAACCGAAATAAGGTCGAATGAGTTCATACCGTGCACCCCCGCTAAGTTTAAACGTGGCTTGCCCGTAGAGCAGCCTACGGACGAAACGACCGGTACCCACCAATTTTATTATGAGCTGCCCCCTGATGAACAGATGTTTTACGGGTATCTTGATAAAGCCCTGGCGATGGAAAAGGCAAAGGCCGGCGCGCTGGCCTATATCGGCCAAATGATCAGTGAAGTCGAGCGAGGGATCAAAAAATTGACCCAATACCGGGAGGACCATTACGAGGACCTGAACATTAACTTACTTGATGCGCAGATCCGTAAGTTCCGGAATAGCATGAACATGAAATAAAAGCCAATAGCAATGAACAGGAGATTCAGAATAAGTATGCCAGATGAGCGCTCAATCGACATCGATGATGAGTACGCATTGGAAATGTGGAGCCGGGAGTTAAATGTCACTACGGCTAAGCTTAAGGCTGCTATACAGGCGGTGGGAACCGCGGTGGATGCTGTCCGGAAACAGCTTAACCGCCCCCGCACTTCGTCAAGATAGATTTTTATAGTTAATTCAACATATCACATTTTCTGGCATAGTTTTTAGTTGATGAAGTGCTTCGTATTTTAACTGCCTTACCCGTTCACGGGTAAGCTGATTATATTTAGAATTATCTGATTCAATAAAATTCTATTCTTAAAACTTTTCGCCCAGATTCAGTAGTACCGCACTGTAACCTTTACTGAAGGCATAATCTATCCCTATATTGGTATTGGAGCCTTTATTGAATTTAATGCGCAAACCAGTGCCTGCGGCCGGATGCCACGATCTTAAAAGAGATCCCGAACCGCTTACTGTGGTGACGTTAACAAACGCAACAAATCCCAGCAACCCGTTGCCGGTAATATCACGCCGGTATTCGCTTTCCAGATAAACCAGTGATCTGCCTCGATATCTGTTTTGTTCTAATCCCTCGCCCGAGCGGTTATAAGGGTCTGAGCCTATGCCCGGAAGGTCCAGGTAAGGGGCATTACTGTTAAATACTGTCCAGAAGTAAGACCAAAAAGCAAGCGTGTTTTGTCGGGTTGGATTGTCGCGATCCAGTGGCAGGTACTTTCTTGCATCAACATAAAGCGAGTTCCATTTTTGATCGCTCCCTAAAAATGTGGGATTTGCGCGGTAAACGATATTCAGGTAAGAGCCAGGCAGCGGATTGATCGAATTGTTCCGGGTGTCATATAGCAAAGACAGGTTTACCCCGGAAGACAAAGAGCTGCTTTGCGTGCCATAGTTATAATGTGTAAATTGCTGAAGGTCTATCCCTGGCTCGTCACTGCTGATGCTGCTGTGGTAATCTAAATTATAACCGCCGCCGACATAAAAATAAGGCGTAATTTTTTTGAGTGCAGTTTGGTAGAAGCGGATATAATTCTGATTGACCAATGTTTTTTTTTGATCATTATCAGTACTCCCCAGTCCCCAGGTGTACTGGGGATAAACCAATAAGCGGATATCCCCCTGAATATTCCACCTATTGTCAGGCAGCCAGATGCTGGTACGTAATGGAATACCAAAACGTCCTTTGAAATTCCAATAAGGTGCAAAGTTGGCACTGGAAAGATTGGTAGTGCTTTGCGGACCCAGATAGGTTCCGGCGGTGGTACTGGTGATCAACGCCCGGCCTGCGCCACCTGGCACTGCACCGGGTACCGGTAAAATAGAGAAATATATCTTCTTTTCGCGCTGAACCCGTATTTTTTGAGGTTTGATGTGAAAGAGCGCCTTGCCGATATCGATCAGATCAGTTTGTCGGGCTGTATCACGTTGCTGACTTTGCTTGGGAATAGTATTAGCGGCATCTTGCGCTATAACGATGGCTGGCAGTAACAAACAGGCGCAAAATACGCCTGCCGCATACCGCATTTTCATGACCCTATCAGGGCCGGCTGACTTTTTGATTGGCTCATGTTATTTTTTCTTTTTGCTTGCAATGATCTGCGGCGCAGGTGATTCCGTCTTACCTGTCTGATAGTCTGACGGCAATTTTTTTCCTACCGGGTTAGGCAGTTTCTTTTTGTCCTTATTCATGATAATTATTGTTTCTGCAGCGATGATGATTTGAAAGTGCCTGCTGCGCGTGTTATAGTACAACTGGCCGGAGCCTCTTTTGTTACGGCCGCCGTTAAATATATATTTCTCTTGAGCCGCCGGCTTTTAACATATGCATTACAAGCAATAAGTTAAAACTGATTATAATACCCCTCTACCCGCTCCGTGATCTCTCTCAATATAGATGGTCGTAATTTTTCACCTGTAAGCTGATGCCACTTGCATTTGCTGTCTTGTGTTAATTCAGCAGCCTGCGATCCATTCATCCAAACGGTATAAATGCCTTTATCTTTCAATATCACCTCACAAAAGATCAACTCATCAGCCGACTGGATGCCGAAACCAAAGGCTGACATCAATTCCTGCTGATGCGGAATGGTCAGTTTTCTTAAAAAAATTTCGATGTCGGCCTTTGCGGCATCATCGAAATTTTCGAAACCCCGAAGCGTATATTCGTCATTATCCAAGGTAACGTTCCCAATGAACGTCTCGTCTTCAAATAAGAGATGTTTGCCTGTACTAATGAACTGCTGCTCGTAAAAAGCAAGTATCGTTTCCACCTGGATGTAGCGTTCAAGGCCGTTGTTGTTCAATGCAAATCCTGTTCGGTATATCATAGCTGTTATTTAATAGTTAGCAGAACATATTTTTCTACCTCACCTTCAATTGCGTCTGCTTATAATACCTTCCTGGATATCAGAAAATAGCTCAACCGTCGCCATACTTCGGCAGTATAGATTTTTATAGATATTTTAACAGGCCACGTTTCCCGGCATAGTGCCGTAATTGATGTAGCGCTTTGTCTTTCAACTGCCTTACCCGCTCACGGGTGAGCTGATACCGGTTAGCAATTTCTTCCAGGGTAAAAGGCTGTTCCTGGCCGATTCCGAAAAAAAGCATTAGGATGCCACGTTCACGCTCCGACAGATGCTTTAATGCATCTTTCAGGGCAACAGACAAGGACTCCCGCATGAGCAGCTCGTCAGTAGCTTCACCTTCTGCTGCCAGCAGATCCATTAAAGAATTTTCACTTTCATCATTAATATTTGCATCCAGCGATAAAGAACGGCGTGATTTACTTATGAGGCCAGCAACACTGTCCGTCGAAAGCTCCATGGCTGCTGCTATTTCTTCAATGGAGGGCTCCCGCTCAAACTCCTGCTCCAGTTGCGAGGCCTGGCGATGCAGGCGGCTTAGGGCGCTGATCTGGTTGGATGGCAAACGCACCAGCCGCGATTGTTCGGCAATGGCCTGCATCATGCCCTGACGTATCCACCATACCGCATACGAAATAAATTTGAAACCTTTAGATTCATCAAACCGCTGCGCGGCCTTGATCAATCCGAGGTTTCCTTCGTTGATCAGGTCATTAAGGGAAAGGCCCTGATTTTGGAATTTCTTGGAAACTGATACCACAAAACGCAGGTTAGCACCGGTTAATTTGTGCAGTGCTGCCTGATCGCCGTTCCGGATCAGGCGGGTGAGCGTAACTTCTTCATCAGCCGTCACCATGCCGATCTTGCTGATGTCATTCAGATACTGCTCCAGTGCCCGGCTGTCTCGCGAGGTGATCGAAGGCGTGATCTTCAGTTGCCTCATCGATTCAGGTATTTATTAACGAAGCTTTGTTTATCATCCCGATACTGGCTTACCGCACCAACACGATGCAGCAGGCGGATGTATATCCAGGCCATGTCCAGTTGATAAGCTTTGAAGCCGCTGCGGGCACTTTTGGGGTAGAGGTGATGATTGTTATGCCATTCCCCGGCTACCAGTCCCGGCCACAATTGGTTGATGGATCGATCAGCCCTGTTATAATCGATGCCGTCGCGTTGCCTGTCCTTACCGTGCCCATGCCCGTCGTAATTAAACGTACGTACGCCAACAGCCCAAACACCGGCTGCAGCAAATAAGGAGCACGCTAAAGCATGTCCGCCCGCTAGGTAAAATATTCCGTACCAGAACGACCAGTTGAGCACCCAGGTAGCGAGTGTAGCCAGCGGCCTGGCATACGATCCCCAGTACTGGTATTGCCGGTAAGTGTTACCCTTAACACCGGTATGCGCCATTAAGCGGGTAACCCGCTTATAATCATCTTCACTCAGACCTCTTGCAATAGGCTGATGGTTAACATCGGCTAGGAAGCAATACCAAAAACCACCTTCTGCATTATAAGGGTCGCCAGGCTTATCTGATTTCGAGTGGTGCACGTGGTGAGAAATAATATAGATTTCTTCGGGTATAATATTGAGCGTTAATTGCCTTGTCATAAAGCGCCAAAAACCGTTGCTAAAACGATAGGCACCATGGGTGCAATAGCGATGATGCCAGACCGTGCCATGCGTGCCCATGATGATCATGCCATAAACAAAAGCAGCCAATAACATCCACCAGCTGAAAAACTGAAAAATAAAAAGAACAAAGAAGGGTATCAGGCAAAATACCTTAAACCAGCTTACAAAAGCGAGCCAATTCTTTCGATCCCGCCATACATTCAACCTGCTGAAAAATTCTCTTAATATCGTGCGTACGTCGGGGCGCACCAGTTCCCCCTGTGTGTTCTGCCAGCCATAAGCGGGCGGCTGCAGCACATGATCTAAAAATGCCATAATACTTGATCCAGATATTAACGGATGTTTCTTACCGGGTACGCTGCCAGGAACCCTTTGCCATTGTGCTCAAGATTGCCGGCAGTCAATACTGCGTCGGTACTTGATAGCTCCTGATTAAGCTTCCTTTTTACGCGCTGGTACACATTGAGTAATTCTTCGGGTTGTAAACGGAGAACGATCACCCTGTGATTATTTTTTTTCAGATCGGCGATCTCCAGATCAGTAGAAAGGGTCAGCGCCCAATGTTCTCCCTGTTTGAAACCGAGCTCTATCGACTCGTTTTTCAGGTCGAATAAAAACAGATCGATTTGCTTGTCCAGGATAGGTTGATTTTTATCTGCCTTGCCGGCAGTTGGCGTTGGATTTATCATTTTTGTTTAGCTGACTCGGTGTAAAGCTTAAAAATTACCTGAATCAGTTAAGGGTAAAGCCTAAGGTGTAAAAGAGAGATAGGTTGTGTAATATACGTTTAGTTATTTGATTAAACTGATCATTCGTTCTATTTAAATTTATTTTTAATTATTTTACTAAAAGTTAAATTATACCGATTAATAAGACTACCTTGTCGACTTACATAAAAACAATTAAATGCAAAAAGAAGGAACAGTGAAATTTTTTAACGATTCGAAAGGTTTCGGATTTATTTCACAAAATGATACAAGAACAGACGTTTTTGTACACTCGACAGGTCTGATCGATCAGATCCGCGAAAATGACCAGGTTAGCTATGACGTGGAAAACGGCAAGAAAGGCCTGAACGCAGTAAACGTAAAAGTAATCTAATTATCACGATATCTTACTCGTAACACTTGCCCCAACAGGCAGGTGTTTTTTTTGCCATTTAGGCGCGTTTTTTGGATATCTTCTGATTATTTGGTCACGTATGTCTTTAAGACACGCAAAAAATCCCTTAATAAAAAGGGGCTGCACTTCATTTGATACAGCCCCTTTTGTTAAACCAACAACTTGTTGTTTACATAGCAGCAGAACTGTTCAGTTTTAACATGATGGCAGCTTTTTGCTGTTCAAGTTCAGTCAATTTTTCTGTCTTTTTATTGATTTTTTCAAGGAGCTTTTTAATGTCTTTGGCATTATCGTCCTTGTCGTCTATAGCGTCTCCCGCATCATCAGCTTGGTTACTGGCTTTTTTCGCCTGTTTCATGGCCGTTTTAGCATCGGCCATATCCCCATTGGTAGCGGTAGTAGCAGTTTCCTTACTGTTCTGCGCAGATGTGGCTGCATCTTTCGCGGTAGAAGTTATCTTAGATTGATAACCTGCGGTTTTATTTTGTTGTTCAATCAGCTTGGAATTTAATTCGGCTATATCCAATTTAACTTCACCGTATTCCTTATTGAGTTTCACGGTATCGGCAGTAGTGCGATATTTTTGAGCAGCAGCAGAATTGGAAAAACCTAAGGTGCCTAAAGTGAATGCGAAAAGCATCACGGCAATTGTTTGAAATTTGATCATGATTTATTTTTATGGATGTCGTTGTATGACAATTATCTATATCAATAACCGGTCCGTAAAATATTTTGCTGTAAAAACATAACTAATTGAATTTCAATAAAATAAAATGTATCATAAAAAGGATTTTTTGTAGTCCTCAAACGAATTTTTAAGTTGCGAAATTCAAAAATATGTTTAAGCCGACCGCGCTGCGCACCTGAGTAACGAGATACCAAAGGTTTTACTACTACCCGGATGAATTGCTGGCAGTCCCGCCGGAAGGTGAAAAAGATCTGCTGGCTGTTAAATAATACAAAGTTAAGAATCCCCGGTGACCATCGCCGGAGACTTAATGATTCATCCTTATTTCAGCTTTTTTTTTGACTTTTTTGAGGTGCACCGTTTGAGTTTGCGCTTGCTTCTGGTAATTATAAAAAGGTTATAGTTCACTTTCTAAAATTTTTGAAAAACCGCCTATTTCAATCAATTCGTCCACAAAACGGTTCGGATTATACTCCGCTGTTGACCCTTCAAATTTAAGCAGTTCTGAAAAGAGCTGCTTTTTTTATTTATATATCTGATTATAAGTCTGTTGTCTTTTTAATTTTATGGTTCGAGGTTTGAGTTCAAGAGAAGTTTAAAATAGCCAAAAGTGCTATTCTATGCAAAAGAAAGCATTTTTTTCGGTTCGAGCACCGTTAATGGGCGATCAAAGGAAAACTTGATGGCATTTTTTGTAGCAATGATAATTTATGGTTTTTATTGGTCGAAGGTTTTCCGATAATAAAACAATAATATTACCGGATACTGATCCTTACTTTGCCGTAGCCGGAAAAACTCAAATTGCTGCCCTTTAATGCCATTCTGAGTGTAAGTCTCTCCGCCCAACCGTTATAAATCATAGAACGGGCTGGCGCTGCAGACTAATCAAAAAAACGGACATGTTGGAACCATGCAGTTTTAAAATGTTTGTTTGATTTATCCACTGACTTTGATTTTCTTAAGATGCTGTGTAAATTTGTAAGTAAGAACGGTTAATTTATTAGCAAATGGAAAGGTTAGTATATTTAAGCGAAAATAAGCACTTTAAAATTCTCATGGTTGCGCTATCTGCTTATTTTATTTATAAGCTTGGCAAAAGCTGTGGCGAGTTTTTCTATTACTTCACCCATTAATCTATTGTTACATTGTTAAGCTGAACACTGACTTATGACAATAGACCCTGGATACTTAATATAACGGTTTTACCCGCACAGATGTATTTAGGAAGCAGTAGTGCCTAAACAGACACTACTGCTGAATATTATTAGTTAAACAAAACACTTCGCCAGGCCTCATCCTCAGGCACGCCGGGTTTGCGTTTGCCAAAGAACTGAACAATGATATCACCTTTTTTGTCGAACACTTCAAGGCTGTGAACGGCGCCGTCTGTGGTAGGTTTTTTAACCAACCATACCGATGCAATACCATCATCGCGGAGGTGCATATTGAATTCAGGGTCAAGCACATTAAACCATGGGCCGGTCTGTACCAGTTTTTTTATTTCGCCTGTGTGTATCTGTATACAACCTGGGTTCCCTACAAATACCATAACAGGCAGGTTAGTTTCCGATGCTTTTTTTAACGTGTCTTTCAAAGCCTGAACGCTGATCTGGTTGGCATAACCTTCAGGAGCAAGGCGTAACGCTTGCGTACGGGTAAGCTCAAATTTTTTCAACATGCCGAAAAACTCATGGGTATCTTTCAGGTTTACCCAGGCATCGTGGAATGCTTTGATATCCACTTCATGATCTGGTTTTTCAACCGCTTCCAACTTGGCTGGCGTTATAACCAATTCCTGCTGCTGATAATCTGCTTTGTATTTAGTCACCAGTTGGTGGTAAGCGTTTACGTCGCTTTTATCAGTAAGGTAAATTTTGTGAACCGCACTGCCATCGGCACCGAAAAATTGCAGACTGAAGCGCTCATCTTCGTTAACTGCAAAGCCAAAGTGCCAGTGGTGCATAAACAGGCGAAGATCAATATCAGGCGTCACAATTGAGCCAACAGGGCCATTAAAGCTAACTTTGGTGTAAACGCCTTTACGTTCATGTACGCAATGATTATTACGGGTTAGCGCCATCACGTAACCCAGCGTACTGATCTCTTTTAATATTTCCTGAAATTCAGGTTTCAGCAGGGTGTTGTTGGCGCCTGCATCTGTGTTAACCAGTTCGGTTTCGCTCACGCACAGTTTAGCGGCGGCATCGCGTATGCGTAATCTGGGTTCCTCGTTTTTTAGCTGTTCCCATTGTTGTTTTAAGGTGGTTAGTGTATTTTCCATATTTTATGTGTTTTTTTTGTTAAACCATTAAACCGCTGGGTATCACCAGTGGACATTTAAAATCTTCGCATTCCATCAGTTTTACTTTTATGTTGAATGCCTCGTGAATATTTTCGCAGTTGATAACCTCCAGCGGAGCACCGAATGCCACGGTTTTTCCGTTTTTTAAGATAAGGATCTGATCAGCATATTGCGATGCGAAATTGATGTCGTGTAAAATACTGATAACGATATAGCCCCGGTTAGCCATGTTGCGCGCCAACTGCAGTATTTGCTGCTGATAGAGCAGATCGAGCCCGTTGGTAGGTTCATCCAGAAAAAGGAAGGCATTGGGCCTGTCGTAGATCTGGGCAATTACCCGTGCCAGTTGCACACGCTGCTGTTCACCACCCGAAAGGGTATTGTAATTGCGTGAGGAAAGGTGAGTGATGCCTGTTTCCAGCATTGTTTTTTTAACAACTTCCATGTCATGCGCTGACGGGCGGTTTTCAAAATGCGGATAGCGGCCCATCATCACCAGTTCTTTTACGGTAAACATTACGCTAACTGTATTGTGCTGGGTAAGCACCGCCCGCAGCATAGCCATATCATGAATGGAATAAGATTCGATATCCCTGTTGTTAAACTTTATGCTGCCGGATGTTGGCTCCATTTCACGGCAAAGCAGTTTTAGCAAGGTGCTTTTTCCCGCCCCGTTAGCGCCTATCACTGCCATCATTTCGCCGGGCACCAGATTGAATGATGCGCCGTGGAGTATTTTTTTGTTACCTGCCTGGTAGGTTAAATTTTTTACATCTATCATATTATCTGCTGTTTTTTAAGCTGTGACCAGATCATATAAATAAAAATTGGCGAACCGCCAATGGCCGTTACAATACCTATGGGCAACTCGGCTGGAGCCACTACTGTGCGCGATATCATGTCAGCAAACGATAATGCTGCCGCTCCGAGCAGGGCTGATGCAGGAATAATAAGCCTGTTGTCGGCACCAAAAGCCATGCGCAAAATGTGGGGTATAACCAATCCGATAAAGCTGATCAACCCTGCTACTGCAACAGATGCGCCCACGGCCATGGTGGAGAAAATGATGACGAGCGTTTTAATGTGATTAACGCTGATGCCCATGTGCGCGGCCTGCGCTTCGCCCAAGGCTATAGCGTTAAGCGATTTACCCATAAAAGGCAGGCCAATAAGCGGTATAACAATAAAAGGTATAGCGCTGCTAAAGGCTATCCAACTGGCGCCGCCCAAACTGCCCAGGCTCCAGAAAGTGATGTTACGTAGTTGCTCATCGGTTGACAGATAGGTAAGCAATCCTGTAAAAGCAAACGCGATGGCATTTATAGCAATGCCCATCAGCAGCAGCGCAGTTATAACCGTTTTGCCATTGTGCATCGCAAGACGGTAAACGATTAGTGTAGTGATAAATGCGCCTATAAAAGCTGCAATGGCCAATACGTAATAGCTATGCTCATTACCCAATCTGTTTAATAACGGCCCGCCAAAAACTATAGTTAATGCTGCTGCTAATGTTGCGCCGGCTGATATGCCTATCAGGCCCGGCTCTGCCAGCGGATTTCGAAAAAGCCCTTGTAAAGACGAACCCGAAATAGCCAGTGCAGCGCCAATGGCGGCACCTAACAGTACCCGTGGTAAACGTATGTTTAACAAAACTGCGGTTTGCTGGTCGGTATACGACTGTTCATTGCTCAAACCAATACTATTAGTGACCATTGACCAGAATTGTGGCAGGCTGATATGTACCGCCCCAACGCATAAAGCCGCTACCATGCTGGCTAGCAGAAACAGCGTCAATCCGCTAAAAATTAATTGATAGCTTTTCAACACGCTGCTTATTTTAGATTTTGTGATAACTGCGCAACAGCCTGGCCTAAACGCGGGCCAAAACCTGTTAGCAATTCACCTTCCATGGTGATGAATTTTTTGTTTTTACCGGCTTTTGTTTGGTTAACGCCCTGCACTTGCTGTAAACCAGCAACACCGCCCAAACTCTCCATGCCGCTACTGAAAAGCAGAATAGCATCGGGATCAGCAGCCACTAATGCCTCAGGGGTAAGCGGTTTATAATCAGTAAAGCCTTTAACGGCATTTTGGCCTCCCGCCAGCTCAATTATTTGCTCAACAGAGGTGCCTTCGCCGGCCACCATCATGGTGCCGGTACCTCGTGCATAAATAAACAGCACCTTAGGTTTGCCGCCTGTTTTGCCTGATTTAGCGGCCGAGGCCAGATCGGCATTTAGCTTATCGATAACAGGATTAGCTTTTGAGGGCGCGCCAAAAGCTGTTGCCACTTCTTTGATCAGCTTACGGGTACCGTCAGCAGTAAATTCCTGGTTAAACAGTACCAATTTTATACCGGCACCTTTTAATTGGGCCTGCAATTCGGGTTTTACATCAGTGGTCAGGCCGGTAACAATATCAGGTTGCAAGGCAATTATCCCCTCGGCAGATATCGTGCGGTTATGACCAACTTTTGGTTTGCGTTTTATGCTTTCGGGAAAATTACTCGTTACATCGGTTCCTATAATATAAGGCTCCATTCCTATGCCCGCCAGTATTTCGCTGATGGTTCCGTTAAGAGATACGATTTTTTGTCCCGCTATTTTTTTGCCTGCTTTAGAGCTGAATCCCAAAACTGTGATCATTAATACCGAGGCGATTATTAATCTGTTTATTGTCATGTCTTTTTTAAATTGCTTATTAAACTGTAAAAACGGCTCCCCACAAGCCGAGCCGTTTTGTTGTAAGTGATTGATTTATAGGGTTATATTATGCTCCTTTTTTCACAAGCGTATATTGAATCTTAGGATAACCCCTTGTTCCACCGTCCTGCGTAGTGAAGTTTACAAACCTGAGTTTGTATACATTGCCTGCGGCATCTTTTATCACATAAAAGCGGTCTGTTTTAACACCTATTGTGCCCTGGGTAACTCTCCAATTGGAGCCGATCGTATTACGGCTGTTGCTGAAAGTAGTGGTGGCGATATTGGCTTCAGCATAAGTATCATAATTGCCAATTACTTCGGCAGTGGTTACATCGCCTAGGTGGTTTACAAATACAAGGTCAGAAAAAGCGTAAGGCAGCGTACCTGTATAGTAAATGCTATAGCCCCATACAAAATCCCAGCGGTCTTTGGCAGGTTCAACACTTACCGCCCCGGTATCAAATGATATAAAGCTGAAGTTACTAGCAGCGTTTTTATTTATATCAAGTGTTTTGAATGTGGTCTCGTTAAGTTTTGCGTATTGTAGGGTGTAGCCTGTTGTACCATTACGTAATATGCGTATTTTGTAAACATCGGCAGCTAATGGTGTCGCGCCGGTGCCGTTTACACGGCTTATCACATATACTTTATTTTCAGCTTCTGTAACTGATACCGCTGCTATTGCCGTTTTTGTTATATCGCCATTAACATCATCGATAATGCCAAAGTTACCTTTGCCCTGACCTAACTCGAGGTTAGCCAAAGTCACATCGGTAGCGTTTATTGCGTTGATATCCGTTTTGTTGACCGCCACAACTGATGCCGCGGTGGTGTTATTGAGTATCACACGGAAATCGGCGCCAGTGTAAAAACCAAGATCCCAGCTCGTACGTTTTACGGCTGTTTGGGCGTTGGCGCTCAAATCAACATAAACGGAGTTGATGGCTGCAGAGCCGCCTTCGCCACCGTTAAGGGTTAACTCAGAACCTGTTGAGGTGATAGCGGAGAAACTCAATTTCAACTCGGTAGTTGTACCTAATACAACTGGTGCGCCAGCCGACTTCACTTTAAACGTAAGTGACTCATTTCCTTGGAGGAATATGTCATCTTTTTTGATCACTTTAAAGCTGACAGCATTACTTCCGGCCGGAATAGTAAGGTTTAACATATTTGTGGTTGCCGCGGGCTCGGTGGTAAATTCAGTCCCATAGGTTACACCGCTTGCAGTAAGGTCCACAACAACAGGTATAGCAACATCTGTAGCACGGTTAAGGTTAAGCGATATATTGATAAAAGCGTCGGTAGTACCTAAACCTTGTGTTGAGGTTGAAAAACCAAGTGTGTTATCAGGTAGAGCAGGGTCGGACTTTTTGCAGGATACGCACATCAATAGGGTAAATCCTAACAGGCAGCTGAGTAAATGTTTCATAATTGTTATTATAGTTTATTGTTTAAATTGTATTTGTGTGATGCTAATTTTTATTGTATTGAAAGGTCAGGCCCAGAAAGTACGAGCGGCCATAGCCCATAGGTACCGGCCCGCCGGTGCTGTGCGCGCCGCCGATATTGGCAGATGTATTAAACACATTGGTTACATTGAATATATTTTTAACCCCGCCCGAAAGCGTGATAACTTTATTGATGTATTTGTTGACAGTAAAATCGCCGATATGAAATGCTGAGCGTTGCGCCAGCTTGATGGTTGGTTTACCGCCAACATCAATCAGCTCATAGGTAGGCAGCTTACCATTGTATTTGTAAAAGAAGCTTAACTCAGTCTTAACGGCTTTTATGCTGTAAAGTATGTTGGAGTTTACTTCAGGATACCAGGTAAAGCCGGGCAGGGATGGGTCCTGATCAGCATGTTCATTGTAAATACCTGTATAGGAGAAGCCGACTTTAGCCTGTAAGTTCTTAAAGCCAAAGGTGTTTTCAAAGGTAGCGCCGGTAGTTTTGTATTTATTGATGTTGATGTAAGTAGTGACAGCAGGGTTGACGGGGTTGAAGCCTGTTGTGATCAGGTTGTCGAAATAGTTGTAAAAACCACCTATAGAAGAGCGTAAACTGAACACATCACTATTTAATTTTTGCCAGGTTAATGAGCCATTTACACTGTGGGAATACTCCGCCTTTAATTGGTCATTACCCATGATGGAATGACTGGCATCAAAAAAATTAAAATACAATTCGCGCAAAGCAGGTGCACGGAAACCACGTCCGTAAGCCAGACGCAGGTCAAGGCTGTTGGATAATTTTATTTTTGTGTTGATAGATGGTATTGCCGGCGGTGCGTCATATACAGAATTTTTGGTAAAGCGGACACCCGGCCTTACGTTTATTGAAGGACTGAGCCGTATCTCTGAGGAGATAAAAAAAGCATAATCGTTTATAGTAGGTGTTCCCGTTATGCGCGCGCCGCTGCTGCCTGTAAGGTTGAATTCCAAACCTGGTTGGAATGACACTGAGTTGTTTAGCTTATATTGCGCAGTTCCGCGAAGAAGCTTTGTATCAAAGACGGATTTGTCTTGTTCTCCGTCACCCAGCGTTAATCTTCTGTCGCCTGTCAACAGATCGAGACTTGTGGTTTGTGTGCGGCGGCTGTAATCTGTGTAAGAAGCAGCTCCGTTAAAACTTAGTTGATTATTGATCTGCCACTCGGCCTGCAGCTGGTGCGTAAAACGATTGGTTAAATATTTTTGGTCAATTTGTACGTTACTTGCTGTTATTATCCGGCTGTTCAACAACGTTTCGTCAACCCCATCAAAACGGTACCAAAGGTTGAGCGCCCTCGTTCTGTAACCTATAACACCACTGCCTAAATATTGATCTTTGGGTATCCAGCCCAGACTGGCGCCATCGAAGTTATTGCGGGTAATGTTGCCGCCCAATTGCCAACCGTTGTGCTCCCAGTTTATGCCTACATTTTCGTGGTGTGTACCCGGGCCGTCGAAAGCCTGATATTTTTTTCCCGCGGTTTCTTCCTGCACGCGACCGTAAACAAGCAGGCTTTCCCCGCCGCGGCCTTTTTTGGTTATCAAATTTATCACACCGCCTAATGCATCACTGCCATAGCTAACAGACATGGGGCCATCAACAATTTCAATATGATCGATGGTGTTAACATCTATTTGATTGAGGCTTTCGCGGGTATCGCCGCGGTCAAGCAGGGGCACCCCGTCAAGCAATAATTTGACACGCTGACCGGCGACGCCCTGTAAGGTTATGCTGGTAGTGCCCAGTGTAAGATCGTTGGTAAATCGTACACCTAACTGATCTGTTAAAACGTCCTGAACTTTAGCCGGGTTACGTAAACGCATCTGTTCACTTGTAATACTGCGCACCATGTAGACCGAATTCTTCATGGATTGAGGAGCGTATTGTCCTGTAACCACCACATCTCTCAATTGGAAAGAGGAAACTTTAAGTTTTACATCGGGTGTTTCTGTGATGCTGTTTGCTGTAACCGTAACCTGTTGTTGAGTACTGAGCATACCGAGCGCCTTAAATTGCAGTATATAACTGCCCGTTCTCAGCTTTAGGGTAAACCTGCCATCAGCATGGCTTACCGCAACAAGCCTGCTGTTAGCAACCTCAATAGTTACACCAGCAGCTGGCCTATTATCGCTTGTTACCACTCTTCCCTGAATGGTTCCATCGCTACTTTGAGACGATGCAACGTTACCAAAGAGCAAAAGGATTAAAAGAAGCAGCAGTAAATATTTAATCATTATTTAGACTAATTAAAAATAATATTGCAAATTTGTGTGATTTATAAATCAGCGGTCAACGCTAAAGGGATTTAAATAAACGCTAAACGGATTTTATACATGCTGAAGGTCACAATTCCCTTTACCAACGAGGTAGTTTTTAATCCCCTTCATTATTCTGAAAATCAGATAGATGAAGTGATTGTAAACCGTTTCGACGAAGTGAGGGGGGAGATACAGATCAGCGTAAAAAGCTTTCATGTTGAAGACATAGCCGTTTACATCATCCAACTAAAAAGCCCTGAAAGTGTATTAATATCCGCCCGGGTGGAACAGCCTGCCTGGATGATGAACTTTACTTTGCAGGGACAGTTGAGCATACGCGGCGTGAACACAAGTATGGGACTGCGGCTGAACGCCGACACGCACAACAGTCTTATCCAGGTAGGCAATACTACAATGGATGCTGTAATACAGGGTGAAGTAACGTTATTTACAGTTTGTCTAAGCCAACAGGTGGTAAAGAAACTACTCACCTGTGATGAAAACGCTGCATTGCAAAACAAATTAACTGAGGGTGCAAAAATTGCAAGCAATAGGGTTATAACTCGCGCCATGCATGATATACTAAACTCAATAACGGATTGCGCCGAAAACAACTGCCTGCACCGCATATTCCTTGCCGCTAAAATGCTCGAGCTTTTGTTTCTGGATATAGAGCAGTTGAATCAAGGCAAGGAAGCTACCCCACGTGTCTTGAAAACACATGACCTCGAGAAGTTGCAACTAGCTAAAAAACTGATTGGTCAAGACTTGCAGTCACCATGCTCGTTAGTTGAACTTGCGCATAAAGTTGGCCTCAATGATTTTAAACTAAAAAAAGGGTTCAGAGAAGCATTCGGCACAACCGTTTTCGGCCATTTATATGATCTGCGAATGGAAAAGGCAAGAGAAATGTTGTCGGCATCAGAATATACAGTGAGCGAGGTTGCGCATTTGGTGGGGTATAAAAACGCGCACCACTTTACCGCTGCTTTTAAAAAGAAGTTTGGCTACCTGCCTAGTAACGCCCGGAAAGCTTAACAATTCCTATACCATTGTCTTAATAATTCAATATCAATATTTTTGAAAGACTGCCTATTTCAATCAATCGTCCACAAACGGTTCAGACTATATTCTGTTGTTGACCCTTCAACAAAAGAGTAGTCTGAAAAGGCTGCTCTTTTCTTTTATATAGTGATTATAGATGGCATGTTTAAGGTTCGAGCACTGTCATTAATTGAACCGAGAGTGCATTTCTACAAAAAAAATGTTGCTTCGGCGGTTGTTGTGATAGCAAGGCTGTTTTGCCTGGCTTAAATTGCCTTTACGATGGAATGGCTGCCTGCCACGTTTTCGACGCCTGTAGCCGAATCTCCAGGTCAATTATACATAGATTTGCTTTTCAGATAGCTGGACCTGCCCCTGGTCTCTCAAAATCTTGCTCAAAGCGGTAAAAAGCGTGATGCCTAACAGAGTTTCCATGTTTTTAATTAGTTTTAGGCTCAGGATATCATGGGAGATTACAGTAGCTACAGCGATTCGGAGCTTATTGCCTTATTTAATGGCGATGACGATGCCGCATTCAAAGAGATCTACCAGCGCTATGACAAGCTGCTGTATATTTTTGCGTACCGCAAACTGGACGACGAAGACGAGGCCATGGATGTAGTGCAGGACGTTTTTACCGGTATGTTGGCGAACAGGGGGAACTTCATGATCAAAGCTTCGCTGTCCGCGTACTTATATAAATCTGTACTGAACAAGATACTCGATCTTTTCCGGCACCAGCAAACCATTAAGCGCTACATTGCCGAAGGCAGTCATTACATAGATGTGGATACTAATGATACCGACTACCTGATCCGGGAAAAGGACATCCGGGAGATGATAGAAAAGGAGATAGCCGCAATGCCGCCGCGAATGCGCCAGGCCTATGAGCTGAAACATAAGTTCAAGCACTCGCCGCAGGAAATAGCAGAACAGATGGGAATATCCGAACATACCGTCAAAGTTCAGCTCCAGCGCGCACTTAAACACCTTCGAAATCGGTTAGGCGTCGTTATTTTCGTTATTTTCATCCTGAATAAATAGCGCAGTCGCGTATAATTTTAAATTTTATTAAAAAAAAATTAACATCATGTAATTTTTTTGAATGGCTTCTGCGTCTTAACGATAATTAGGGCATAATTGCCGCCAAAAAGATGGAGAAAAACAACGTTAAGGAAGTTTTGAGGAAAATAGATTCGGGAAACTACACACCCGAGGAGGAAAGGATCGCGAAACGCTGGCTTTTTCAATTAAACAATGAGAAAAAGCTTGACTTTACGGAAAAACAGTTGAACGAGGCAAGCGCCAAAATGTGGGCAGTTGTGAAAAAGGACCTGGCTCCGGCTGGCTATCAAGGTTCGATAAAACTTTGGCCAGGGATCGCGGTTGCGGCGATGGTGCTGGTGTTCCTGGGCGCCGGCTTATTATATTTTAATTATCAGACGCATAATTACAGCGCTATTGCCCAAAATGACATTGAACCGGGCAAGCCGGGTGGCACACTTACACTGGCGGATGGCAAAAAGATCAGGCTCGCTGATATGCTGAACGGAAAGCTGGTGGAACAAGGCGGCGTGACTATTCGCAAAGCTGCGGATGGACAACTGGTTTATGAGCTTAAGGGTTCCGGCACCGGAAGCCATCAAATCAATACCATCAGCACGGCCAATGCGGAAACCTACCAGGTGAGACTGCCCGATGGTACGGCGGTGTGGTTAAATGCGGCTTCCAGCCTGAGCTATGCACCTGCGCTGACTGAAGATGGAATACGAACGGTAAAACTTTCCGGTGAAGCTTATTTTGAGGTTGCCAAAGACAAAATACATCCCTTCGTCGTTAAAACGGCAGGACAGGAGATCCAGGTGCTGGGAACACACTTTAATGTGAATGCCTATGCCAATGAGCCAGCTTTGGTGACCACCTTACTGGAAGGGTCGGTTAAAGTTGCTGCCGGCAGTGTAAAAAAGCTTTTGAAACCGGGCGAACAGGCGGTCAATACTGACGGGCAGATCAAGGTAAGCGAAGCCATCATTGATAAAGCACTGGACTGGAAAAATGATGAGTTCTACGTCAATCATATCAACTTTAAAACAGCCATGCGTAAAATAGCCCGATGGTATAATGTAGAAGTTATTTACAACTCATCTGTGCCGGATGACATCGAGATTGGCGGTTGGGTATCGCGGAACGAAAAATTGTCTTCCGTCCTTCATTCCATGGAAGCTGCCGGGATCGTCCATTTCACTATAGACGGCAGAAAAATATATGTCAGCAAATAAAGTGTTAAAAATAAAAAGAAAGGAAACTATCGAAAAAAGCCTTACCCTCAAAAGAAACAACCAGACCTTAAAGTAAGGCCTGGCTGAAGATTGGTACAAGTCAATATTTCTATTCACAATTTGTTGCCCGCGCCGTGGAAAGTTAAGGCAACAACTCAACCAAACTTGAACAAATGTATAAAAATTATACAACCAAACCCTGGTTACTTAATCCCCTATATGCTAAAATATTGTTGATTATGCGCTTAACGACAGTTATTTTAATAGCAACTTTTTTGCAGGTAAGTGCATCTACATTTGCCCAGCGCATCACGATGGACAGGCATGATGTAAGCCTGGAGTCCGTTTTAAAAGAAATCAGAAAGCAGACCGGTTACAGCTTCATCTATGATACCCGATCCGTAAACGACGTTCAGCACATTAGCATTTCCGTTAAAGACGCTGACCTCCCGGAAGTATTAAAAAAGGCTTTGAACGGCTTGGAGCTCGCTTATGAGATTGACGGTAAGATCGTTTCGTTGATCAGAATGAAAAGCCTCCTACCGTTTGAACCCGTTAAGTTAACATTTCACGTCACGGGAACCGTGCGTTATAAAGGCGTTCCTATGGGTAATGTTACCGTCCGTGTAAAAGGCAGTACCTTAGGTAGCCTGAGCAATGAAGATGGCACTTATGCCATAGATGCTCCAGATTCCGATGTCATACTTGTTTTTTCTTTTATCGGCTTCAAAACGCAGGAAATAGCCGTTAAGGGCCGCAGCAATATCGATGTGGCGATGGAAGAGGTTATATCTAATCTGAACGAAGTAGAACTGGTCAGCACCGGTTACCAGCGGATCAAGCCCGAACAAAGCACTGGCAGTATAGCCACCATTAACGAAAAGCAATTTAATTCGCGAATCAATACGACAGATTTCATAACCGGCCTTCAGAATAAATTGCCCGGCTTGTTGGTAAATAATGATATCAAGTATGAAGAAGAACCGCTTTTTCAGATCCGTGGTATTTCTACTTTTAACGGTGTCCGCAAGCCGCTGATCGTAGTAGACGGTTACCCGACGGAACTCGATCTGTCCTCCATAAACCCGAATGAGATTGAGTCTGTCACCATTTTGAAAGATGCCGCGGCCGCAACCATTTACGGCGCGCGCTCCTCCAACGGGGTGATTGTAATTGAGCGCAAAAAAGCCAGGGCGGGAAGGTCTGTAGTGAACTTCAGGTCTACCATAAGCGTAAAACCCAAAGAAAACTACGAAAGGTACCGATGGGATAAAAATGGCTACGAGGCCATCGTTGCCAACGCAAAGGTGGAAAGTGACTTTCAGGGACCGATTCTTTGGGACTTTCTGGCCGACCCTTACTTAGGCCCCTATTTTAACTATCCTGAACCAGTCAACATTATGGCGCAGGGTAACGCCGGTGTAATCACAGATGCCGAAGTAAAACAAAAACTGCAAACACTGGGTGCCTATAACAATGCAAAAGACTACAGCCGCCTGTTCCTCCGGACGGCGGTTACGCAAACCTACAATGTTGACCTGTCAGGCGGGAACGATAACGCCCTCTACTATCTATCCGCAAACTATATTGGAGGCACCTCCTCACAAATTAAAAACGACAATAACCGGTTCCAGCTTACCGGACGTACCACGTTTAACATGTCCAGAAAACTATCGGTTGACGTTGGCTTGAGCTACCAGGAATCAAGAAACAACGCCGCGCCAATTCCTGATATCGCTTCTTTATATCCCTATGAGCGCTTGCAGGATGCAAATGGCAACCCGGCGCCGGTGTTCAACAAATCACTGATGAACCCTTACTACAACCAGACCATCATGGCGGCGGGTTTATTTGATAATCTTTATTATCCACTCCAGGAAGTGAATGAAGTGTCGGATAAGACACGCGTCATTAACAATAGGATTACAGCCGACCTGCGTTATAAGATCACGGATGCCCTCAATATTCAAATTGGCGGGGTGTACGAAAGAGCAAAATCTGAAGACAATTACCTGGCTACAGAAAAATCCGCTGTGGTAAGGCAGTTCATGAATTATTATGCGGAAGACAACTTTGCAGGAGGATTCAAGTTGAATTTCCCTGAAGGCAGCTTGCTGAAAAATACCATAGCCGATACCCGGAGCTATACTGTAAGGGCACAGGTGAACTATGACAAGTTGTTGGCTAAAGATCACGCTATTAATGTTATTGCAGGCGGAGAACTTCGTGATATTGTGAATCAGTCCAACTCATCGGCCATTCTGGGTTACGATGACCAAACGCTCCTGCACCAATCGGTAGATTATAAGTATTTGGAAAACTTTACCAATTACGGCATGTCTATGTTTGCGCCCTTTAACCCCTATACCTCTTATCAGGATCTGTTTAAACTGACCTATGCCGATAACCGTTTCGTGTCCGTTTACTCTAATCTTATATACACCTTTAAAAATAGGTATTCATTTTCAGGCAGCTTAAGGGTAGACCAGTCCAACTTGTTCGGCACCGATCCGAAATATCAGTATAAGCCACTTTGGTCAGCTGGCGCTGCATGGAATATAGAAAGGGAAAAGTGGATGCAAGGCTTCAATTGGCTAAATACCCTGAAACTTAGGGCTGCCTATGGTTTTAACGGGAATGTGGCTAAAAATTCGCTTCCTCAGGTAATCGCGCAAACTTCTTTTAATTTCTTTAATCAGAACAATACCATTCCTGCGCTCGCCCTGCTGTCTCAGGCTAATAGCGGACTAAGATGGGAAAAAACAAACAACATCAATATCGGGCTGGACTTTTCCATTTTTCGCAACATCTCGGGCAGCTTTGAATATTATCGTAAGAAAAGTACCGACCTGCTGGCCAATAGTCAGATCGATCCGTCCAAGGGTGGAAGTTTCGCAGTGGTTAATCAGGCTTCTGTGCGAAATGACGGGCTGGAGTTTAACCTAAACGGCACTTGGATAAACAGAAAGAAATTTAGCTGGAACACAGGTTTGGTAATGGCCTACAATGCCAATAAAGTGCTGCAATATTATAACCCCGACCCGGCGCTTCGGTCCAGGATAATAGGTCGTCCGCTTGGTGCCATATTTAATTATCACCATGCCGGTATCGATGCAGACGGAGAAATGCTGATCACAGACAAAAACGGTGTTACGCAGAAGTTTACACCAACACTCTTTACAGACAATCTCTCTTATGCAGGAAGTCGTATTCCTACCTTTAATATGGGTATAAGTAACCGGGTAGACATGGGCAGAGTATATGTTTACGCGATGATTAACTATTTCGGCGGCATGCGTACAGAACTTCCGGTTCCCGACCCGACCGCGGTAAGGCCACTGGAAGGTGTAAACAATTACTGGAAAACGCCCGGAGATGAGGCCAACCCTGATGTCCTCCCGAAACTGCGTTACCTGTATTCCAGCTGGCTGGGGCGTTCGGATCAGTACACTGTCAACGCCGCTTATTTTACCTTGGGAGATGTAACTGCTGCTTATAGCTTTAAAGGTACAAGTTGGGCCAAAAAGGCAGGACTCGGTAATGTGGAGTTAAAGGTACAAGGGTCCAACCTTTATACCGTGGCGCTGAACAAGCAAAACTACAGCTTGGCTACGGGCTCCTATGCGAAGTCATACCTGACGCCAACGTATACTTTTCTTGTAAATGTTAGTTTCTAATCAAAAACGTAAAAAAGATGAAAATACACATATACAGCCGCCTTATACCAATGCTGCTCCTGGCATTCCTGCTGAGCTCCTGTAAAAAATATCTGGACATAGAACCTAAAGGCGTACAATTGCTGAAAACGGTACATGACTATGACCAATGGCTAAATAGTTATGAAGCGACGACAGACTTGCCGGAGTCAATTAACCTGCTGGCCGATAATACCGACCTGACGAATGTTGATCTTCCTTTAGATCAGGTTAATGAAAGAGTATTTACATGGCAGGCGCAGTTCGCCGAAGACCAGTTTGCCGGCGAGGCGGTGATCTGGAAAGACTTTTATCGCGAAATCTATTACTACAACACTGTCATCAACAAGATTGATGAAGCAATTGATGGTACTGTGGCACAAAAACGTTCGCTCAAAGCGGAAGCCTTACTCGGAAGGGCCTACGCTTACCTATATTTGGTTAATTTATACGGAGAGCCATTTGCTCAGGCTGCTGCAGCTTCAGACCTGGCAGTGCCTTTCGTTACCTCTCATGACCTGAATAATGCTACGCCACCGCGCAAAAGCGTCAAAGAGATCTACGAGTTTATCCTTGGTGATCTTACGGCCGCCATTCCTGACCTACCTGCTGATAATGCTAAAAATCGCTTTCGTGGAAGCAAGGCAGCAGGATACGCCGTACTTGCCAGAACCTATCAATATATGGGCAACTATATTAAGGCAGCTGAAAGCGCTCAACTGGCACTAGCCGTCGGCCCTAAGGCTATTATGGATTTCACCACGATGACCAGCGCCCAGCAAATAGGAGACCTTACCGTACGGCCCGATGTATTCTATGCCAGGGTGAGCCGGGCTTATAATCAGGATAAAGTGCCTACTATCGACTTCCTTAAGAGCTTTGACAAGACAGACCTGCGTTTAAAATTTTATTATAGTAACCTTCGTGATTATTCTTTTCCTACCCGGGGTGTTGTCAAATACCGTTCCCAAGGTGTGCTGGGTGGAACGGCTACCATAAGCTGGGGACCTACCGTTGCGGAAATGGAACTGATCATTGCGGAATCAGCCGCACGCGCTAATGACATTCCGACAGCACTTGATCATTTGGATGCGCTTCGAAAAAAACGGTTCCCGTCGGACAGTTATCAAAAATATATATCCGCTAACCAGCAAGAAGTATTGCAAAAGATCATGCAGGAACGAAGCTTTGAATTCCCGTATAATGGCATGCGGTGGATAGATATGCGCAGGCTTAACGCGGAAGGAAAGATGCCAGCGGTTACGCGATTGGATAAAAACAATAACGTGATAGCCACTTTGCCACCGGGCGATCCACGCTATACGCTTCAGATTCCCATACAGGTCATGGTGTTTAACCCAAGTTGGACACAAAACCCTTAGCATTTAAAAGTATTAACATTTTATGGACAAATCATTAATTAGCGTGAGAGGACTCTCTCATCGCTACAATACCCAGTGGGCGATCAGGGGCATTAGTTTCGATCTGCCTGAGACCGGTGTCTATGGCCTACTTGGGTCAAACGGTGCCGGAAAGTCAACCACCATGAACATCATCAGCGGTGTTTTGAAACAAACCGAGGGGGAGGTGATCGTTAACGGCATTAGTTTAAACGAAGATCCGATTGCAGCCAAAAAACTGATCGGCTTCTTACCTCAGCATGCACCCTTACACCCGGACACTACCGTTCAGGAATACCTCAGCAATTGTGCCAGGTTACGAAAGATACCTGAAAAAGAGGTAAGAAATGCAGTCAATGAAGTGATGGAAAAAGTTTCCATCACTCACTTTGAAAAGCGCCTGATCCGCAATCTCTCCGGTGGGTATAAGCAAAGGGTAGGCATCGCGCAGGCAATCATTCACAAGCCAGCCATTATCATCCTGGATGAGCCCACCAACGGACTCGATCCGAATCAAATCATGGAAGTGCGGAAACTGGTGCGGGATATAGCGAAGGAACGTGCGGTTATTTTTTCCACCCATATACTAACAGAGGTGCATGCCATCTGTGACCATATCCTGATGATTGACCGCGGCAAACTGGTTTTCTCTGGAGAGACGCGGGAATTTGACAATTATTTACAGCCCGACAGCCTTTTAGTACGATTACTTGCAGCTCCGCCTGTAGAACAGATTCTTCAGATAGCGGGGATTACTGATGCAGAAGCGCTGGGAGGAGGAGAATACCGGTTAAAAATAGGCGGGAGTAGCCGTATAGCCGAACAATTTATTGTGGAATGCGTGTCGAGGAATTGGAGATTGGAAACGATTCACCCGGAAAAGACCTCTCTCAATGATGTTTTTTCGGAGTTGTCAAATAAAAATGCATAGAAAATAAAAAATATGAAATCAATAATAGATGTCGCCAGAATAGAACTTCAGAAAATATTCTATTCTCCCATCGCCTGGCTTATCCTAATTGCGTTTGCATTGCATACCGCCCTGCTTTTCATGTTAGGCCTTAACTATTATATCAATTCAAAGGAACTGGGTTTTCCGATTGAGAACATTACTTTCGACCTTTTTGCTAATCAAAACGGGGGTCTGATACCCGGTCTTGCGGCCACCTTATTTATGTACCTGCCACTGGTAACAATGGGTTTACTCAGCCAGGAATTCTCCTCCGGTTCGATCAACCTCTTGTACTCATCGCCGGTGACGAATCTGCAAATTGTACTGGGTAAGTTTTTTTGTATGATGATCTTCAACTTCCTCATGGTCATGCTGGTCGTTCCGGAGGTACTGTTTGGGGTGTTAAAGGTCGAAAACTTTGATCTGCCCGTTGTACTGACCGGCCTGCTAGGCTTGTATCTGATGATGTGTACTTATGCGGCAATAGGTTTGTTCATGTCCTCGTTAACCTCCTATCAAATAGGAGCCGCCATCGGTACGCTGGCTGTACTCGCTGCATTGACTTTTGTTGACAGGGTTTGGCAAGACGTTGAATTTGTTCGGGATGTTACTTTCTGGCTCAGTGTCGCAGCTCGCGTAAGCGGTATGCTGAGCGGTCTGGTGCTAAGTGTAGACGTAGTCTATCTTATCGTTATTCCCGCACTATTTATTGCGTTTACGGTATTCCGACTGAAAGTTGTGCGGGAGAAGACCACACGAACAGTGTCGCTTATGCGTTACGTCGGCAGTTTTTTACTGGTAGCGATTATTGGCTATATCTGTTCTTTGCCAGCTTTGGTAACATTTTATGACTCCACCCAGGCAAAAGTGCACACGCTCACCAAGGAAAGTCAGCGCGTGATGGCTAAACTTAAAGGCAAGGTACATATCACCACCTATGTTAACCTTTTTGAATGGGGTAACTTCGTGTCACCGTCTACGCAGAAACTTGATATGCTTCGCTATGATGTGTATAACTATTTTTATCCTAACATCAAATACGAGTACAAGTATTACTATGCTATTCAAGGTGGCCCTTATTTTATCAACCTGCACAAAAGCCGGTTTAAGGGATTAACATTGGATCAGACCATTGAAAAAGTAGCGAACACCTATGAAGTGGATAAAGACATCTTCCGGCCTGGCGAAGATTTTAAGAACGAAATAGACCTTGCTGCGGAACAAAATACCTATGTAGCAAAGATCACTACGGAAGACGGAAAATCAACTCTGTTAAGGAGCTATTATGACGGCGAGAAATTTCCTGCGGAAGCACAGACCACGGCTGCGTTCAAGAGGCTGGTAATGGCCTTACCCAAAGCCGGTTTCGTAACGGGGCACCAGGAGCGCACCTTGAACGATATAGGCCCTCGTAGCTATTCCATGCTGGCAAGCGATAAAAAAGTGAGACGGTCGCTAATCAATAACGGCATGGACATCTCGCAAGGCAACTTGTCATCACCCGTTCCTGAAAGTATCGATATTTTGGTTATCGCCGATGCCAAAACGCCTTACACCGCACAGGAGATCAAAAATCTGAACGATTACATTGATCGCGGGGGAAACCTGGTGGTGGCCTGCGACCTGAACAGACAGGAGGTAATGAACCCCCTGGTGGCACGGTTAGGCGTGTCTTTTCTTCCGGGACAGGTGGTAGAACACAACCGTAAACGTCAAATGGATGAAGTTACATCAGCGTTTACAAAAGAGGGTCGTAAGATGGCATATCATTTTGAGCTTTCGGGGCTATGGATACCTATGCCTGGCACCGTAGCTATCACATATAAACCGGTCACGGGTTTTAAATACACGCCCATGCTGGAAACGGATTCTTTGAATGACTTTAAACTTGTCGACTCTGTCGGCTCCTGGAATGAACGAACAACTAAAAATTTCATAGATGAGGTGCCGAAATATGATCCGGAGAAGGGTGATGTGGCCGGACCCATCATTACTGGTCTTGCGCTGAGTAGGAGTGTTGGTCATAAAAAGCAAAAGATCGTCATTTTTGGTGATGCCGACTGGTTAGCTAACGGGCTTATCCAGGATACAAAATATGTGAACAGCAAAATGGCAGCGGGTGTATTTTATTGGTTATCAGACAATAAGGTGCCCATTGATGATCGCCGGCCTGCCCCGATTGACAATGATATCCGCGTAAGAAAAGCCGATGCAGCCTTTTTAAATTATCTCTATAAATTCATTATTCCCGGTTTAATGGGTGCCGCCTTTGTGATCATCTGGCTGCGCAGAAAACGACGTTAAAAATAGCCATGTTATTACAAACAGACGAACAAACCACCGCTGATCTGCGCCTTTTCTCTGATCAGCAGCAAAACGGCATCTGCGACCTCTATAACAAAACGTTCAGCAGGGGCGGAGAGTTACTGCTGGAACGAATGTTTCGCGCACCATTGTGTGACCGGGAGGCCATAAACGACAGGGTGGCTATTATATCCACTTTCAGCAAAGTCAATATCCGTTTCCCTTTTGATAGCTGGGTATTAGATAAAACCGAAAAATATTTTTCATATGCCAACGATGTCCATGA
Source organism: Mucilaginibacter auburnensis (assembly GCF_002797815.1). NCBI lineage: Bacteria > Pseudomonadati > Bacteroidota > Sphingobacteriia > Sphingobacteriales > Sphingobacteriaceae > Mucilaginibacter > Mucilaginibacter auburnensis. Next base: position 2,263,485 of record NZ_PGFJ01000001.1, read on the forward strand.
CGCAAAAAAACCAGAACTAAGCGAAAAAGAGACGAGTGAAAGCGTAAGCGCTGTAATTGAATTACTGCATGTACTTCGCGCATTTATAAATAACAACCATATAAGTAGCATTACTGGAATGGCCAAACAAAACGCCGAGATAGCGGAATTGCTAAATCATGATTCATTAGCGCCCGTGTTCAGAGAACAGCCCAAGCCAAAACTATCCTACGCTGCCGCAACAGCATATGATGATTTGTTCCGCCTGCGCGAAAAAGACAAACTGGCGAGGGTATTGCAGTTTATTTATTTGCTTGATGTTTACATCTCTGTTGCTGATGTAGCTCGCCAAAACGGTTTTACATTCCCTGTTGCGCTTCCTAAAGGTTCCGGCATTATTGCGTTGGAAGGCGTTTATCATCCCGGACTTAAACATCCAGTGCCCAACAACATTACAATGGACAGTAATAAAAGCCTGATATTCCTGACCGGTGCCAATATGGCTGGAAAAAGCACATTCCTTCGATCATTAAGTATTGCTTTATATACTGCACATATCGGTTTCCCTGTGGCTGCCAAGCGCATGGACTTTTCTGTAATGGACGGCATTTATACCACCATCAACCTGCCTGATAACCTCGGAATTGGCGCCAGCCATTTTTACGCGGAAGTATTACGGGTAAAGAAAATTGCGGCTGAATTAGGCGCGGGCAAATCCCTGTTTGTAGTCTTTGACGAATTGTTCAGAGGTACCAACGTTAAAGACGCCCACGAGGGAACCGTAGTTGTAACGAAGGGATTTGCAAAAATGAAAACGAGCCGGTTTATCATATCATCGCACATAGTTGAAGCCGCTGATCAACTAAAACAACAAACTAATACGCGCTTTTACTATCTGCCCACAACCATGAAAGACAGCCTGCCAGTTTACAACTACACCTTAAAGGAAGGTGTGACCGATGACCGTCACGGTATGATCATTATTAAAAATGAAGGCATTCTTGAAATTTTAAAAAACGGGAAGAAAAATGGATAAGCAATTTAATATTGACAAGCAGTCATTAGATGAACTGAACCTGTTAAGCAAATTCAGTCCCGGCTCGGTATTTTTTCTGTTCAGGAAAGCAAAAAGCAGTGGTGGAGAGCAGCTCTTGGACGAGTGGTTCAGAAATCCCCTTTTGAATCACGGGGAGATCAATGAAAGGTCGGCACTCTTCGCCTTCTTTGGTGCTGCCGGGATTACCTTTCCTTTTGATCCACAACAGTTGAGTGTAATGAACGATTATATAGATAGTGGAGTACCGGCCACCTACTTTGGTAATTATACTCGTGTTATGATCCAGCTGATCACCTCCAGGATCACAAGGGACGAGCAGTTTAAGCAATTAGTTCAAGGCCTGCAAGCGGTAATCAGCACATTAAAAAAGTGTTATGCCCTTTTAGTGGCTTTAAAGCAAATGAAGGCAATTCCCGATTTTTATAAAGGGCGGATTAAAAAGTTGTTGCAGATCTTCGATCATGTCCAGGTGGCGGAACTGTTAGAAACGGACATTTACAAATCCATCTCCCTGAAAACAATTGCCTCCTATGATTACTTAACAAGACATGTACTTCGCGCAGAGGTAATTGCATTACTCGGGTTTATTGATGAAGTGGATGTTTGTATTGCTATTGCTAATGTTGCTAAAACAAAAGAGATGGCTTATGCCACAGCATATCCGGCTGAAATGAACCTGTTCACGGCTGTCAACCTCTGCCATCCAGCGATAAACGGGGCGGTTGGAAATAATATCGAAATGAGGAGCGCTTCCAATGTCGTCTTTTTGACCGGCGCGAATATGGCCGGAAAGTCCACTTGGATGAAGTCCATTGCCATCAACATGTACCTCGCCCATATCGGCTTCCCGATAGCGGCCCAATCAATGGAGTTTTCCATCCGTGATGGCATCTACTCAAGTATCAATGTTGGAGATAATATCGGTGCGGGTTACAGCCATTTCTATGCTGAAGTGCTGCGCGTGAAGCAAGCCGCGGAAGCTACCGCCAGCGGCAAAAGGCTGCTTTTGATCTTTGACGAATTGTTTAAAGGCACCAACGTAAAAGACGCCTATGACGGTACATTAGCGGTAACAGAAGCCTTTGCCGAATATAAAAATTGCCTTTTTATAGTATCCACGCACATTATAGAAGTAGGCGAGGCCCTTAAAACACAGCCCAACATTCAGTTCAAATATATGCCAACCATAATGGAGGGGGCTATTCCACGGTATACCTATCAACTGGAAGAGGGTATTACTGAAGACCGTCAGGGCATGATGATCATCAGAAATGAGAACATTTTATCATTAATGGGCATGGCAGATCAATAAGCAAGATAATGCAAAATACTTTACAGGAGTGTAGTAATACCATTCAATCAAATCAACCTTAATTTATAAATGAACATCAAGAAAATCTTTTCTGCAGTTCTGCTAACGGGACTGTACAGCATAACCTATGCGCAAACATTACCCTTTGACCCGGCCGTGCGCACCGGGAAATTAGCCAATGGCTTTACCTATTATATACGCCACAATGAGGAACCTAAGAACAGGGTAGTATTTTACCTGGCCAATAAAGTTGGGTCGGTTTTAGAGGACGACGACCAGCGCGGGCTGGCGCACTTTATTGAACACATGAGTTTTAACGGCACTAAAAATTTCCCGAAAAATGAACTGGTAGATTATCTGCAAAAAACGGGGGTTCGTTTCGGTGCCGACCTGAACGCTACCACCGGCTTCGACGAGACGATCTACCAACTACCTATACCTTCAGATAAACCGGAAATCGTACAGCATGGATTACAAATTATGCGTGATTGGGCGCAGGATGCGACGCTGGACCCTGCAGAAATAAATAAAGAACGCGGCGTGGTATTAGAAGAAAAGCGCCTCAAAAAAGGAGCAGGAGAACGCATGCAAAACCAATACTTACCACTGTTACTCAACAATTCAATTTATGCTAAACGTTTGCCGATAGGGACAGAAGAAGTGCTAACCACCTTTAAACCCGAAGCTATCCAACGCTTTTATCGCGATTGGTATCGGCCGGATCTGCAGGCGTTGATGGTGGTTGGGGACATTGATGTTGATAAGATGGAAAAGGATATAAAGTCCAGATTTGGCGACCTTAAAAAACCTGCATCGCCACGTATAAGACCCAACTTCACGGTGCAATTAACAGGCAAAGACCAGTACATTGTTGTTACAGACCCGGAAGAAACCAATACAAGTATAGAAATCAACATTAAACAGCCCAAGTTGAACTTACATACCGCTGCGGATTACCGGGCATTCCTGATTCGGCAGCTGGTCAATTACATGCTCAGCCAACGCTATGCGGATGTTCAACGCCAGTCAGCCCCTCCGTTTCTGGCAGCCGGAGCCGGGATCGGAGAGTTTATAGGCGGTCTGGATAATTATTCAATGTCCATAACAGCCAAGCCGGGGGAGTTAGAGGCTGGTTTCAAAAATGCATGGCGCCTTAGCGAACAGGCAAAGCGGTATGGTTTTACGCCAACGGAACTTGACCGTGCAAAAAATGTTTATCTCCAGCAATTAGCGTCGGTCTTAAAAGAAAAAAGTAAGACCCCGTCTGATAATTACGTTGCTGAATACGTGCAGTATTTTTTACACGGCACCGCCTCGCCCGGTATAGACATCGAATATGGTATTTCTAAAAATGTATCGGCAAGTCTCAGTACCGACGAAGTGAACAACTATTTAAAGCAGGTGATCAAAGGAACGGACCGGGACATATTGATAACAGCTCCTGAAAAAGAAAAAGCGTCACTACCGTCTGAGCAAACATTCATGGAATGGATGAAAGCTGTAGAAAGCGAACATATATCTGCTTTTCAGGATGTGACCAGCAAGCAAGGCCTTTTAACGGCGGCTCCCATTGCAGGTAAGATCATCAACAGTGAGTATAACAAAGCATTAAACATCACAACGCTTACGTTAAGCAATGGAGCTAAAGTATTATTGAAAGCCACAAATTTCAAAAACGACCAGATACTATTTACCGGAACATCGGCCGGCGGCACTTCCTTATACGACATCGCGCATTTCCGCGCTGCCGATGCAGCGAATATCGTGCCTTCCTTCGGTGCAGGCAACTACAATGAGTCCGAACTATCCAAATACTTATCAGGTAAACAATTCAGTATACGCCCTTCAATCGGCGAGCGGACTCAAGCTGTAAACGGAGCGAGCAGCGTTAACGATCTGGAAGACGCATTGCAATTAATGTACGCCTACCTCACGCAGCCACGCAAGGATACAATCCTTTTCAAAAATACCATTGCAAGAGCAAAGGCAGCACTCCTAAACCGGCAAAATGATCCCGCGCAGGTATTTAACGACACCGTGACCGCTGTACTAAGCAGTTATAATATCCGCCGGGCACGGCAGACTGCTGAAGACCTCGATCACATTGAACTCGACCAGGTCTACAGCATTTATAAAGAAAGATTTGCAGACGCGTCAGGTTTTACCTTTGTATTCACAGGCAGCATAGACACAGTAGCCATAAAACCCTTACTGGAAAAATATATCGGCAGCCTGCCCTCCCTTTATAGAAACGAGCAGGCTAAAGACCTGGGTATTACCAGCCCTGCAGGCAAAGTCAGCAAAACGGTCTACAAAGGAACAGAAGACAAAGCCAACGTATTACTATTTTTTTCAGGGCCGTTTGATTACAGTTTTACCAACCAGCTGAAAGTTGATGCGTTAAAAGAAATACTTCAAATAAGGCTTATAGAGCGTCTCAGGGAAGACGAGGGAGGCGTTTATGCGCCAACCGTGGGGGTTACATACGCCAAGTACCCTAAAGCCCGTTTCAACTTTACGGTCTCTTTCGCCTGCGCTCCCAACAATGTAGAGCAACTAATTGCAGCTACATTGGATGAGATCAATAAAATAAGAAATACCGGACCCTTACCGGTAAACCTGGACAAGTTTAAAGCAGAAACACAACGCACCATTGAACTGCAGCTAAAATCCAACGGTTTTTGGCACACATATACAATTGGGCAGATCCAAAATAAAGAACCTCTGGATGCTGTAAACACCTACAGCGAAGATGTGGGTAAAATAACGGTGGAGGACGTGAAGAAGATGGCAACCCAATATCTCGGTGGCGAAAATTTTATAAGGATGGTCTTGCTGCCGGAAAAAACTAAATAGCAGTATCACATGCTCCAATATTTCTTCTGTTCTTTAATATCAGTTTTAGTTAACTAAGCGCCTGCCTGAAGAAGCGGGCGCTTTTTTGAAAAGATAGCGAAGGGTGATTTTGGTCAGTAAAATAAATAACAAAGATTGAAATACCAGACGAATTGCTTCAGCTAAATATATTCGGTAGTTTAAGAGCTTCTGAATTTGTAACGAAAATGTAATAGAGTTAAAATTTCTACAAAAGCTATAAGTAGGTGACACCGCTACGTACACAATTAGCACTCTTATTCATAGGAGAGCTGGTTATTTGAACAAAATGACAAAACACCACGAACCTTTTATTTTTTCGATCTATGCTCGGGATAAAAAAGGCCTGATCGGCGAGCTCATGGTTTATTTTAATCGAAAGAATTTTCCGCTTAAAGGCATTAATGTGGCACGAACCGATCTATCCGACCTCGTCTTAATCACCATCGAAGCCTGCCTGCCGGTACCGGAACTGTTGCCCTTCAGTCATCGTTTGTAAAAGATCGTTGAGATTTACAAAATAAACCACCGGCCAGCCGGCGCTGGGTTGCCTAAGGTCGGCTTTTATTGCCTCGAACGTGCCGCGTTAGATGACCGCCTGTGGCAACTAATACAAAAATACGGTGCTACCGTCAGTAGTTTGGGCGAAAAGACACTTGTAATCAATAAGACAGGCAGCGACCACGACCTCCGTGACCTTTATCACCACTTGGAGGGACCGTATTTGCTCGGCTTTTGTAATTGCGCGTTGCTACTTCCGGAAGCCGTGGCGCTGTTCGAAGATTGGAATAATTCCCTTTAATCAAAGAAACCTAAATACCGCGACCGGCCGCCTCTAAGTGCATAAGACATCCAAACGCCTCAATAAATTTATCATAATTCAAAGTACGTCGCTAATCGGATGTGAAGCAATGTTATTTTGTTATATTAGACTTTTAGTATAATTAAGAACTAATTGGTACCAACACTAATGTTTTCGAAAAACCGCCTATTTCGATCAATTGGTCCACAAAACGGTTCGGATTATACTCCGTTGTTGACCCTTAAAATTTAAGCAGTTCTGAAAAGAGCTGCTTTTTTTTATTTTATATCTTTGGTGATCAACTGGTTGTGATCTTTGTTGAATGGTTCGATGTTTGAAACATATAAATTTTAACGAAATAAAAAAGTGCTCTTCGAGGCGTAGAGGGCCTTTTTGGATTCGAGCTCTGTCAACAATCTGAAAGCTTAATAATACTCTAATGGAAGATGTTTTATATCTAATCCCGGCCAAATCATAAACAATTTATTTTTGCTGATTAGTTAACCTCATGGTTCAACGGTATTTCGTTGTTGCGTGCAACTACATATCGTTGCCGGTGGGTGATTTTCCCTTATAATATTTAGCCGAAACAATAAGTCATTAGTAAACGCAATTTTTTAACGATATTTATTGGTAAGATCATGCGGGAGGCTATTTGTGGCAGGGTTTATGAATGCCGTACCACCAAGCGCTCGTCGTTTAACAAATCTATTCACAATAATATCTTCTGGTAACAAATGGTTAGGAACTTATTGTTAGTTAAACTGTTTTTACTTGTAACCATCAATGTGTTACTAGCTCAACCGCCCGTACCTAAAGATGTTAAAATTTTATATCGCCAACTGCGTTCAAGTCAGGCTGATACCGGCCGCGTAAACATATTCGTTGATATAAGCCGTTATTGCAACGCCAATAGTGTACAGCAAATAATATTGATAGACAGCGCCATTGTTATAGCTCAAAGAGCTAATGCTTTGTCGGCTAAACTTTCTTATAGCAAAGGTTTAGGGTTAAGTTATCAAGCATGGGCGCAGGCGCTGTGTAAAAAAGGCGATTTTAAAAAAAGTGAAGAACTGTTAATAAAAGCTATTGCGGTTTTTTTGTCTAACAATCTTCATCGGGAAGCAGCTGAATGTTACTTAAACTTACAGGAAAATTATGCTTCAAGTGGTGGTAAGGACTACAACATTATGGCTGATTATTATGCAAAGGCGCATGTGCTATTTCGCAAAGCCCATGCATTTGACCGTGACGCCGCAACGCTTGAACACATGGGCGATTTCTATTATCTGGTTGAAAAATATCACCAGGGAATCACAGCCTTAAAGTCAGCTTTGGTAAGTTACCGTTTAAGCGGCAATAAAAAAACACAAGCCGTTTATGACTTATTAGGAATTAACTACCTTAAGATAGAGAGATATAAAGACGCGCTCAAAAATGCTTTAGTTGCAGTTAAAATAGCCGAATCTGTGCAGGATACAAGCATGTTACTTTGCACTATCTACAATCGCACCGGTATGATCTACCTTGAAACGGGTCATTTTGATCAGGCTAATTATTACTTTAAAAGATCAATAGGTGTAGCGCAAAAGTATAAAGATCCCTCCGCAATTTTTTTAGTTGCTAACCTTGCTAACAACCTTCTTCATCAGGGAAAACCGACCGACGCTATAACAGTACTTAATGAAAATGAACGCCTTTTTCCGGATATCGATGAACGCTACCGCACTTATTACAATGCATTTTATCTGCAGGCTAACGTAGCTTTAAAAAACTACCGGGAGGCCGAAAAATATGCACAACGGCTTTTAAAGGCTAACGCAGAGGGTGAACATGATCCTGTGCTTGTTGTAACCATGTTGGGCCCATCTATAGAGTATTTTATAGCAGCGCGCAGTTATCAAGAAGCTGCCAAATTACTGCCTGCTTTTAAAAATGCCGTAAACGCCAGCGGAAAACAGAAGTTTATAGTTAAATTACACTTCTTCACTTACAAAATAGATTCGGCGCAACATAACTATGTTGCTGCATTAAATAACTATCAAAAATACGCTGCGCTGCAAGACTCTATTGCTGAGGCTACAAAGAACAAACAGATTCAGCAATTGCAGGTACAGTTTGAAACAGAACAGAAAGAGAATGCCATTACATCGTTAAAGCACGAGGGCGTTCTTCAGCGGGAAAAAATAACGCGTGCCAACAATACCCGCAATTTAACCCTTGCTGTAAGTGTTATGCTCCTGGTTGTTGCTGGCGTGAGCTTAAACAGCTATCGTACAAAGCAACGGGGCAATAAAGCGCTTAATGTGTTGCTGAAAGAAAAAGACAAGCTGCTGGTTGAAAAAGAGTGGTTATTGAAAGAGATCCATCACCGGGTTAAAAACAATTTGCAAATAGTTATGGGTTTGCTGCAACGCCAATCAGCATACATTAATAACAACGAAGCTTTGGCCGCTATTCAAAACAGCGAGAACCGTATGCATTCTATAGCACTTATTCACCAAAAGCTTTATCAAAGTGAAAATTTGGATCTTATTAATATGCCCGAATACATTGACGAAATGTTATCTTATTTAAAACATAGCTGCGACGATGACAACCGTATTTTGTTTGAAAAGCACACAGACGATATTTTACTGGATGTAGCTCAAGCTGTTCCATTGGGCCTTATTTTAAACGAGGCTGTAACTAACGCTATAAAGTACGCTTATAAACCCCCGCAAACCGGTACCATTTACGTAACGCTTGTTAGAAATGGCGATGGCTATAACCAGCTTACCATAGCTGATGATGGTGCTGGTTTACCGGCCGGCTTTGCAATTGATAAAGTTGAGTCATTAGGAATAAACCTAATGCGTGGCTTAAGCAAACAGTTGGGCGGCACCTTCGATATTTATGGTGATGAGGGTTGCACAATTAATGTTGTTTTTAAAACAGAGGTTTTTAACAGAGAAATTTCCAAAAACGAGTAAAGTAAAGGGTTATGATAAGCAGAAAAAACATTCTTGTGGTTGAAGACGAGTTTATAATTGCTGACGTTTTGACCAATATTTTTAAAACTGCTGGTTATAACATTTGCGGCGTAGCCGATAATGTGACGGAGGCTTTGGATATGATAGAGCACAGCCGACCTGATTTTGTTCTGGTTGATATTTTTTTAAAAGGGAAAACCACAGGTATTGATCTGGCACATCGCCTGATGGAAATGAATATCCCGTTTATTTATATTTCGGCCAATGCAAATGAGAAAGTGCTGGAGGCTGCCAAGGTTACCCGCCCTTATGGTTTTGTTGTTAAACCGTTTCGGGAAAAGGATGTATTGATAGCATTGGATATAGCCATTTACCGTCACGAAAATCAACGCGAGAATGGTGCACGTCAAAACGCCATGCTGCAAAAAAAAGCCTCAGAAATTCTGGCTTCTTCAAAAAAGTGGGAACACAAAGTTTTAGAAGTTGGGAAAAGCTTGCAGCCCTTTATACCGTTTGAATTTTTGTCGGTAGGGATGCAACAACAGGAGGACGAAGATTTTTACGAATTAAGTTTTTTCCGTATAGCATATGACGAGTACCAGCTATTAGATGCTCCAGAATTGATGGTTGTTACCAAACAAAAAAAGCACGAACTGACTCGTTTAAAAACAGCAGATAAATATTCTCAATTGGCAGAATACTATAACGAACAGGAAATGAGCGAGTTGCTATCAGGTTCGTCTTTTAAAAAGTTGCTGGTTGATACGTACGGCCTCAAATCGCATTTATCCGTACCTGTACATTTGCCAGATTCGCGAATTTGTTACTTTAACTTCTATAGCCGCCGCAGCACGGCTTATCAGGATGATCATCTGGTATTAAGCGATAGAGTGCAACCTTTACTGGCAAACTTTATGGCAGCCATGATAAATGCCCCCAATAGTCCTATGGTGCAAAAAGAAAGCAATTACGCAGTAAAACATCCCGTTTCAAAATCTGATCAGCCTAATCCTTTTGCCGGAATTATAGGCGGAAGCCATCTGTTGTTAACGGTTTTTGATCATGTAATGCAGGTATCAGGTGCTGATTCATCTGTTTTGATACTGGGAGAAAGCGGCACCGGCAAAGAGAAAATAGCCGAGCGTATTCACGCGCTTTCACGGAGAAAGGAGAAACCCTTTGTAAAAATAAATTGCGCTGCATTGCCCGCAACACTCATTGACTCTGAACTCTTCGGCCACGAAAAAGGCGCTTTTACCGGAGCCTATGACAAAAAGATAGGCAAGTTTGAACAAGCACATGGCGGTACTTTGTTTTTAGACGAAATAGGCGAACTTCCGTTGGAATCGCAATCAAAATTGTTGCGGGTATTGCAGGAGCGCGAAATAGAGCGGATTGGGGGCCGAACCACTATAAAAACTGATGTACGTATTATTGCTGCTACCAATCGTAATTTGGAGAAAGAGGTTGCAGACGGCCGCTTCAGATTGGATCTTTTCTACCGCATAAACGTTTTCCCAATTGTGATGCCGCCTTTAAGGGAGCGAACGGAAGACATTCCGGACCTTGCTAAGTATTTTTTAAATATATACGCTCGTAAAACAGGCAAGGTAGTACGCGGCATTGCTCCGCAAGTATTAGACAGTATGAAAAATTACCACTGGCCCGGCAACATACGCGAGCTTGAAAATTTGATAGAGCGTAACGTATTGCTCACCCGCGACGATATGATAAACAGCATGGCGCTACCAACCCAGTTAGAGCAAAATGTTAATGCAGTTGTAACCGAACAAAAAATAATCACTATGAGTGAGGGGGAACGGGCTCACATTATTGCTGCTTTGCGCAAATGTAACGGCAAAATATGGGGAGAGGGAGGCGCGGCAAGTTTATTGAATCTTCCGCCTACCACGCTTAATTCAAAAATGAAGAAACTGGGTATCCGTAAAGATTTTGGAATTTAAGGAACATTGGGATTAATGCGCCAAAGCCAGAATAGTACCAAAGAACCTGGCAAAATCACAGCTATTACGCCAAACTGCATTGCCAGTATTGCGCCACCTAAACATCCTGTTAAAAAACCAATAATTAAGTAGCAATTCCTTTTAAAACTATACCATATATCTCTGTCTTCCTGTTCATTAGAAACTATTTTCATAAGATCAAGGGCGGCCTGAGTTACGTTGCCTGTCATTACAGTTGTTAAGCCATAAGTAGCTTTGGGGTTTAGTTTGCCAAATGTATTTTGAAACGCCATTGCTGTTACAATCAGCATAGCAATAAGCTGAGTAAGCCAGCCGCTTGCCGGGCTGTGGGGAACCAGTAGTGCCGACAAAAAGCCGCTTAACAGCAAAAATATTCCTTCCAATATAAGTAACAGGTATGTGTTACCAAATTTTTTGCCAATGTGGCCACCAAGCATTGCGGCCGAGACAAACACCGGGAAACTCAGTAGTTTTTGCCAGCCACGCGCGTCGGAATGTTTAACAACGTCATAAGCAAACACTATAAAATTTCCTGTAACATGCGCCGAAAATAGTTCGCCCGCCGCTATGAATGTAACAGAATCGCAAAATCCTGCTACAAAGCAAAGCAAAAGCGTTGTGCTTTTTATTACTTTCTCTGCTTCCATTAATTAAAATTTGAAAGTTGCTGTAGTTCCAACCATCAGAATGTCTTTACCCGGCCCGGCTTGCTTTAAAAATTCGCCTGCGCTAAACCATGTAATTTCCTGCCTTAGGTAAAAGTGCTTGTTAGGTGTAAATTCGAATTCTGCACCTAATTGCCTGCCTATCTGGTCTGACGTGCCCGCCTTACCTGGGTAGATCATTCGTCCATTGACCGCATAAATCCCATCATTACGGCTCATCCGGAAAAACAGATCATAATCAATATTAAAAGCCACTGCTTTTGTAAGCTCAATTTGTGCATAAGGATGTATATCTGTAAGATTTGATGGCCCTATTAATGCCGCTAAACCAAAATATCCACCTCGCGGAAAGAGCGGGTTAAAGGTATTCAATCGCCCATCATTACTTGTCCTGTCCCCACTAATAACCTCAGTTTTAATGCCGAACTGCGGCTTATGCTTTAATTGACTAAATGTATAAGCAACATTGGCCGAAGCCGTCCATGCTGAGATGGTATTACCTGCAAAATTGCCAAATTGATATATTGTTTCTACATCATAAAGCCATTCAGGGTTTGACCCCCATGCACGTGCACCAACTGAATGGCGGGTTTCCAAACCTGTACTAGCATCAAAAACCGTTGTTTTTTTACGAAGACCAAGATAGTAAATATCAGTATTTTGTAGCAATGGAACTTTGTTAAATACCGCATACCCACCCCAGAATTGCGTGTTTTTGTTGAAGCCATCATCAAATATGTTTGGCTTGGCTGGTACATAATAGGAGTTAAATACATCAAACCTCGCGTTTGGGGCAACGTAAATCAAGCGTAATGCATCAAATGCCTGGCGGTTATTGGGAGCCTCACGCACAGATACCAAACGTTGCGATCCGTATGAAAATTCCTGTCGGCCAAACCTTAAGGTTAGGCTTTTCTTATGTCCGGTTAAGAGGGCATAGTCTGCAAAAGCTTGGTGCAGATCTATTATGTTCTGGTCAACCGGTGAGGGTGTATCCAACTGCCCATTAGCCAAACTGCTTTGCAATTGCAAAAATGTACGAAAATGACTGCCTAAGTGAAGGTCAGCATGAGCAAGATAGCGCGTTAGCACAAATCCATCCCGGTCGTTAGGAGCTTCACCCCAATCTTCATTTTTATAATGGAAATATTGATAGCGTATCTCTCCTCCAAAGCTTACGTAGCTTAACTTATCAACTGTTAGCGGAGCAAATTTTAAGCTCTTGTACCAATTAGATGAAGTATCGTTGGCGAGTGAGGTATAATTCTCATCGTACCGCAATGACTTAAATGGTATACCCTGTGCAAGACAGGATATACCTGCAGCTGTTAAAAGTACAGTAAAAAAAAATTTCATAGGTGTTGAGTTGTAGGGCTATTATTTATAGCCAATACAATCCAATTAGATGCCCGTTATGTAATTATTTAAAAGTCAGCAAGTTGTAATTATTTACTGTCAGAGCTACTGCTTAATATCGCTTTATGTTGGTTATTCAACGATATAGCGTTATCAATATCAGGTTTAAAACAGTACGATATTTCGCAAAATGCGTTTACAACATAGCGAAATAGCGTTTTACACTGAGGTGTTGTTTTTATTTAATTTGTTGATTTTTAACAACTTAAATACAAGGTGCGGTATTTGAATACTTTATAAGATATATAAAGTAACAATAATGAAACGGCCAATCAAACAACTAAACAGCACGCTTACAGGGCGTATAATCAGCTTACATCAAAGCGGTTATGTTAACGATTTTTCTATAATTTCAAGTACCTATGTGCAATGCCTGCAAACCGGCGAGACCTTTTTGTAGAGCAGTTTACGCATTTGCCTTGTTGATACAGATTTTGATAACCTAACCCACAGTTATCGATATATACATATAATAGATACGCACCTCGGCCATTGCGGGCTACTTGTGGCCGATTTTATTGTGCTGCCAGTGAGTAATGTAAATAACTAAATATTTATGAAGAATAAATCAGCCTTTACTAAGAGTGAATCTGCACGTTTGAGGAATGCACTGGAACAACAGCTCAACAGCCTCATTTTCGATTCTGAATATGGATATTATATTGAAGCCTATACCAAATTTGGTTGGCGTGTTTTAGCACAACGAACATTGAATTTGCCATCGCCATCAGTGAAAAATGCTTATCAGATTTGGCTGTCTATGTGCGTTTCAGACAGGTATTTGGTATTGATTAAATTTCGAGAGCTAACGGATCGCTTTCCGCCTATGTCAACAAATATACGCGTGTTACTCTTCTGTAGAGTGTTTATGACTGAACTGGCACCAATATTAATCAGAACGAGTGCTTATTCGGATTGAGGATCAACTAACACTATCACCTCACTTGGCGTGACTGTACCTTCAATGATCTTATAAAGTATAACCTTATGTCGTTATTATTTTCTTTCGATAACGATATAAAGTAAATAAAAAGGCGGTCGTAATCCTAATGTATTCATTTTCAATTCATTACTATCGTGGCAAAGTCCTTGTCACTTAATCTGTATCAAAACCCATAACATGAACAGATTAAAAAATCAAACCACCTTAATAACAGGCGGCAACAGCGGAATAGGCTATGCAACTGCGCAATTATTTAAAGCAGAGGGAGCTAATGTAATTATTACAGGCCGAAATGAATCCGCATTAAATAAAGCGGCAAACGAGCTAAGTGTTAAAGGTTACGTGGCAGATCAGGCTGACATGTGCGCAATTGACAGCCTGGTGGCGACAGTAAAAGCCAGCTTTGGCAAGCTTGACGCAATCTTTTTAAACGCAGGGATAGCAACGTTTGCACCATTTGAGCAGGCCGACGAATTACATTATAACACTATAATGGATACCAATGTAAAAGGCGTTTTTTTTACCATTCAAAAACTATTGCCGTTGTTAAATAGCGGTGGTGCTATCATTTTTAATACTTCAATTAATGCCAGTATTGGTATGCCTGGTTCGGGTGTTTATGCAGCAAGTAAGGCCGCGTTGGTTGCTTTAAGTAGGGTGTTAGCTACCGAGTTGGCAGGCAGAAATATAAGGGTTAATTGCATCTCGCCTGGTCCGGTTGAAACGCCGGTATATCAAAAGCTCGGAATGACCAAACAAGAAACCGAAGCGTTTGGTAAGGTGCTAAGCGAAAAAATACTCCTAAAGCGCTTTGCACAGGCAGAAGAAATAGCACAACTGGCTGTTTTCCTGGCATCAAGTGAATCATCATTTATTACAGGTACGGAAATAATTATAGATGGTGGTATAAAAGTAAACCCGGTTATGCATTAAACCCGATGTTATGAAAACCACCACAACAAAAACCATTGTATTTATTACCGGCGCATTTGTTAGCAGCGACTGCTGGAACGAATGGAAGGCATACTTTGAAGAAAAAGGTTACGCCACTATATCCCCGGCCTGGCCGTATAAAGACGCGCCTGCCTGCACCTTGCGGGAGCGCCACCCTGATGCTGATATTGCCAGCCAAAGGTTGGCAAACCTTACGGCTTATTTTACCTCCATAGTTAAACAACTACCCGAAAAGCCAATTTTAATTGGCCACTCTATGGGGGGATTAATTACACAGCTTTTACTACAGAAAGACCTGGCCATAGCCGGCGTAGCCATTCACTCTTTACAGCCGAAAGGCATATTTACCTTCAAGTTTTCATTTTATAAAGCCGGGTGGCCCGCATTAGGCTTTTTTACCAATGCTAACAAATCCTACCTCATGTCTTTCGCGGAATGGCAATATGCTTTTACTAACGGTATGCCGTATGAGGATCAAAAAGAAGCGTACTACAAGTTGCTGGTGCCGGAGTCGAAATTAGTGGTGCGCGATGCCACAACGGACGCTGCTAAGATAGACTTCAACCGGCCACATGCCCCTTTGCTCTTTTTGGCAGGGAGCACAGATAGGTTTATACCAGCCTCGCTCAACTACAGCAACTATAAAAAATATAACCATACCGCGTCTGTAATCGATTTTAAAGAGTTTGCTAACCGCAATCATTTTGTGCTTGGCCAACCCGGCTGGCAGGAACTCGCCGGGTACATTTTAAACTGGCTCAACCAAAGATCAATCGCAAAAAGTTAAACCTATGAAAAAACTACTCACAATCACCTTCGGCCTGTTATGGTTGGTTGCAGCCGCTATAAGCGCGGTTGCCCAACCCAAGGCCGATATGATAATTTACAACGGTAAAATAGCGACCATGGAAAAAGCAGGCGAGTTTAAGCAGGCTATTGCCGTAAAAAATGGGTTGATATTAGCCACAGGCAGCTCTTCATTTATACTACAGCAATATAAGGGCACAGCGACTAAAATTATAGATGCGGGTGGCAAAACCGTAATTCCTGGCTTGAACGACAGCCATATGCACGCCATACGCGAAGGTCTTAATTACAACATGGAGTTGCGCTGGGATGGTGTAAAAACCCTTAAGCGTGCCATGGAGATGTTGAAGGAGCAGGCGGCACGTACACCTCCAGGCGCATGGGTAAAAGTTGTTGGCGGCTGGAATGAGTTTCAATTTGACGAAAAGCGTCAACCCACCATTGATGAGATCAATGCCGCCGTTCCAGATAAGCCGGTATTTATAACTTACCTGTACGGAAAAGCTTTTGTAAACAAAAAAGGTATTGAGGTACTAGGTTACGATAAAAAAACCAATTACCCGGGGAGTTTGGTTGAATTGGATAAAGAGGGTGTTCCAACCGGCCTTTTGTATGCCAAGCAAACGCCTATGGCTATTTACAAAACTCTAGCACTAACCGGTACGCTAACGCCGGAGGAACGCATTAATAGTTCTGAACATTTTTACCGCGAGATAAACAGCTTCGGCATAACAAGTGTGATTGATGCGGCCGGCGGGTCACAAAATTACGATGCAGATTACCAGGCATCGTTAGCATTGGCCAAGGCGGGTAAATTAACCGTCCGCACTGCTTATTATCTCTTCGCGCAGCAAAAAGGTAAGGAGTTAGCAGATTACGAAAAATGGGTAGGCCAAACGTATCCTAACAAGAACGACCATTTACTGATGCCCAATGGGTATGCTATGGAAGGTGCAGGCGAAAACCTGATCGCGTCGGGAGCTGATTTTGAAAATTTTTTGGAACCACGCATTGAACTTGGACCTGAGATGGAAGGCGACCTTGAGCCTGTTATTCGTCTTTTGGTAAAAAAACGCTGGCCATTTCGTTTGCATGCCACTTATGGAGAATCAATAGATCGTATGCTGAATATTTTTGAAAAAGTAAATAAAGACACACCTTTTAACGGCTTACGCTGGTTTTTTGATCATGCAGAAACCATTACAGATGCAGAGCTTTTGCGTGTAAAGGCGTTGGGCGGTGGTGTGGCTGTCCAATTCAGAATGTATTATCAGGGAGAACTGTACAAGAAAATGTATGGGCAGCCACAAACGCAATTACCACCAATTAAGAAGATGCTGGCCATGGGCATACCTGTTGGTATGGGCACTGATGCACCACGCATATCAACTTTCAACCCGTGGATGGCGCTACACTGGCTATTGACCGGTGAAACCATAGGTGGTATGCAGTTTTGGCCTAAGGAACAGGTGTTGGATAAATATACCGCGCTCAAATTATATACAACGGGCAGCGCATGGTTTTCAGGTGAACAGAATAAAAAAGGCAAATTGGTTAAAGGTATGTACGCTGATATGGCTATAATCAGCGATGATTACTTTACGCAAACACCCGAAAAGGTTAAACAGATTAATGCCCTAATGACTATTGTGAATGGGAGGATTGTTTTTGCACGCGGCAAATACGCATCAGAATGCCCTCCCATAGCTGATGTGACTCCCTCATGGTCGCCAGTGAAATTTTATGGCGGATACCAGCAATAAACTATTCCTAAACACAAAGCATATGAAGACTCTTTTTTTTAAATTAAACATGGTTTGCCTGGTAATTGCGTGGTTTTGTAATATAGCTTTTGCTCAACTACCGCCTACTGTACCTATTTGGGATGCCAATACGGTAAAGCTAACGCTAAAAAAGATCGGCACAGATATCTACGCAATCATCCCAGCCACTGCCGAATCGGAAACTACCAAAGGTATTCCGCAAGCGACTACCGGCGGCTTTATTGTTGGCGAAAAAGGTGTGCTGTTGATTGAGGTGATGCTAACCAAAAGGCTATACGACCAGCAAATCAAACTCATCCGATCAGTAACTAACAAGCCCATTATTTATGCCGTTAACACCAGCGATCATGGCGATCACTGTTTCGGAAACTACCTGCTGCCAACTTCTGCAACAATTATTCAGAACGAGTTCGCTAAAGATAACCTGGCTAAAAATTATGATGGTATTAAACAGTTTATGGTAGGCTTGTTTGGTGCCGGGCGTGGTATAGAAACCACAGTTTACCGCGCTGCCGACATTGTTATCCCTAAAAACAGCAACCTTAAAGTAGATATGGGAGGCGGAAAAGTAGTGGAGTTGTTAAACGTAGGTACGGCGCAATCTCCGGCAGATCTGTTTGTGTGGATGCCCAATCAAAAAGTTTTCTGGGCAGGCAATCCATTTATTGCAGAAAGCCCTGCCATTCCCTGGTTGTTTGACGGTTTCTTTTTAGAACCGGCGGCCAATCTAAAAAAGGTTTATGATTTTTTACCCAATGATGCTGTAATTATTCCCGGCCACGGTCGCGTTACAAATAAAGCCGGCATTAAATATACTATAGACTACGTAGACGAACTGAAAAAGGAAGTAGAAGATGCTGTTAGTAAAGGCCTCACTCTCGAACAAACTAAAGCTGCGGTCACTATGAAGCCTTTCGATAAAGGCTATGTATTGTTTAACTGGCTGCACTACAATTTCAATTTACCTAACGCTTATAAAGATATCAGCAACAATAAAAAGAATTAATGTATTTACACCAAACCAATAGTAAGATGAAAACAATACACAACATTAAACACCTGCTGGCAGCGTTGCTGTTTGCAGTTATTACATTAAACGCAGTAGCGGCCGAGGTTCCGGCCAACCCACCTGCTAATTTTAAACACCAATACGCAACCGTAAATGGCGTTAAACTTCATTATGTGATTGGCGGCAAGGGCGACCCTTTGCTGCTGGTGCACGGCTTTGGCCAAAACTGGTTTATGTGGAATCGTCTGTTACCCGAATTATCTAAACACTTCACCGTAATAGCGCCGGATCTGCGTGGCGTAGGCGAATCGGGTAAAACGCAGGCGGGTTATGATAAAAAGAACATGGCGGTTGATATGCATGAGTTAATGAGGAAGCTGGGCTACAACCGCATTAACCTGGCCGGACATGATATTGGGCTGATGGTGGCTTATGCATATGCAGCCCAGTTTCCTGGTGAAGTTAAAAAGCTGGCACTAATGGATGCCCTGTTGCCAGGCATTGAGCCGGTTTGGAGTCAGGTGAAAGCACAGGCGTGGTGGTTTGGTTTTTTTGCACAACCACATGCAGGCGAACTCGTATCAGGTAAGGTTGGCATCTTCTTTACAGACTTTTGGCCGGTTGTTGGTTTTAAAAAAGACGCATTTACTGCTGCGGAGCGTAAAGAATTTATCCGTGCTTATTCGGTGCCGGGCGCTACTACAGGAGCTTTTCACTGGTTTGGGTATTTCGAGCAGGATGCGAAAGACAATGTGGAATTTGCTAAGAAAAAACTACCGATGCCAGTTTTAGCTATGGGCTCTGACCATTTCGCCGGAGCATTTTTGGCTGAACACAGTAAGCTGGTAGCTAATAATGTGCAAGAATCGGTTATAAAAGATTCTGGCCACTGGGTGGTGCAGGAAAACACCGCACAGGTGCAAAAAGAGCTTTTGGCATTTTTTCTCAAATAAAGTGTCACAAAGGCAATCATCGGTGATTTTATTGCGATGCTTGCTATTAAATGTCAACCGTGTTACATGTTTTTAGAGACGGGTTCAGGGTTAAAATTTAATCTTTAGCTTAGTTTAACATTTATCATAAGTAATTATATTATGGATCTTCAATTAAAAAATAAGAAAGCACTGGTTACCGGCTCTACAGCCGGTATTGGCTACTCAATAGCGCTGCAATTAGCAAAAGAAGGCGCAGAAGTATTTGTAAACGGTCGTACCGATCAAAGGGTGGATAAAGCTGTGGCGCAGATCAAGACCGAGAGTGGCAACGACAAAGTATCCGGAGTTGTTGCTGATTTCACCAGCCAGGAATCAATAAATAAATTGATAAGCGAATTGCCTCAGATTGATATACTGGTGAATAACGTGGCCATTTTTGAGCCGAAAGCTTTTGCAGATATTACTGATGCCGATTGGCTCCGCTTTTATGAGATCAATGTACTCAGTGGGATTAGGATGGCACGTGCATATTTTGGCAAAATGTTGGAGAATGGTTGGGGGCGCATCATTTTTATATCGAGCGAATCGGCCATACAGATACCTGAAGAGATGATACATTATGGCATGACCAAAACAGCGCAACTGGCGGTTGCCCGCGGACTGGCCGAATTGACCAGAGGAACGCAAGTTACCGTAAATTCGGTGTTGCCCGGACCTACATTATCTGAAGGTGTTGGTGGTTTTATTGAAAATTTAGCGAAAGATCAAAGTAAAACAACCGATGAGGTAGAGGCAGACTTTTTTAAAACTGTTAGACCAACTTCTATAATTCAACGCTTTTTGAGTACTGATGAAGTGGCAAATATAGTAACCTATCTGGCAAGCCCTTTGGCGTCAGGAACCAATGGTGCCGCTGTAAGGGTAGAAGGAGGTTTGCTTAAAGGGATGGTTTAAGCGCTAAACTTTCTATCTTAGCTCTGTGTTTTATGTTTTGGATGATCGTCTAAAATTCTTAATAAACTGCCTATTTCAATCAATTCGTCCACAAATCGGTTCGGATTATACTCCGTTGTTGACCCACTTTACTTAAGAGTAGCCTAAAAAGGCTACTCTTCTTGTTTCATATATTTGATTATCAGATATTTATTTCAAGTTCGGGTTTTGCGAGACAAGATCCTTTTCTACAGATCTGCATAGGGGGTAGTCCCTTGCTTCTGATTTCAAACAAATTAGAAGTAAAGTGGTTTCGTAATGAGTTAACAGCTCCGCGCCAATATCAAAGATAGCGCAAAAACCGCCCGATCATGCCTTAATACAGCCAAGTCCAGCACGAATTCTTGTTAAAGCTTTCCGATAGGCTGGCCACCCACGTAAATGCGGACCAGATTGCCGAATTATGCGTACCATTTATATTCTACACAAAATAGGAGTAAAAGTTGGTTGCCATCAATTTTCTATAATTGATTGTAAAGAACGGTTTTTGTTGCCAGCCGTTTCTTAGCGATCGGTAAAACGCATCATCTGTTGGGCTTTCCATTTCTGGTAAATTTCGCAAGCTCAACCACTTGTCAAACACTTAAATATCCAATAAATACTGATGCCGCACTATCTAATTTAGAAGTTTACGTTTTGTCACGTAGTTAAAACCATTTTTAACGATCAGAACGCTTTAAGTGTTAAGCAGAAATCTTGAGTAAACTACCTGATAGTAAAAGGAAAATACCCGTTTTGCAGGCTTATATTTTGATGTAAAATATAAAGTGTTTATTATCAGTTAATTGCGAAAGTGTTAATTTGCTTTGTATCCTGGGTTATAAAACCCACTACGGTATATGTTGTTGAATAGTTAAATAATTACACATGTATACATTAGGAATCAACGCCGTTTTCCATGATTCGGCAGCTTGCCTGCTTAAAGACGGACAATTAATAGCGGCCGCTGAAGAAGAACGGTTTACACATATTAAGCATGGAAAAAGGCCTGTGCCTTTTTCTACCTGGGAATTGCCCTTTCATGCCATTGATTACTGCTTGCGTATTGCAGGTATACATATCAATGATATTGACCATGTGGCTTATTCTTTTGACCCTTATTTGCTTATCGGGGAACAGTATCGCGGCAAGCCAACTATTGAAATCCCTTTTGATCTGATGGGCAAAAATGCCCAAAGTGAATGGCAAAACCCTTGGGACCCGCTGTTTCTTTCATCAATGCTTAATGCAAGGCAACAACTTAATGACGGGTATCCGCACCATTTACAAAAGCGTTTTATTGGTGCAAATATACGTACAGAGCAGTGGCACTATGTAGAACATCATATAGCGCATGCAGCAAGCGCTTTTAATTGTTCCCCCCATTTAAATGCAGCAGTAATGACGGTTGATGGCAGGGGTGAACTGGCCACTACTACCTATAATGTGGGCAACGGGCAACAATTAGATAGAATTGGACAGGTAAATATGCCCCATTCTTTAGGATTGCTGTATGAAGATGTTACTACTTATCTCGGTTTCCTTCATTCTTCGGATGAGTATAAAGTAATGGCTTTAGCATCCTATGGAAAAAAAGACTTTGTGAAAGATTTTAGGGAGATCATTCAATTAGGCGCTAAGGGTCAATATACCATTACTAACCAAAGCTTGGTAAATCGTTTTGGTCCTCAGCGGCTACGGCATGAAGAATTTACTGCACACCATTTTAACATAGCGCATTCATTGCAGGCGGTTTTGGAAGAAACGCTGCTTGACCTAACAAGCTGGCTACAACGCGAAACCAATGCTGGAAATTTGTGCATGGCGGGTGGGGTGGCATTAAACTGCGTAGCCAACGCGCGTATTCGAGATGCCGGTATTTTTAAAAACATATGGGTGCAGCCCGCGTCAGGAGATGATGGTACCGCCTTGGGTGCTGCTTTGTGGATTGATGCACAACAGCGTAAAAGTAACACACGCGATTTTGTGATGAATCATGCTTATTGGGGGCCTGGTTATTATGATGCAGAGATTGAGAAGTTTATGCAGTGGTGCAAAGTTCCTTACCGTAAGGTAAATAACGTCGCCGAGGAAACTGCCGAATTGCTTGCGCAAGATAAAATTATTGGTTGGTACCAGGGATCAATGGAATTTGGCCCGCGTGCATTAGGTGCACGGTCTATTCTGGCTTCGCCAATTAGTCCTGATATGCAGGCGCGGCTTAATGAAGTGAAAGACCGCGAAGATTTTAGACCGGTGGCGCCGGTTGTGTTAGAGGAAGAAGCGAGCAAATGGTTTAAAAACGCCGTCTATTCGCCTTTTATGTTATTTATATATGATGTATTGCCCGAAAAGGCAGACCTTATACCTGCTGTTATGCACACAGATGGAACGGCCCGCATTCAAACAATTAATGAGCAGCAGCATAAAGCTTACTATGATCTATTGAAAGCTTTTTTTGCGAAGACTGGGGTACCTGTGCTGGTGAACACCTCGTTCAATACGTTAGGTAAACCAATAGTTTGCACACCACGAGACGCTATTGAGTGTTTTTGGAGTTCGCCTTTTGATGCTTTAGTTATTGGATCATTTATAATAGAAAAAAATGCAGATATCTGTAGTGGTGCCGACTTACAAGAGGCCGGCTTTACTGAAAAAATGCCTTGATGCATTACGCTTACAAACAATTGATGCTACCGAATATGAAGTTATAGTGGTGAGTGACGGGCCGGATATTTTAACTGAAAATATGGTTAACGAAATGCAAGATGGATATAATCAACTGCGTTTTATTGCCCTCAGCGAGAATAAAGGGCCAGCAGCAGCGCGTAACACAGGTTGGTTATACGCCAAAGGAAGGATAATTGCATTTACAGATGACGATTGCTTGCCTGATAAAAACTGGCTCAAACAAATTGTAACGTTTATTGGTGAGCATACAATAAGCGCAGTAAGCGGCAGGGTGATTGTGCCACGTGCAAAACGCCCGACGGACTATGAGTTAAATACAAGCGGCCTGGAAACTGCAGAATTTGTTACAGCCAACTGTGCATGTACTAAAGCCGCTTTGATAGCGGTTGGAGGTTTTGATGAACGTTTTAGGATGGCATGGCGGGAAGATAGCGATCTGCATTTTAAATTCCTGGCCCAACAAGTGCAGCTTAATTACTTAGATAGTGCAGTGGTTGTGCATCCTGTAAGGCAAATATGTTGGGGTGTTAGTTTAAAAGAACAGAAAAAAACATTGTTCAATGCCTTGCTCTATCAAAAGCACCCACAATTGTATCGCATGCGCATACAGTCAATGCCACCTATGTTATATTACTTTATTGTAGCCGCTTTCGCGCTCATGATTATTGGTTTGTTATTGGCAAATGTGGCGTTAATTAAAAGTGGCCTTTTGTTTTGGGCAAGCTTAACCGCTTATTTCATTATTAAGCGATTATATAAAACAAGTCTGGCTCCGGCACACGTTGCCGAAATGGTAATTACATCTGTATTTATTCCTTTCTTATCAATTTATTGGCAATGGTACGGAGCCATAAAGTATCGTATACTTTTTTTCTGACATGAAATTATTACCAAACGAAATAAAAAAAATAGCTGTTTTCCGCGCGCTTCAACTGGGCGATATGCTTTGCGTTATACCTGCAATACGCGCTTTACGCCACGCGTATCCGGATGCTGAGATTTATCTGCTTGGGTTGCCTTGGGCATGTGCTTATACTCAGCGGTTTAATGATTACTTTGATGGTTTTATTCATTTTCCCGGCTACCCAGGTTTGCCTGAACAGGCGTTTGATGCGCGAACCTTCGCGGATTTTTTGCCGCTAATTCAACAAATGGAGTTTGATCTGGTTTTACAAATGCAGGGCAATGGCTCTGTTATTAATCCCCTGATGGAACTTTTTGGAGCCAGGCATGTGGCAGGCTTTTCAACCGAAGGCCATTATGCGCCTGAAAACAGCCTGTTTATGCCATATCCAAATTACGGATCAGAGATAAGACGGCATTTATTACTTATGGAGCATTTGGGTTTTGAGCCGATGGGTACAGAACTTGAGTTTCCGTTAAGTAGCGCCGATAGGGAAGAGCTTGAAGGATTAGATATGAATTTCCTTCCAAAAAAATACGTTTGCATCCATCCCGGATCGCGCGGGGCGTGGCGGCAGTGGCCGGTACAATATTTTGCTATGTTGGGCAATTATTGCGCTGAACAAGGCTATGAGGTATTGGTGACTGGCACAAATGATGAACAAGATATTGTAACTTCTGTTATTAACCACGTGGATTTTGAAGCAATAGATATGGCCGGCAAAACATCTTTGGGTGCAATGGGTGTATTGATAAATGATGCGGCTATGCTTATTTCCAATTGTACAGGTGTGTCTCACATTGCTGCAGCGTTAAAAACACCAAGTATAGTATTAAGTATGGATGGCGAACCAGAACGTTGGGGGCCAATTGATAAGCTAACGCACCGTACTATCAACTGGCTGCAGACTCCTGATTTTAATTTAGTTTTTAATGAGACGGTTGATTTGATGCAGC
The DNA here is from genome assembly GCF_002797815.1 of Mucilaginibacter auburnensis. NCBI lineage: Bacteria > Pseudomonadati > Bacteroidota > Sphingobacteriia > Sphingobacteriales > Sphingobacteriaceae > Mucilaginibacter > Mucilaginibacter auburnensis. The sequence goes on from NZ_PGFJ01000001.1 coordinate 2,288,502, forward strand.
AGATTGCGTAAGCAAATCTTCAACAGCATTAACAACCGCATTATGGCCGGGCGTTATAGCCTGATCATTATATATAGTTTGCTGCAAAAATCTTATTACCTGGTTTCTGCTTTGTAAACCATCTGGCACCGGGAATTGAAGTACTTTATTTGGAACCTGCCATGGTATATGTTGCGGATTAGTTTGCGCATATAAAACTACTACCGGCGTACCAACTGCCGCTGCAATATGTATAGGGCCGGTATTAACTCCAAGTAATAATGGGCTGTGTTGAATCAAACAAACTAACTCGTCAAGCCTAAGTAAACCCGCGCAGTTAAAGCATTGTGCTCCAATGCCGGCACAAATTTCTGTTATCAAAGCGTTTTCTTGAGCTATACCGGTTACCACCAGTTGATAGCCTTTTTGAGTCAGCAGTTTTCCCGCGGCTATCCAATGCTCAGTTGGATACTGTCGTTTTAACTCGCTTACACCAGGGTGCAATACCAACCACGGTTGGTTGCTTTTCCAACCCGTTACTTCGCATTTTGCTTTCGCTTGCTGCCACGCATTTAACGGAGTATTAATTTGCATTTGTTTATTCACCACACTGATTCCAATACTTTCCACCAAGTAAATATCTCGTTCAACCTGATGGCGGATAAAGGTATAAGGTTCTTCGTCAGGAATCCAATTTGTTACTAATCCATAAGGATTTTCGCGGCAATACGCCAGTGTTTTAGGGATACCTGCCTGGTAGGCAAGCATAGCTGAAGGGAGCGGGTTTTGGCTAAAAACGGTGAAAACAACCGCCGCATCAAACTGCTTGCTTCGTAGTGTAGAAATTAATTCGGCTAATGAATCACTATTTTCCCTGTCCGCAGTTTTAACCCAAGGCATATCAAAAATAATCACCTCATCAATTTCCGGCATGAACGCGGCAATACCGGCCGCCATAGATGATGTTAATATTGTTATCTGCGCGTTAAAACTTGACTTAAGTGCCCGAATTGCTGGTCCGCTCATTAATAGGTCGCCCATATTGTCCGGACGTATACATAGTATTTTGCTACAATTGTTCCAGTCGGTCATGGGTTTAATTATTATTGCAGATGTACAAGGCAGCGTCATTTATGGTATTACAAGTCGCCGCTGGAGTTCTGAGAGGGCCGCTAAGCCATTCCGTTTCATTGCCGTTATCAATTAAAATACTGCGACAGCCTGCTCTGTTACCGGCTTCTACATCATTTAAAATGTCGCCAATCATCCATGACTTTCTCAGATCAACATCATGATGCTGAGCCGCAGAAAGCAATAAGCCCGGCAAGGGTTTGCGGCAATTGCATATCATTTTGTAGTTCGCATTGTTGGCTTCAGGGTGATGCGGGCAATAGTAAATACCATGTATCATTATTCCGGCTTGGTGTAAGAGCTTACGTAATTGTTCCATCGCTGCATCAACCTGTGCTTCGGTAAAATAATTCAGCCCTACACCCGCTTGGTTTGATACAATTATTAACCGGTAACCCTGCTTGCTAAGTAAATGTAAGCCATCAATTATGTTAGCTTCCAATGTAATTTTTGCAGGGTCGCAATTAAAAGGAATATCCGGAATGAGCGTTCCGTCCTTATCTAAAAATATGGCTTTCCGCATGGTTTAAGCCGCTCTATTTTCATTGAGCGCAGTATGCTTTAAATTAGTTAGCAACTGGCTATACAAAACAGAAATACTCCTTGCCACATATTTCCATGTAAAATACTTGTTTACCCGCTTAATTGAATTTTTACCAAGCGTACTTAACAAGTCGGGATCATGCATGGTTGTATTAATTGCGGTTGCTAACGCTACTGCATCATTAGGCGGCACCAGCATGCCAGTAATGTTGTTAACAACGCTGTATTTAATTCCACCCACATTTGAGCCAATTACAGGCGTACCACAGGCCATAGCTTCCAGTGGGGTAATACCAAATGGTTCATACCAGGGGGTGGTTACAAAAACATCCGCCGCTCCGTAATACAATTTTAACTGCGCGCGCGAACGTTGCCCTATGAAAATAACATCTGTATCAATTCCTAAATCTTTGGTTAATTTCTTCAAGCGCTGATATTCCGGGCAGCCCGAACTTTCTATTTGTTCTGTTTTTCCTCCAACTACGATAAGCTTAATTTTGGTGAGTCCTTTCTGCTTCAATAGGCCCAGGGCATTAACTACGTTGTCAATGCCCTTACGTGGAACCATACGGCCAAGTTGTAATACTATAAACTCATCAAGAGGTAGTTGTAAAATTTTTCTTGCCAGATTTTTTTCAATGGGATAAAATTCTTCGTGGCTGAAACCGCATGGCACAATACTGATGCGATCATGATCTGCCTGGTAATAATTGATCAGGTCGTCGCGGTCTTGCGGGCATTCTGCAATAATTCGGTCGGCCTCATGTACAGCACGCTGCTCAATGTCCAGGCGTTCCTCCGGAAAAAGATCGTGCTCGCCCTGATGTAATCTACGCACATGTCCTAACGCGTGGAATGTAACTACAAAAGGAATATTAAGTTGTCTCTTCAAGCCCATAGCAACCATAGCCGACATGAAGAAATGCGCGTGAATTAACTCATAAATATTTTGTTCGCGATTGATGAACGCCAACATGTTTTTTTCAAACTGTGGCATATACTTAAGCAACTCTTCTTTTGGAATAACTGTTTGAGGGCCGGCTTCAATGTGTATTACCCTGATACCGGTTTTCAATATTACAATCTCCTCAACGCCGGTATCTTCTCTGCGGGTAAAGATATCAACATGATAATTCAATTTGGCTAAATGCATAGCCAATTGGGCAACATATACGTTTTGCCCGCCTGTATCTGTGCCGCCTATTGCAGCTAACGGCGATGCATGGTCGCTGATAAAGGCAATTCGCTGTAAGTTGATGCTCATTAGTTTAAATTTATTGTCAGCATTTTTTTCTCACACACCTCAATAAAAGTTTGTTCCCACTCCTGTGTAAAACGCTGTATGTTAAATCGGTTAAGCGCTACCGTACGGGCATTTTGTCCTATTTCAAATGCGAGCTGAGGGTCATCTATCAACATTTTCATTCGGCGTACAAGCACGTCGATATCTGTGTCAATAAATCCCGAATAACCGTTATCTATTATAGCTGCTATCTCGGTAGTGGCGAGGGCTACAACCGGAATGCCCATCATCATAGCTTCGCACACAGCAAGCCCTAAACTTGTATATCTAATTGGATTGAAGAAAAAGCGGTAACGGCTCTGAAATGCCGGCAACTGCGGATGAAGTACTTCACCCAACCCCCAATCGCCTGTACCCATACCAACAAGATCAAGTGGAACATGCTTGCTTACTTCCTGAAACACATCAGCGCCCAACAACCTACCACGCGTAGGCAGGTTATTTATTACTACTATGCCCTTAGCCAGTTCGCCGGTGTAGGCAATCTGCGGATCAGTTACCCCATGTATAATTACTTTAGTATCAGCATTTCCGTTGTTCCACATTAATTTATTGAAATGAGTAACATGAACCACTTTAATATCGGGGGCATTTATAATATGAAGCGTATCTGTAGGGTGGCTGCGCGGCGGATCATGTTCCAAATATATTTTTGGTAGTGCCCTTTGTTTTTCAGACAATATCTCAAACTGATCTGTAAGATAATTCTGATTGGTTTGGAATAAAATACAGTCAAACTCATGCAGGCTCACTTCATCGGCAGGAATTTCAATAACATTGTTTCCAAACGGAAAAGTTTCACCCCGCCCGTAATAGCCTTCTGCTTTATCAGGCCTCGTTGGTATGTAAATTTCATAGTTACCCTGCGATAGGTAATACAGGTAGCTGCCGTGAATATGCCAAGTGAAAATTTTCATCAATGTCAGAAGCGTTTGTTTTAACAACGCTGAAATGACAACGTGTCATAACCGTTTGCTGTTTGGGGATTAGTACCCGAAAACACGTGCGTGAAATACCCTAAATTAAACGGATAGATACTAAAAACCAGTTGTAATACCTGATAGTGTTTTTGCGTTAGGTACGGCTTTCACCGCAACATCATTATTAAAATAGCACCACACATTTTTAATGCCCTTCGTCTCTCGCAAATTCTTCGCAAATTCTGTAAGAGCCGCATCCTCATACCCGGACCGATATAATTCGGGCACGCCGTGGAAACGATAATAAACGGTTTCGCTGGTAACGATGGGCGCATCGGGCAGGTCAGGATAGCTCATGCCGCAAAAGGTAACGTTGTGTCTTCGCAATTGCGCATACACCTCATCACACCACCAGCCTGCATGTCTAAATTCAAGTACGTTATCAAATGAAGGATCAAGTTGTGCAAGTACACGGGACAGCCTTTCGTCATCATAACGAAAACGGGGCGGAAACTGAAATAATACCGGCCCCAGTTTATCTTTCAAACCCTGGCCAATAGTTTTGTAAAAACTACTAACCATATCTACGGTTCCATGAAACTGTTTAAAGTGGGTGATAGCTTTGGGTGCCTTTACAGCAAAACGGAAATCGGAAGGTGAGTTATCATACCATTTCTGCAATATTTCTATGGTAGGAAAGCGGTAGAATGTAACATTGAGCTCCAACGTTTTAAACTGGCCCGCATAAAATTCAAACCAATGCTTTTGAGCCAGTCCATCTGGATAAAAGGTGCCTTTCCAATGTTTATAATGAAACCCGGAACATCCTATATGCCATTTCATAAACTTAGTTTGTAATTATCTAATTTAACTAACAAGACATTTAATTGAGTGTTTTTATTGAATGGAGGCAGCGCAGCTTGTTAGCTGCGATCGTGTTGAATATGCTTATAAGTACGTATTTTCCGTTTTAAAACCCGTATTTAACACGCAAACAGGCGCGTCGCTTTGCGAGTTGTATTTGAAATATTTTACACTAAAAGTTAAAACTAATACTCATGTTATGGCAAATACGGCATTGCTTAAAGGACAACGCATTACTTCGCCCGGCGGACCAGGTGAGGTACTTGAAACCATGGGCGATAAAGTTGTGGTGAAGTTAGATAATGGCGCTACTAAAGAATATCTATCTGAGGAAATAACAGATGATAGTAGCGCAGGGTAATTACATTTAAACAGCAACATATGTTAGCAATGAACTATCGCGGCCCTTACAGGGTGCGCACCGTACAAAAACCAATGCCCGAAATATTGCATCCTGAAGACGCGATAATTAGGGTTACCCGCAGCTGCATTTGTGGCTCTGATTTGCATCTGTATCATGGAATGGTACCCGACACGCGTGTTGGCTCAACGTTTGGGCATGAGTTTACCGGAGTGGTAGAGGAAGTTGGCCCAATGGTACAAAAGCTTAAAGTTGGCGATCACGTTTTGGTGCCGTTTAACGTAGCCTGCGGCAAATGTAATTTTTGCAAGCAGGGCTTGTTTGGCAATTGCCATGAGTCTAACACAATGGCTACCGCTGTAGGCGGTATATTTGGATATTCGCATACGGCAGGCGGCTTTGACGGGGGACAAGCAGAGTATGTACGCGTGCCTTATGCTGATGTAGGCCCAACTGTTATTCCCCCGGACATGGACCCGGATGATGCCGTGTTATTAACAGACGTGGTACCAACCGGTTATCAGGCTGCCGAAATGGGCGGAATAAAAGAAGGGGATACGGTAGTTGTGTTTGGTGCCGGTCCTATTGGCATAATGGCGGCACGATGTGCGTGGTTCTTCGGTCCGTCTCGTGTTATTATTATTGACCATGTTGATTATCGTTTGGAGTTTGCCAAAAACTATGCTAAGTGCGAGGCCTACAACTTTAAAGATATGGAAGATCCGGTAGTATTCCTGAAAAAGGCTACCGATTGGTATGGGGCCGATGTTTGTATTGATTGTGTAGGCTGCGAAGCTGAAGGCAACACGCTGCAAACTTTTAGCGGTAGGGTAATGCTGATGCAGGCCGGAGCAGCAACTGCTTTTCAATGGGCGGTTAACTCGGTTAAAAAAGGTGGTATTGTGTCTGTTGTGGGTGTTTATGGCCCGCCATTCAACTTAGCGCCAATTGGTAACATCGTTAACAAAGGTATCACTATAAGAGCTAACCAGGCATCGGTAAAACGCCTGCTGCCAAAATTAATAGATCATGTACAATCAGGCAGGCTTAACCCAAAGGGGCTTATTACGCACCGTATTCCCCTGGAAGAAATATCAGATGCTTACCGGCTATTTTCATCCAAACTGGATAATTGCATTAAAACAGTACTCATCCCATCAACAAAACATTAAGTTATGAAAGCAGAAAACGAAGATTATAAAAATATACCAGGCTGGGGTATGGATGCCGACCCGGAGAATGAACCTACCTATCCAATGAAAAATTACACGGGTGATGATCATAACAGAATTAACTATGATCGTTCGCAACAACAACCGCTAACTGTTGAGCTGCTTCAATCTAATGAGCGCCCGGGGCCGTCTGCAGTTTTTGGTACCACTGTTCCACCGTCGGGATTAAGTGGTATGATCAGGCGTTACGCTTTTAGAAATAGCGAAGACAGGTACCGGCATTGGATACCGCTTATTCTGGCAGACAGAATAAACGTGTGCGAAGGTTGGATTGAAGATATAACGCATGGCCATTTGCCCAACCCCATTAAAGAACGGGGTTTAGCTGTAGAGTGGAAATATAACAAGCCGGTTATGCTGAAAAAAATAGCTGCTGTAGCATTAATTGGGGGTATAGTATTTACAATCTCTAAAATACTTTCAGACGATTAATGTTAATGGCTTCCTGGACTAAAGAGTACCAATTTGTTAAGAGCAGCCACGCCCCATGCGTATGCTGCTCTTAACAAACATGGTATATGCCTTTGTTATTCCGTTAATTGATCTTTTTTTGGTGAAAAGTCTGTCTGCTATTTCGATGTTAGTAAACCTTTCTGCCAAAAGTGTTAATATTTCCATCTCTCTGCGAGACAAGTCAACGGAAAATTTTTGATGTTGCTTAAATTCGGGCTCCTTCATTAAACGTACACTTAAACGAGATAATACACCGCTGCAAATAAATTGCTTGTTTTGACAATTTTTTTTGATGCCATATATCAATTCGTCATAGTCGGTGATACACTGGACGCTTTACTATTGCAAAGTTGCAAGTCGATAGCCTATTAAATAAATATCCTCAGGTTGTTGCAAATATTACCAATCAAAGCGTAACGTTAAAGGGTTGTATTTCCGCTGCGAAACGTGCTTCGCTTCAGCAAGATGTGCGATGGCAGATACCTGGCACCGCAAAGGATAGCACTTCCGTTATACTTAATAGGTATAAACCGCAAAGCGTAAAAATACTCGTTTGTTAAATTGTGAAAGCCAAATGCCGCGCTCTTATGTTAACCGTTTCGTACCAAATGTACTTCCTATGTCTACAATCACCTCCTTATGGGCCTTAGCTGCCATAAAAAAGTTGACGGATGCTTCAGATAGTTTGCATCAGCAGACCCAGGGCGGCTATAATTTTGAAATCAAATTAATTGATGATTCCCTATGGGTATTGACTGGTTTTTACGAGCGAAACAAAATAGCCTTTCGCACGGCATATTTACCACACGGCTTTGATGATGTTAAGATAACTGCTAAGGATGAAACTGGTGTTTCTGTAAAATTAATAGCTGCGATAGGCGAATTTGTTGTCGATATAAAGTGGCCGCAACCCGATGAGGCCATATTACGATATACTGTATCGCTAAAAGCAAAAGCCGACTTTTTTGTTCCTTATTCACCAAGGGATATCTTAATATTTGGGAACGCAGAGCCGGAAGGTGAGATACATATCTCCCAAACCGGTACACGCTCCGGACTGCTTTATGGCTCATTAAAGAAGCCAGGTTCAGGCACTTTTTTATACTTCCAGAATTTAACAGCGCTTGCTGATTACAATACCGACACAGAAAGCTCTGTTGGAGGAATTGTTGGCGGCCTATGGCCGGAATTGGGATTAAGCCTTCCGCCTACCTCAGATAAGCCATTGCAAAAAGGTAAAACATATATACTTAGCGATGCATTTGTTGTTTTAGATGACAAAAGCCCTGCAGACCAATTCGACATTGCTAAGGGTTTTTTAGAAACACTGGCTAAAGTGTACCTGCTATTGCCACGACCCGAAACGCCTTACCAGGATTATTTGGATGTATTGCCCAAAGCGCTGCATGATATAGAGACCAACAAAGGTTGCTGGTCATACCACAGCGGTAGGGCTTATTTAAATGCTTACCTCTGCGACTATTACACCCCACCCGAAATTATGGTGCAGTTAGCCGTTTTACTACCTGTGCAGGATTACATGCGATGGAGTGGCGAGACCTGCGCTTTAGAAAAGGAGATACTTGATGGTTTATCTGCTTTTTATGACGAAAAAATAGGTACAGTAATGCGCTGGCTCCCATCTGCAGAGGACATGCTTGACAAATCTGAAGAGCAGAAAATACCTAAAGTTATGGATGCATGGTATCTGCATCACCCTTTGCTTAATCTGGCGCGTTTGGCAGAAGGCGGTAATAAGTTAGCCAAAGAGTTGTTGCTAAACTCAGTTGATTACGCAATTAAGGTAGCTCATCATTTTAACTATTGCTGGCCGGTTTTTTACAACATGGAAACGCTGGAGGTAATAAAAGCGGAAACCAAAGAAGGGGCGGGCGGTGAAAAGGATGTAGCGGGCCTTTATGCGCACGTAATGTTGCAGGTATGGGAGTTAACCAAAGACAAGAAATTTTTTCGAGAGGCAGAAAAAGCGGCGCAATCTATGCAGCAGCATGGTTTTAATGTGTTTTACCAGGCTAACAATACCATGTTCTCTGCTAAAGCCATGATACTGCTTTACAAGGAAACAAAAAAAGAGCTTTACCGCAATTTGTCCTACCTGTTTTTGGCCAACATATTTAAAAATGTAGCGTTGTGGGAGTGTGAGTATGGATTTGGTAAAAACTTTCCGACTTTTTTTCAATTGTTTCCATTGGACGACGCGCCTTACACTGCAGTATACGAAGAGCAGGAATCTTTCTCGGGAGTACATGAGTTTTTAAATTATGCTAATGGCGTAGAGCTACTGCCATCCGTACGCTTGTTGCTGGCAGAGTTTGTAAAACACTCTATTAACCGCATGATGTATTACTATCCGCCTATGTTACCGGAAGACATGATGGTTAAGGACGTAAAAACAGGAGAATTGGACCCTAAACTATGGGTGGCACTGGAAGATATTCACGACGGATGGGAACAATCTGGCAGCGTAGGACAGGAAGTTTATGGCGCAGGTTTATGCTTTGGTATAGTGCCCAGACAATACATGCGGGTTCCTGTAAAAAATTTTATAATTTTTGTGGATTACCCCGTTATTAACCAAACCACCAAAGGCAACTCATTTAGTTTTGATGTAGAAGGCGACAGCAGGCTAACCTGCCGTATGAAGATATTAAAGCAGGGTAACAAGCGTTTGCCGGCTCTGAAAATAAATATAGAGAATGACATAGATCAGCTTGAAATTAACAAACTGAAAGCTGTTAAAGACGGCGCAGAATATATTATTCATGGCGGCCAGAAGATTTCGGTGAGCTGGAATGGACCAGCCAATAATTGAGCAGTACTTCATGAGATATCATAAGCATGGCTATAACAGGTGAAGGTTTGATCTAAATTTGATTACTACATGAACAGGCCCGGGAGCTTTTGTAATAAAATAAGCAAAACTATTCTTTAAGATTTTTCGAAAACCCGCCTATTTCAATCAATTCGTCCACAAAACGGTTTGATTATACTACGTTGTTGACCCGAAAGCTTCTCATTTTTATGAGAGGCTTTTTGTTGTATTGAAGTTTAGGTTCTTCAATCATGTCATCATTCTTAACATTAAAACGTTCCCGCACTTCCTGTTAATAAGTATCTATGTGTTATACATGTGCTTACTCCGACTTTTTAAAACTTTCCCATCTTTTAGCGGTTAACAACCGTATGGAAAAACAACGCGGCGCAGTAAATCAAACCTACACACAAAAAGTATGGCTCACCGTTGGTATTGTTGCCTTGTTGGTTTCTGCCATCCTTATAGCACGTGTTGCTTTTAATGTGCTGTTAATGATCCTTTCTGGTACGCTTATCTCCACCTATTTTCACGGCCTGGCTGATTTTATTGAACGCCATACAAAATGGAAACGAAGGCTGGCAATGATAACAGGTCTGATATTAACTATCGTAATTGTTGGGCTTATATTTTGGTTTATGGGTACACGCATAGAACAGCAAATTACCCAATTGAGTCAGTCGCTTCCGGAAACAGTCACTCATTTGAAAGAAAAATTAGCCCAAAACGAAATAGGAAGACAAATACTTGAAGCAACGAATACCAAACCTGCGGGCAACTTGCTTGACACAGCCCGTTCATTTTTTACTACCAGCTTTGGCGTACTTGGCGACGTTTATATCATTTTGTTTCTCGGCATTTTTTTCACCGCCAACCCTTCTATTTATAAGGATGGCTTGCTGTTACTCATACCCCCGGCAAAAAAACCGATGGGACGGCAAATTATGGACAGGGTTAGTCTTTCCTTAAAGGGATGGTTAAAGGGGATGATGATCTCTATGGTTCTGGTAGCAATCATGATAGGTATTGGTTTAACTATTGTTGGAATACCCGGCGCATTAGTATTGGCTCTACTTACCGGGTTTTTAGAAATTGTGCCAACTTTAGGGTCAGTGATAGCTATGATTCCCGGTACTTTGCTCGGACTTACCGTAAGCACCAATACCGGAATTGTTGTAGCCATCATTTACATTATTTCGCAAACTATTACTGCAAATATTGTAAACCCCCTTATTCAGAAAAAAATGATCAATCTTCCACCTGCTTTAACCCTTATCAGTCAATTGGTTATGGGGTCTGTTTCGGGGGCATTGGGTATCATTATGGCTGTGCCACTGTTAGCAATTACTGTAATTTTGGTTGATGAGCTTTATGTGAAGAAAATCAACAATGTTCCGGAAGAAAAAGGAAAATTAGTTACTACTAAAGGGATTACGTCAATTGATTAAAAATCAGTCTCTGGTTTGTACTGTCGTTTAACTTTGATGCGAACAGGTCCTTTAAAATTTGTAACATCAACGTCTTTGCCTTTTTGCGTGATTATTATGCTTCCTTCTTTGCAGAGATCTATCGCAACATTGCGGATTTCCTGCATATGTTCACGCCAGTTGTCCGGAAAAATTGCGCGGGCAACTTCAGATGGGCATGTACTTTTTTCAGGCCCACGTTCTGTCGCTTTGGTAACAATGGCATCAGCAATGGTTGAGCGATCTATCATCACCTATACCAACAGGATAATAGTTTTATTGTTGATTTAAAAGACTTAAAATAGCCGTAATTGTTCGGTTTCACGCGCGAAATTGGATAGCGAAATACCCAGTAGCCTTACGCGCTGGCCTTCTTCAAAGTTTAGTGCCAGTAATTCTTTAGCAACACGCGTAATTGTTTCAAGGTCGTCAATCGGTGCGAGGAATGAACGGTTCCGGGTAATCTGTTTAAAGTCATGGTATTTAACCTTAAGTGTAACCGTGCAACTTTGTAACTTGCTTTTATTCAGCCGCCCATACACAATAAGCGCCAGTGTATCTAATTGCGCCTCCATTTCCTCAAGCGTTCTCAAATCATAAGCGAATGTATCTTCCGCAGCGAGTGACTTAGCGGGTCTGGATGGCGTAACAGGTCGCTCATCAATACCACGTACAATCTGATAGTAAAAGCTACCTGTTTTGCCAAAGTTACGAAGCAATTCTGCTTCACTTAGTTGTTTGAGATCGGCGCCCGTGAACAAGCCCATCGCTTTCATTTTAGCTGCCGTTACTTTTCCAACACCATAGAACTTCTCTACCGGAAGCTGTTCCATGAAGGTTTCAATGGCTGAAGGGCCAATAAATTTCATTCCATCCGGCTTATTAATATCAGAGGCAATCTTGGCTACAAACTTATTTACCGAAACACCTGCTGATGCGGTTAGCCTGAGCTCTGAACGGATGGCTTCTTTTATAGCGTGTGCTATTGTCAAGGCTGAGCCGATACCTTGCTTGTCTTGTGTTACATCCAGATAGGCCTCATCCAATGACAGCGGTTCGATCAAATCTGTATAACGTTTAAAAATCTCACGTATCTGGCGGGAAACTTCTTTATAAGCGTCAAAACGAGGCTTTACAAATATAGCATCCGGACAAAGCTGCAAAGCCTGCTTGGAGGGCATGGCTGACCTTACCCCAAACCGCCGGGCTTCATAACTTGCGGTGGCCACTACACCACCCCGACCTTCTGGCAACCCACCAACAATCAATGCTTTACCCACAAATTCAGGATTATCGCGCTGTTCAACAGATGCATAGAATGCATCCATATCAATATGGATAATCTTTCTGTAATCACTAAGATCGCTCATAACGCTTTGCTAACAAAAATAGCAATTTGGTTTGGTTAGTTTAATTTATATGCGCAATTTATTGGAGTACACAATTATTTTCATTTGCCAATCCTGTAAACGAGATATAAAAATATATTTATTAAATACATTTTTATTGAAAGAGATGTAAACATTGGATTGATTAACCCGTTATATTTACAATATAATTGTGTCACAATGATCAGCAAAGAAGAACTATTGGAAGGCGTTGAGTTGCTTTACACCGGAAAGGCATTTAAGGGATTCCGTGAGGACAATCCTTTTGTCACATTTTTAGGTTATGACCGTAACGATTGGTCAAACATATGGGTGAAGTATGGCGGTCGCAGAATTTTCACGTCTCTGCGAGATGTGATGTTAAAGCGCGACACTACAATTTCTGTTTAAATTGCCTTATAAAGATGTTGTTGGGTATCTTTAGGAAGGTATAATGTAATTGTATTAAATAAAATTATTCGCAAACAAAGAAAAAGCCCGGAAGGGCCTTTAATAAAGTAATTATGACCTGGGAAGGACTCGCTCTCCACCAAATATTAAAAGTCATCAGATAGATTTTATATCTTATTAAATCAAATATTCGTAAACTATTACTGTTTCGTTTTAAAATATTTGTAAAACATTTCTTCAAAACAAGCCCAGCACTTTCATAGACCTGATGTATGATGGCATGACCGTTATCGCTGCAGGAGCGGCTGGCACCATCACAGTTGGCAGCTGTAATACCACAGCTACAATCCCACAAAGAAGATCGCATTATTATAGCCTGAGGGGTGGTATACCCTGCTTGATCAGCTAATAAAGAAGACCCTGCGCTTCGGATCGAACAATTATTAGCGAGCCTGAAAAAAAACTACAAAACAACTCTACTGGTCAACCACCGCGAAAAGATCATACCGGTTCAGGTTAAAGATATTGCCTATATCTGCCTTGATAGTACAGTTATTCGTTTAGGAACTCTCCAAAATCAGCAATATTTCCTGACCAGCAGCGTGGAAGAGCTGGAAAAGATGCTGGACCCGGAACTATTTTTCAGGGCAAACCGGCAATTTTCTGATCAACAGGCAGGATATCGATACCGCTGAAAAGTTCTTCACCAGAAAACTGGCAGTGAAACTAAGCGTAGAAACACCTGAGCGTATTCTGATCAGTAAAAATAAAGCTATATTGTTTTTGCACTGGCTGTAGGGGGCCTAAGAATAAAAGAGATTTTCATTTTAAACGCTATACGATCAGTCTGCGGTTCATCTTCTGTACCCGGAGAAGATCAAGGCGACCAGGACACGATGTTCATTCTTGGCAGGAAATGGAAGCTGCCTATCATATTAGCCATTCATATGATAGCAAGCGATTTAACGAGATCGCCAGCGCTATCTCTGTTATGAACGCGTGACGTAGCTACGCCTGTGGAAATTGAAAAAAACATTTAAAAAAAAATCGGGGAAAATAAAGTGCCCATATTATCAGGACACTTCGTTCGGATAGTTCAATTTCCTGAAATAATAATAAGATATACACAATACAGCGAAAGGTACCAGCGGTGCTATTCCCTTTGCAGGGCCATCAGCGACCCAGTGCCCGAGGCTTGCTGAAAGCAGTAATATTCCGAAAGCGACATAGGCCCATTCTTTAAACATTGTAGCTATAGCAGGGATGAGTATAATTACCGCGCCAACAATTTTAAGGACATCCAGTTCCAAAGCAAAATAAGCGGGGAAGCCCATCTTCTTTATGGCTTCGATTAAGTATGCCTTTGGGGCAAAATAGGACGGCAGCACGATCAAAGCCATAGCGATAATGGTGATGATCCAATAAATTCTTTTTTCTTTTTGCATGATCTGAAATATTTAGGGACAAATTTATTGTGGATACTTTTACATTTGTTATCTGTTTCCTTTTAGAAACTGGTTTCCTTCAGGAAACTAAGTCGCCATTGACTAACCGATCTTCATAATTTTGAATGATATGAATGCAAAAAAGCAATCCGCAGAACCGCTTGAATGTAAAGAGCAGTTGATCGCGATAAGGGACACGATGATCCTATTATCAGGGAAGTGGAAAATTCAGATCGTTGGATGGCTCCTGTTGTATGGTAAGGTGCGTTTTATGGATATGTTGCGCGGAATAGATGGTATTGCGGCAAAGATGCTCTCAAAAGAGTTACAGGAACTGGAGCAAAATGAAATAATGGTGAGAACAGTGATGCCAACGAAACCGGTAACCGTAGAATATGAGTTAATAGAACACGGTAAGACTTTAAGCGGGGTAATTACCGCTATCTCGACCTGGGGCGTAACGCATCGGCAATTCCTGTTTAAAAAACACTTTATTTCACAATGACTTCTGAGATGCGCCAGGCCTTAATCCATACCAATTGACCATGAAAATGAATGCCTGGCTTGAAAACCAGTTAGATAGCGGCATACATTAACAGGTGGATTGCCTTCTCCTCAGGATGTTGCTGCGTACCTTCAGGTCTCACAACGCTATCTTTCAGATATGCTGCGCGCTATCACCGGCAAAACAACGCAGCAGCATATACATCTTGTGCTGATTGAAAAGGCAAAGGCTTTATTGAACCAGACTGACCTCACTATTGCGGAGATAGCCTACCAATTGGGTTTCGAGCATCCGCAGTCGTTTAATAAATTGTTTAAGCAACGCACCAATACCACGCCTGTTCAATACCGCCATGATCGGCTGAACACAAGTTGAAAATAGGGAGGAGGCAAAAGATAAATTTCGGACAAAACAGCCCAGGTATTTTCTTTCGTTTTTTTACAATCACGATTTTTTTGTTTTTTTAAACTTTAATCCGCGTATAAAAGTTGAATGATTGCTCGCAAGGTGATTATTCAATTAAGAATTTGTCCTGATATGTACCGATATGTGCTTGTCTTTTTTATGGTTGCCTTCCGTGCCGCAGGATGGACAAACGTGTATGGGCAAAATCTGGTGGGCGCAGCGCAGCTCAAAGCAGCGAAAATGCATTACAACCAGGGTAATTACCTCAAGTCACTTACGATGGCTCTCCCGGTATACCAGGAAGCCGTACGCAACCAGCAACCGGATATGGCAGCGGATGCCGGGAACCTGATAGGACTGGTGGAACTGGCGCAGGGGCGGCCGCAGGAGGCACTGGCTTATTTTAAACGGGCAAAAGCTGCCAATGAAGCGCTGCATAAGGAGGGTCGTTTGGCAGCCAATCTGCTCAATATCAGCCTGGCTAAATCCGATCTGCATCAACTGGACAGTGCCGTTACCTTCATTAAACAATCCCTCTCCATCAGCAAACGCCGCCATTTACATAACCTGACAGCTATGGGCAATAACCATCTTGCAGATTTTTACGCAAGACAAGGTAAACTGGCACAGGCAGAGCAGCTTTATCATACCGTCATCGGCAATAAAGTTTATCAGGATGGATGGGAAAACAGTTTCGCCTACGCAGGGCTGGCGGGTATTGCTTTTGAGCGTAGGCAATACCCCCTTGCGGCCAAACTGGCGGATAGGTCTTATCAATTATCACTTACTATCGATGCGAAGTGGGACGCGGCACGCGCACTGGAGCTCGCGCATAGGTCTTATAAAGCTATGGGCTCAATTGACTCAGCCTACAAGCGGTTGTTGATCTATAAGGATGTAAGTGACAGCATTTTTAACGCAACCAAGGAACAGCAAATCAACAAACTGAAACTCGAAGCGCAAGCCACCGAGAATCAGAACCTCCGTAATGCAATCAGCATGGCCGAGCAAAAACAAAAAATTAATCATCTCTATGTAATAACGGTCACAGCCATAATCATTGCCGTATTGCTATCCGCGCTATTAATTTATCGGCGAATATCACACCGCAACCAACTGTTGGAGAGGGAGCAGGCAGCCAGCAAAAAACACAGCAGAATTATTGAAGAACAAAATAAAAAACTAAACCGGCTCAATCAGGATAAAGATCGTTTGCTTTCAATCATCAGCCATGACCTGAGAAGTCCGTTCGCTTCACTTCAAAGCACCTTAACTGTTTTTCGCGCCGAGGGCCTCAGCGTCGACGAACTCTCTGGTTTGCTCGGAGAACTTTCAACGCAGGTCAATGCGGCCTCGCTGATGCTGGACAGCCTACTGATCTGGGCGGCTAACCAGTTGGAAGGGGTGTCCACCCGTATGGTTCCAATTGACCTGGTGGCCAAAGTTGATAAAGTGATCAGTTTTATGAGTGTAGCGGCCCGTGATAAAGGAATTGAGATCATTCATGAAAAAGACACTTTGCCACATGTCTGTGCTGATGCAGACCAGATCAGGATCATCATACAGAATTTATTATCCAATGCCTTAAAATTTACGCCCAAAGGCGGTTATATCCGTATCAGCTACACAATTAATGATGATGAGGTAGTGTTAGCGGTACGGGATTCCGGCGTTGGTATGTCACCTTCCGTTCTGGCCGGCCTGCTTTCCGGCAATGACAGCTACAGCTCCACCTATGGAACAGCAAATGAGAAGGGCATTGGACTGGGACTTCAACTGGTTAGAGACTTTGCTGCAAAAAACGCGTTGATACTATCCGGAGACTCCGTCCCTGGTGAAGGCACAGCATTCTTTCTGCATTTCAGGCAACTCAGTTAATTCTCTAAAAGTTGATAAAAAGCAGGTGTCCGAACTCAAAACAGATCCTCAGAAAAGTTATTTGATCAAGATGAATTATAATGAACCTCCCGGGACAAGCACAGCATCAGCAATTAACGTGCGTGCAAACAAACTACCTGACAGGCAGGACATCATTCGGTTAAAAGCCAGCTTGCCCAACTTATAACCTGAGGTTTCTACATAAGTTATTTCCGGATAGTATAAGCCGGGTAAGTAACCATCGCTAATGGCAATTAAACCAATATCATCAGGAAATCTTAAGCCAGAACGTTGTATGCTACGCATAACGCCGGTAAGTATATCATCACTCATAGAAAAAATAGCATCGGGGCGTCTCCTGGCTTTCATTGCCTTTTGTACTGCTGTAGCGGCTTCCTGCGGGTTAGCAGCGTGAATAATAGTGTATTTTGCTGAGGCGTTATGTTCACTCATATAAGCTGTAAAAGCCAACATACGTATCTGCGTTATAGATAAATGCGCATCACCGAAAATAGCCAGGATATTTTTTTTATTCTTTTTAAGTAGTTCGGCAGCGGCCAGATGGGTAGCTTGTTCATCAGCCACACAAACCTTATTGCAGGCCTCAAAGGCAGGCACCTTGTCGCAAAAGATAACAGGGATATTTTGCTCATCCATTTTCAGCATTTCTTTTATGTCCTCTGTTTCGGCAGTAACAGATATAAATACACCGGCCACCCGCGCGAAGCGGCAGCGCTTAACATTATCTCGCTCAATGGCCTGGTCGTTACCAGATTGCAGGATGATGAGCGAATAGCCGTATCGCCTCGCTTCTTCTTCTAAAGAGGCGATGAATGACAGGTAGAAGTGATTGGATATATCCGGCAGTATCACCCCAAACTCCTTGCTGTTGTTGGTACGCAAACTAATAGCATAAGCGTTTGGCTCATATTCCAGCATTTGCGCAAGTTCCTGTACTTTACGGCGAGTGGTCTCAGAAATATCAGGATGATCTTTAAGCGCCCTTGATACAGTAGAGATGCTGATATTTAGCATCTCAGAGATGCGCTTTAAGGTTACTTGGGGTTTCATCTTGGTTTAAAAATTGAATGAAGATAACTATTTTTTCAACAACAAACGTTTTCGCAAACATTTGCGGAAACGTTTGCGCCGCGTCACCTCGTAAAATAGCGACTATTGATATATGAGCCCGATAACTTTGACTTAACAATTATAACAACCTAATTTTAATTATGAGAAAGCTACTATTGGCAGCCTTCCTGCTGTTTGCCGGAACTGCCGTTTTTGCCCAGCAGTCTGTTTCTGTTAAAGGCACAGTTACCGATAAAAGTAACCAACCACTACCGGGCGCAACCGTACAATGTTTAACCGTACCAGGCGGCACGGCTACTGATGTAAACGGCAAATTTACCCTCAACAACTTACCGGCTTCTAATCAGTTGAAACTACGTGTAACTTATACCGGTTATACATCAGTTGAGCGGATAGTAGATGCTTCGGCAGGCGGTATAGATACCTTAAAAATAGTACTGAGTAATACTGATGCTTTGTCATTAACAGAAGTGATTGTAACAGCTTCAACAGGCTCCGGCAACAGGTTAACCAGCAGCCTTTCAACCAGCAGCCTTAAAAGCGCCGATCTGGAAAAAGCCGCTCCACGTACCACTGCCGAGATCTTTCGTTCAATTCCGGGTGTGCGTTCTGAGGCAACAGGCGGCGAGGGTAATGCCAATATAACCGTACGTGGTGTGCCATTATCATCGGGCGGTTCAAAATACCTGCAATTACAGGAAGATGGTTTACCTGTGTTACAATTTGGCGATATAGCCTTTGCTACCGCAGATATATTTTTACGGGCCGACCAAACGCTAAGCCGAATTGAGGCTGTAAGAGGCGGTTCGGCTTCAACTATGGCGACTAACTCACCTGCGGGTATCATTAACTTCATCAGCAAAACCGGCGCTACCGAGGGCGGTACAGTAGCCACAACTGTTGGCTTAGATTATCAAAACTTCCGCACTGATTTTAACTATGGCGCGCCTATTGGCAACGGATTGAGCTTTAACATTGGTGGTTTTTATCGTCAGGGACAAGGCCCGCGTACAGCAGGTTTTTTAGCCAACAACGGCGGACAGATCAAGGCTAACCTTACCAAGCAATTTAACGGAGGTTATGTAAGAGTTTACTTTAAATTATTAGATGACCGCGCTGCGGCCTACATGCCAATGCCTGTACAGGTAACAGGTTCTAATGATAACCCCACTTACACGTCTCTGCCAACCTTCAATATTAATCATGGTGCGTTGCAAACCCCTTACATTTTGCAAACCCAGGGTCTTGGCCCCAATGGCGGCCCTTACACAAGTCAGGTTAGCGATGGTATGCATCCATTATCAAAAACAATAGGCAGCGAAATTCAGTTTGATCTGGGCGACCGCTGGACTTTGGATAACCGCAACCGCGCCGCTTTTAACTCCGGAGAATTTATCGCGCCATTTCCTGCCTCGGTAGGTTCTACAAGCGCAATGCTCAACCAGATAGGTACTGCAACAGGCCGCGTGCTTACCGGCGCAACCGTAACCAACGCTGTAACCGGTCAGGCATATACCGGTAGCCAGGCTATGATCATCCATATGTTTGATGCCAAGCTGAATAACTTTAACAATTTTATTAATGATTTTAAATTGAGGAAAGACTTTGACAAAGCTAAGTTGACCTTCGGTTATTATAAATCAAGCCAAAACATTAATATGGATTGGTTATTCAATTCCTACCTCACCAGTCTTGACGGTGAAAGTGCTGTTCCGCTTAACATAACTACAGCAGGTGGTACTTCATTGAGTAACAATGGTCAATATGCATACGGTGCGCCTGTTTGGGGTAATCTGCACCGTAATTATAATGTTAACTATGATATTTCCGCACCTTATGCAGGCATCAACCTTGACCTTTCATCAAAATTAAAATTTGATGGTAGCTTAAGATATGACATGGGCAGGGTAAGAGGCAATTATTCAGGCAATGTGCAACGCAGCTATGATGTAAATAATGACGGTACGATAAGCGCCAATGAGCAAAGCGTATCTGCCATTAATTTTAGCGATGCCAAGCCTGTTAATTACAATTATAAGTATTTATCGTTCTCTGCCGGTTTAAATTATTTGATAGATCCGTCAAATGCGGTATTTGCACGCTATAGCTCTGGTGGTACAGCACAAGCCGACCGCATACTATTCACTTCAAGTATATTTGCTAATGGCGGTGCGGCAACGGCTTACAATCGTATTGATCAGGGCGAGTTAGGCTGGAAATTAAAATATGATAAAGGAGGATTATTCCTTACCGGCTTTTACGCGCACACCAAAGAAGCCGGCGAATTTGAAGTTACTACACAACGCATCATTCAAAACAGCTACCGCGCTTTTGGTGTGGAGTTAGAAGGTGTTACTAATGTAAGCAGCAATTTTGATGTTCGTTACAGCGCAACCTTTACTCACGCCCGTATAGTTGATGGCCAGTACAAAGGCAACAAGCCGCGTCGTCAGGCTGATCTGATCTATAACATTGTACCTACTTACAAAGCCGGAGCTTTGTCATTTGGTGCAAGTGTTTTAGGTACTACCGCATCTTTCACACAAGATGTTAATCAGTTAAAACTGCCTGCTTATGTATATGTAAATCCATTCTTTAACTATCGCTTTGGTAAAAAATGGTCAGCATCATTAAATGCCAATAACGTTTTCAATGCCATGGGCTTTACAGAGGCGGAAGAAGCAGCTATAACAGGCGGACAAAGTAATATTGTACGCGCCCGTTCAATTACCGGCCGTACCATTTCAACAACCGTGATGTTCAACTTCTAAAATTAATAACCGTTAGGGCGGCACGCCGCCCTAACCTATTGCCTTTTGAATTATGAAAGCGACAGAAAGCAAACTTACAGCTGGTGCAGTTGAGGTGATAGAGAAAGCTGCGTCTATGGGATACTTACTGGCATCCGGGCAGCAAATAGATAACTATCGTCAGGTTTGGGCACGAGATAGTGCGGTAACAATCCTGGCTATATTGGCAAGCGATCTTAAAAACTTGTTTACTACTGCTGCCAACACCCTAAAATTATTACAGCAACAAGCCGATAGCAAGGGGCAGATACCTTCAAACGTACAGGTTAACGAGGCTGGTGAAATTGAAAAAGTGAGTTTTGGCGGACTGGTAGGTCGCACCGATTCCAGTTTCTGGTGGTTGATAGCCAGCCTCACTTACCTTAAAAAAGTTGAAGATGTTGAGTTTGCATCGAAAGTTGAGGCACATGCGTTCAAGATATTTGATCTGGCGGAGGCGTGGGAGTTTAACGGCAAACAACTGATGTACCTACCCATGAGTGGTAACTGGGCTGACGAATATGTTACACATGGCTACGTGCTGTATGATCAACTACTACGTTATTGGGCATTGCAATTGGCGGCCGAAAGATTGAAGAATAATGAGCTATCAAAGAAAGCAACTGTGGTAAAGGCGGCTATAAAACAGCACTTTTTGTTTGAACAGCCGCTTGATAGTAGCTTGTATCCGATAGCGCAACGTCAAAAAATTGGTAAGTATAACTTGTCTGATAATTTTATCGCTTCCTTTTCGCCGGGCGATAGGGTAGAACGTTACGATGCCTGGAGTATAGCTTTATTGCTATTACTGCAAATACCCTCAGAAGATAACCGCGACCGCCTGGCCGGTGTTATTAAAGATACTTTTGATCAATTTAATAGCAAAGGTATACCTGCATTCTGGCCAGAAATAATGCCAAAGGATAGTGCCTATGAGGCTTTGAGCAATAATTATAGTTATCGCTTTAAAAATAAACCGGGACACTTTCATAACGGTGGTATATGGCCGGTGGCCAATGGTTTTTTGGTTACGGCACTTAATTTTTGCGGTAAAACAGATATTGCCACGCAATTATTCAACGCCATGCAAAGCGCTTTAGAAATAGCAGACGAAAGCAGGCCTTTTACAGAGTATTTTGAGTTGTACAGCGGTGAGCCGTGTGGCACTCCCGAACTTTGCTTTAGTGCGTCGGGTTATTTGATGGCTGCAACCTCTCAGACAAACATGGCAGCGGTGAACAGGTTATTGCCCGGATATCTGCAGAAAACTTACAAACTTCAACAAAAGTACAGCGAGTTATGCGCAGCAATATTGGCTGTGCTTCCCGTTGTGGGTAAAAATGTTATGGTGATATCAATAGCCGGGCAATCGGGCAGTGGTAAAACCACATTGGCCTATGCGCTAAAGCGTGAACTGCAGCAACTTGGCGTAAAAACTATTTTATTGCATCAGGACGACTATTTTAAGCTTCCGCCTAAACAAAACCACATGGCCCGCGAGAAAGATTTTGGCCATATCGGCTACGATGAGGTGCGGTTAGAAGTTTTAGATGAGCACATCAGACAGATCAAGTTGCAACAGCACTCAACAATCACTATTCCACGTATGAACTGGGTAAAGGATGTGGAGGAACAAATGGTAATTGATATTAAAGACGCGCAGGTGGTTTTAGTTGAAGGTACCTATACATCATTGTTAAGCCAACCCCGGTTTAAAATATTCTTTAATGCTGATTATCGCGAAACACGCGAAAGCAGGGCAGGCAGAGGCAGAGATAAAGACAATGATTTTATTGAGCAGGTACTACAAAAAGAAAGCGGACTGATAAGTATGCACGAAGATTTGGCCAACCTGGTATTAAACAACCAACTCGAAGTGGTAACTTACCGCGAGTGAACCTTTAACCTGATATAACATCATGAAAATATTTAAAACCAGGATGTCTTTCTGGCAGATCATCAACATGAATTTTGGTTTTCTGGGTTTACAATACAGCTTTGGCTTACAGCAGGCCAACATGAGCCCGATATATTCCTATCTTGGTGCTGAGGAGAAGAACTTGCCTTACCTATGGTTGGCGGGGCCCGTAACGGGGCTTGTTTTACAGCCAATCGTAGGGGCCTTGAGCGACAACACCGTTACCAAATGGGGTAGGAGAACGCCTTATTTTTTGATCGGTGCCATTTTATGCAGCACTTGTTTGCTAATTATGCCGCACAGCACATCGGTATGGATGGCAGCCAGTACCTTATGGATATTAGATGCCGCTAACAATATTACGCAGGAACCGTACCGTGCGTTCGTTAGTGATAAATTAGATGAAAGTCAGCATGCTACAGGGTTTTTAACCCAAAGCGCTTTTACAGGTTTGGGGCAAACACTCTCTTACCTTACACCCAGTATTTTAATAGGCTTGGGCGTAAGTAAATTCGCGGTGAATGATCGTAATATTCCTGTAACTACCATTATTTCATTCAGTATTGGTGCATTCATTTCCATAACAGCTATTTTGTGGACGCTGAAAACAACTAAGGAAGCGCCGGTAGAACGCACCGAAAATAATAGCGGGCCGTTCTCTGTGAAAATGATATTTGGAGAGATAGCATCGGCAGTAAAAAACATGCCGCGCACCATGAAACTCATGATACCCATGATGTTTTTAAGCTGGTATGCCATGTTTATTTACTGGATCTACATTACCAAATGCCTTTCAAATACTGTGTTTTCCAACGCCGGTATTACTTCCTTTCGCATGGCTGATATATTAACGGGACAAATAGGCGCTTACTATAATTTCGTTGCATTCGCGTCGGCGTTTTTATTGGTTAAACTGGCTCAAAAATGGGGAGCAAAGGCAGTACATGCCACCTGTTTATTGTTGGCGGGTATAGGTTTATTTACTCTGCCGTGGTTTCATACTCAGGCATTGGTATTTATCCCAATAACCGGCCTCGGCTTATGTTGGGCCAGCATGATGGGCTGTCCGTATATAATATTAGCTGGTAGCATACCCGCTGAGCGCACCGGTATTTATATGGGAGTATTTAACATGTTTATTGTTATACCTATGCTGTTGCAAAATGTTACTATGCCGCTTTATTACGAAAGCTGGCTGGGCGGTGATCCGGTAAACGCTATAATGCTGGCGGGTACTTTAATGCTGCTTGCCGCAGGCGCTACGCTGTTTATCAAAACTCAATAAGGCAAGGCTTTATCTTTATCGTGTAACCAGTTACAATAATATTGCTTTCCTTCAGACGACACAGGCGGCATCGAACGAACGCGTGAATCATTTTAGAAAAATGGAAGCTGTTTGGAACGACCATGAACCTATTTGGATAACGTCCGGCATTATCAATACGCTGAACACGTAGAACACTCAGCTAAGCGTGTCATAAAAAATTAACAGGCTGCATATGAAACAAAGATAAGACCTGATTTATCCACAACCGTTGTACCGGCCTTAAAGGTTCGTTACTTTCGCCACCGCCACTATGAAAGTTATTATAGCCGAAAAACCCTCTGTAGGGCGCGAGATCGCCAAAGTATTCGGTGCTACCACTAAACATGACGGTTATATGGAAGGCGAAGGTTACACCTTTACCTGGGCTTTCGGGCACCTGTTGCAACTTGCCGCGCCACAGGAATATGGCTATCATGGCTGGAGTGTGCAGAACCTGCCCATGCTGCCACCTAAGTTCAAACTGTGCCTGCGAAAAAAAGATGGCAAGGATGATCCGGGTGCCAGAAAACAGCTGGACATCATCCGTAAGTTATTTGACGAGGCGACCGAGATCATTGTCGCTACGGATGCCGGAAGGGAAGGCGAGCTTATTTTTCGCTATATTTATTATTTTCTGAAATGCAAAAAGCCTTTTAAGTGACTGTGGATTTCTTCCCAGACAGACGAAGCTATCAAAGAAGGTTTCCGGAACTTAAAACCTGGGAGCGATTACGATACCCTCTTTAATTCTGCTCATTGCCGTTCGCAGTCCGATTGGCTGGTAGGTATGAACGCCACACAGGCCCTGAGCCTGGCATCGGGCAACAGAGGGGTTTTGTCGCTCGGCCGGGTACAGACCCCGACACTGGCGATGATCTGCGCGCGCTACCTGGACAACAAAAATTTCGTACCCGAGCTGTACTACCAGGTAGCCATCCAGCCGGATAAAGATGGGCAGCCTTTTCGGGCGATCTCTGAAAAAAACTATTCAAGCAAAGAAGAGGCGCAGGCAGTGCTGGATCAGGTAGAGGCAACCGGGAACATCCTGTGTGTAGCTGCCAAACCGCGTAAAGAGCCGCCGCCCTTGTTACATGACCTGAGTAGTTTACAGCAAGAGGCTAACAAACGCAAAGGGTTTACGGCAGACCAGACCCTCGGCCTGCTGCAAAACTTATACGAGGGCAAACTAATCACTTACCCCCGTACCGGCAGCCGCTACATCGGTGACGATGTATTTGCCGAAGTACCCGGCCTGATCAATAAACTCAGCGATCATGCCACATTCGGGAAACAAGCCCTGTTACTCGCTGAATCCCAATTGAACAAACGAAGTGTTAATGCTAAAAAAGTAACGGATCACCACGCCCTGCTGACAACCGGAATAGCGCCGTATCACCCGACCCCAGACCAGCAGGCGGTATATGATATGGTCGCGGGGCGTATGCTGGAAGCATTTAACCAGGATTGCATTAAAGAAATTACCAGGATCACTGTATTTTCCGGATCTAAATTTATCGCGAGCGGCACCGTTATTCAAACACCAGGTTGGCGCGCGGTATTCAATGACAAAGATGAGGAAAAGCAGGATGGGGAAAACGCTACCTTGCCTAAAGTGCTACAAGGGGAGGACCTGCCCATCCTGAATAAAGCTGTGCTGGAGAAACAAACCAAACCAAAGCCGCTTTACAACGAGGCAAGTTTATTAAAAGCCCTGGAGACCGCCGGTAAAGAAATTGAAGACGGCGAACTACGCGAAGCCATGAAGGAAAGCGGATTGGGTACCCCAGCTACCCGCGCCGCCATCATCGAAACGCTGATCACCCGTAAATACATCCTGCGCGAAAAGAAAAACCTGGTGCCCACAGCAACCGGCCTGTCCGTTTACAATGTTGTAAAACACCAGCGCATCGCCCAAGCCGAACTGACCGGCAATTGGGAAAAAAGGCTCGAAGAGATTCGCGGCGGTGCCTCCGTCAACGCCTTTCAAGAAGAGATCAAAGCCTATACCGCCTGATCACCCAGGAACTGCTGCAATCCGGAAAAACTATGAAAACTTAAAACCGGCTTTTAAAACCATATTTGCATCATTCATGCCTTCCAGATATGATGCCCGTAAGGCGATATGGGAATGTAGATAGCCAAAAAACGGCCTTGGAGTTAAAAAAAAGCACTTTTTCTTCAAAAAGGGCGTTCAAAAATATGTGTGACCCCGGAGAGATTCGAACTCTCGACCCAATGATTAAGAGTCATTTGCTCTACCAGCTGAGCTACGGAGTCAATAGCGGAAGGCAAATATACACATTAAAGATATTTTTGCCTCACTATAATTTACTCTGCAACAAACGCATTAACCGAGTAAACAAGTAAAAAATCCGCTTGAGTATAATCAGGATAAAGCTCCTGCATTTTTTGCATTGCTTCTTCGCGGGATTTGGCTTCGGCTACTACAGCTTCAAAATCATTGATATATTTTAGTTGCGTGTTAAATACAGAGATATCGCCTGGTTTCCCATGCCCTCCATATATGGTTAAATCCTGTTCCAATACATGAGCAAATTCCTCCAGCTGTTGTTTCCAGTTTTGAATATTCTGCGTATCAATGGCTAACCATGGATGTACGCCATTGTATACAAAGTCATTGGCAAAAAAGGCTTTTAAGTCTTTGCTGTACAAGGTAGTTAAATGCTCACACTCCGCAGCCTCATAATTACTAAAGGCCTCAATTTCTGCACCTTCGGCTAAAACAAGTTTGCCACGTTTTAAAATGTCGATGTTGGCTTGATAATCAAAACCGTTAGGGTTGGCATCGGTTTTAGGTTTTAAGGCAGGCTCTTTTTCGAGCCATCCAACACTTTCCATCCATGTCGAAAAGTTGATAATGTCTTCTTTTATTTCGGGCGTATTTACAACTATCTGCACATCCGGAAATTCCTGTTTCATTACATGCATGCCGGTATAGTGATCAGGATGGCCGTGTGTAATAAATAAATGGGTAAGGGGTTTATTTAATGACTTGATTTGGGCAGCCAGTTTTGATGCTTCGTCGCTATTGCGTAGGCAGTCTACCAAAATAACGCTTTCATTATCCGAAAAAATGTAAGCGTTAACTGTAGCTTCAACGCCATGATATACCTGTAGGTTGATATTATTTGCCATTTAAATTGATTTTAGCGCAAAAGTAAAATAATAGGGTTATAAGTGAGCTTTAAACCTGATTTTGTTATACCAAAAACGCCTCCGGTTGTGGGAGGCGTTCTTGTTGTATTATCTTCTTTGCTGCACCGGCTTCATGCTAAGTGGGTCGGTGGTGATGTAGTAATTAAGATTATTTATTGGTCTCTCTACGTTATCAGGGAAAGGGCGTTTGCTAAACTGCTGGAAGTAGAGCAGGTTGGCATCTTTCCAGAATTGAGCGTCGCGGGTTTGGCGGCGCAACTTCTCCTGTACGCGGGTAAAGCGTTCTGCGTCAACATAAGGTTGAACTTTGTCCCAGGTTACCTGGAACTGTCTAACCTGATTAACGCCTGTATTCCAGTGATTGCAAAGAGCATCCCATAAGGTCTGTCCGTTTTTTAATTTATAATCCCATGATAGGTGGTGGAAATACAACAAATAAATTTCGGGTGTAGTAGCAACGTTATTAAACTCCGAAGAAAGTGGTTCATGATATTGGTCTACCGCATCTGTGCCTGTTTTTGTTCTATCAAACCCAATACCATTCTCGTCTGCCTGATGGTAATAAGGAGGAGTCCAATCTTTACGCGTACCTCTTGGAGCATACCAGGCACCTGGCCCGTAGTGATGATTACCGGCAAAAATGTGATGCAAACCTAAAGGCATAGAATAGTTTACAACTACCTCCCGACTATCCAGCATCATTTTCTTTACAGGTTCATAAAAGCCTTTGTTCCAGTCTTTATTTTCGATGGTAGGGGCAAACGTCAGTTTTATCCACTCGTTGGCAATATCTTCGCTTTTTAACTGGTTGTTCCATGCCAAACGACCAAAGGCATACCAGTTAGCTTGTGCAAAATCATGACCGGTCCAGTTGGTATCTAAACCTACGTTTGATACACCTGCAACAGCTGTATACTTTTGAGGAAAAATGCTTCCATCGGTAACGCGTGCCACGGTACTATTCTTCCCTTCCTGATAGGTATCGCTTTTGTACAATTCTTCCCACATGGTGGCTAAAAAAGCCAGTTGTTCTGCATGACCCAGGTATTCTTGTGTGATCTGAAGTTCGGGCATCACGGGCGTTTTTTTCATAGCGCCAAACAGCGGGCTGAATGGCTCGCGGGGTTGAAAATCAATCGGGCCGTTTTTTACCTGGATGATCACATTATCTCTGAATTTGCCGTCAAAAGGCATAAACTCTAAATAAGCCTGCTTGGCGCGGTCTTTTTCTTCGGCATTGTAAACAAAGGCACGCCACATTACTATACCTTTGTATGGTTTCAAGGCATCCGCCAGCATATTTGCGCCGTCGGCATGAGTACGTTTAAAATCCTGCGGACCTGGCTGCCCCTCGCTGTTTGCTTTTACCAGAAAACCGCCAAAATCAGGTACCAGTTTATAAACTTCAGCTACTTTAGCTTTCCACCATTTTATAACCTCAGGATCAAGTGGGTCGGCAGTTTTTAATCCACCTAACCGCATTGGTGAAGCAAAGTTGATAGCTAAATAAGTTTTAATGCCATAAGGGCGCAATACTGCAGCAATTGCCTTCATTCTGGCAAGCTCTTTTTCGCCCAGCATATTAGGTGAGGCATTTACGTTATTTAACACTGATGCATTGATGCCTATTGATGCATTAGCACGTGCATATTCTTCCCAACGTTTTTTATCGGCATCGGTCACGGTGAAAGCGTTGTCGCCTGCGCGCCAAAAAATAGAATTACCGGCGTAGCCGCGTTCAATTGAACCATTCAGGTTATCCCAATGGTTTAAAATCCTTATTTGATATGAAGGGTTAGAAACAACATTACTAATGTTACCAGTTTGCTGGCGACGCAACATTTCATAAACGCCGTAAAGTATGCCACTTTCGGTAGTTGCGCTCACGGTGTTTCCGGCAATTTTAAATCCATCGGCTTTAAGTGTCGGATCTTTTACCAATTTAAGTTTAACAGTTGCACCAGCCGTACCCAGCCAGGCTTGTTCAATTTCCTTTTTTGCGATGGCAAGCGTTGCAGATTTAGGGTTGGCACCTGTAACCTTAACTGCTTTAGCGTTAACAGGTCTTAACCACAGGTTGTGCCCGTCATCAGCTTTAGCACAAAGTGCCAACGAAACAAACGCACATGCCCAAATCAACTTTTTGGATGCTTTAGTTATCATCTTCATTATTAAATTTATTTAATTGGGTTACAATTTGATTAACAGCGTTAGTAGATGCTACGCTATAAAAGTTGCCAAATTACGGCTTTTAATACTATTTGAGTCATTTGTAATAGGCGCAATTGTTTCATAAGGCGCAAAATCGTCTAAAACGATTGCGGCAGTTGCCAAAAAAGAACGCCCCTTCCTTACGGTAGGGGCGTTTTAATCAGCTGCAAAGCTGTAAGCCGGGTTCTGTTTTCCGCACAAGGCAGAACTTCTATCATTGATCTGGTGTTGTTGTTGCCAACAACCTCTAACAACCTACCCATCCTGAAATCTCCGAAGAGTGGGAGCGAGCAACTCCGCGTTCAGGACCTATTTGGTTTTTCAACTCCTGAGGTTTACCGCAATTCCGGTCGCCCGGAAAAGCCGTGAGCTCTTACCTCACGTTTTCACCCTTACCCTTGCGGGCGGTATATTCTCTGTGGCACTTGCTGTCGCCGGCTGTCGGCGCCTTCCCGTTAGGAAGCAGGATGCTCTGTGTTGCCCGGACTTTCCTCTACCTCAAATAAATGAGACAGCGATAGAACGTTTTGCGTTGCAAAGGTACAGTTTATGACCGTAAGTAATACAAATTTAACCAAACAGTAAGCTGTTAAATGGTGTTGAACTATTGTACTAAATAAAAGTTACCCACTTTATCCATGAAAAACTACTTTACTAAACAAACTTTTAAAGATGCAATTACCATATTGAAGGCTGCGTTCAGTGGTTTTTCAAATGATATGGCCATGAAGTTTAGCGCGTCGCTTGCCTATTATACTGTATTCTCTTTAGCGCCGCTTTTGTTGTTGGTTATATCATTAGCGGGAGTTTTTTTGGGCCGGGAAGCAATACAAGGTGAGTTGTTTAAAGAAATTAACGGCTTTGTAGGTAATGATGCGGCCAAACAAATTCAGGATATGATAGCCCGTTTGGAGTTAACCGGGAAATCTACGCTCTCTATAATTATTGGTTCTATAACCTTAGTAATAGGCGCAACCACAGTGTTTGGTGAGATACAGGAATCTATTAACATTAT
The DNA here is from genome assembly GCF_002797815.1 of Mucilaginibacter auburnensis. Lineage (NCBI taxonomy): Bacteria > Pseudomonadati > Bacteroidota > Sphingobacteriia > Sphingobacteriales > Sphingobacteriaceae > Mucilaginibacter > Mucilaginibacter auburnensis. The sequence continues at coordinate 2,319,106 of NZ_PGFJ01000001.1, forward strand.
ATGGCAGGTTAAAGCCAAGCCAAAAAAAGCATGGTTGAAGTTACTGAAAGACAGGTTGCTATCCGGTTCGCTTATATTATCGTTGGGCTTCCTGCTACTGGTTTCGCTTGTAGTTAACGGAGCATTGGATGCATTAAGTGGTAAATTGAAAACCTATCTACCAGATATTACGGTGGTTGTGTTCTATATCATTAATATCGCAATTAGCTTTATAGTGATAACAATACTGTTTGCTGTGATATTTAAGGTATTGCCTGATGCAAAAATTGCCTGGAAAGATGTGAGATCAGGTGCCATTTTTACCGCTTTGCTGTTTATGTTGGGACGATTGGTTATAGGGATCTATGTAGCGTCATCTGCAAACAGTTCCACCTATGGTGCGGCAGGCTCCCTTATAGCTATTTTGTTATGGGTTTACTACACAGCTGCCATACTCTACTTCGGAGCTGAATTCACCAAGGCTTATGTTGATTTTAAAGGGAGGAAAATAGAACCTGCGGAATATGCTGTTTATGTGGAAAGGGTAGAAGAGGAAAAAAAAGTGAAGAAGCTGCCAAAAAAAATGGACAATGAAACAGGTAAACCTATCGAAAAAACAATAGAATAATTTTGTATATATTCCCCTAAGTAGTATTTTGGGTTGATATTTACACATAAACCTATGTTTTATTTATTACTTATTACAGCCGCGTGCCTGTTTTTGGCACATGTTATTTTACTATTTACCGCTTTCCCAAAATCGCAATTAGCAAGTAAGCGCTATTTTTATTCTCACTTAACCTTATGGCTTACGGGATGTATCGTGTTTTTGCTCGCTTTATTTTATAGCGGCTCCGGCCAATGTGGGTTTCTTGACTATTTTGATTCGCCGTTAAAGAGAGCAATGATCATTGTATTTACTTTTGCACTTTCGTTAACAGCACATACCATTGTTCGTTACCTGGTGTTACCTTTAACGAGTAGGACCAGATAAGAAATACAAAGCCTAATTACCTACATTTTTTGAGGTACTCCTCCGCCTGTTGCGTAGTTGTTGTACCTTGCTTGTTTCCGTAAGAATTGGTTACATAGGTTGTTACCTTGGCAATATCAACCGTTGGGAGGTCGGTCGCAGGCATTTTATCGCCAAAAGTATTAGCTGCTGTGTTTAAGCTCTTGCTTGAACCGTATTTAATCAGGCATGCCATTGCAACTTTGTCTGTTTTGTATTTACTCAGATCAGTGAGTGGAGGTATAAGCGCGCCTAATCCCTTCCCGTCGCTGCCATGGCAGTTTTGACACTTGCTTTGATAAACCACCTTTCCACCGGCGTAATAGCGGGCAAACTCCAGGTCGCTTTCACTTTGGCAGGCCGCTAAGCCTACAACGGCTAACGCAAATAAACCTATGGCTTTCCACTTCATTTCTGCTCGGGCTCGGCTTTTAATATTTTGATATCATCAATCAGTTTCTTAACCTGATCCGGGTTTGTGCCGTCATACTGGCTGCGTATGCGTTTCTGTTTATCTACCAGAATAAAGTATCCATCATGAATAAATTTTTCTTTGGCGTCTTCAACAGGAAACGTCACCAGGTAGCTGGTTGACAGCTGGTAGATATCTTCCTTTTTACCCTGTAAAAACCACCAGCGATTACCTGTTACACCCAGTTTTTTAGCGTAATCCTTTAGCACTGTAACGCTGTCGTGCTTCGGATCTATGGTGTATGATATGATCTTCAGATCGGGCATATCCTTATATGCTTCATAAACCTTCAGCATATTGCGATGCATTACCGGGCAAATAGAGGGGCAGGTGGTGAAAAAGAAATCAGCAACATAAATATTGTCGTCCAAATTAACGCTCTTTATAGAGTCACCGTATTGGTTAACAGTTTTAAAATCGGGTATGGTATGATAAACGGTATCTGTAACGGTTTTGCCATCTACCGTTTTAGTTTCAACATCGCGATTACCCGCTATTGGCAAACGTTGTACATCGTCATTGAACTTACATGCGTTTAGCAGCATCAACACGCAAGCCGCCACATAAATTAATTTCTTCATTTTATTTCTTTATCTCTTTCAAGTATTTGTCTGATGCCTCAACCGCAACTGTTATTTGCGAATCTAACCGTGTTACTGCTTTTTTCTGCTCTGCGTAATATTTGAGTTTTTGTTCATGGGTTTTGCCCTTCAGTTCAGGATCAAAACGCTGCATCCAGATAGACATGGCCTCGTCTGCAGCAACCAGTTTAAATCGCATAGCGCTAATGGTCACTTTTTGCTCCATGGAGTATTTATCGTTAACGGGGCCGGGAGTAAGTATGCTATCCATCTGCATTTTATTACGCATCAGGTATTCTTCTTTTCCCATCACTTCATCATGAATTTTAATCACTTCATCTAAAGCCGCTTTTTCTTTAGACTTATCATCCGTACAAGCAAACAGTGCGCAGGCGATAACAACAAACAGGGAGGTTTTTTTTAGCATAGTTAGACCTAATTGAAACGCCAAAATTAAGCTTTATTGCTCGTTAATGCTAAATAAAGCGGCTTTATTATTGACTGCAAGTGTGTTGCCACAATTCAATTTTGCAGCGTATCGTTTCACTGTGTATATGAAACGACTTGAAACGATATTTTTTGTAAATATTTGATTTGTAGATTTTTAAATAAAAACAGTGAACGAAAATGAAACGGGTGAACCGATTTTTTTAATGACGCGTTAACAATTGATCTTTTAAACAAAGTAAAATGAGCTTTTTAACAAAGCGCCCCATTTGTTATCGGGATAACTTTGTTAAAAAATTATATTATGAAAAAAGTTTGGTTTATAACAGGTGCTTCCCGCGGATTGGGACGCAGCCTTACCGAGTTGATTTTGGAAACAGGCCATTTTGTTGCCGCTACCGCTCGCGATACAAGTTCCTTAACACAACTGCAAACAAGCTATCCCGAACAATTGCTTGCGATAAAACTTGATGTAACGCAACAAAGCGAGGTATACCATGCTGTTGATAAAGCATTGGCTCGTTTTGGTAAAATTGACGTACTGGTTAACAATGCCGGCTTTGGTATTACCGGAGCAGTAGAAGCTTACACTGAAGAACAGGTTCGTAGTCAGTTAGAAACAAACCTATACGCGCCAATAGAGATCACCAGGGCTGTACTTCCGCATATGCGTAGTCAACGATCGGGTCACATTCTACAGGTAAGTTCTGTAGGAGGCAGAGTAGGAAGCGGAGGGGTATCTATTTATCAGGCAGCTAAGTTTGGTTTAAGTGGCTTTAGTGAAGGCCTGGCAATTGAAGTTGCGGAACTGGGCATAAAAGTTACTTGTGTTGAGCCCGGCGGATTTAAAACCGATTGGGCAGGCGATTCAATGACTTATGCCGCCAGCATACCGGATTATAAAATTGTTAATCAAAGACAAGAAATATTTCAAAATGGCACATTTGTGCCAATGGGCGATCCTAAAAAAGCTGCGCAGGTAATGCTGGATATTGTTAATGAACCCAATCCGCCATTACATCTTTTACTGGGTAGTGACGCTGTTGCAATTGTAAAAAGTTCTGAAGCGGCAAAGTTGAGGGAACTGGAACATTGGGAGAAAGTTAGTTCAAGTACTGATCATGATGATTCGCCTGCATTTCTGGATACAGACTACGGTAAACGATACCTCGATCTTAAAAAGTAGTTTTTGCGGCTGTTAGTTGTAACTTTACAGTAACCATGGCAATTGTTTCAAATAATAACGCCCGCATCAGCTATTCTTGTTATTACAAAGAAAACAGACAGGGCGAGCAATTTGTGGAAGAACATATCCTGAGCTTTCAGTTGTCGGGTTCGCTTTTACTTAATACAGGTAGTAAAGTTTATGAGTTTAATGCCGGCGATTTCAGGTTCATAAAACGAAATCAACTTATTAAATTTGTAAAGCAACCTCAACCCGAAGGAGAGTTTAGATCCATATCCGTTCATTTTGATCAGGATCTGCTCAGAGATATTAGCCTTGAGTATGGTTATACCGCTACGTTGCCTTCAAGCGAATCTATAATCAGTTTAAAGCCCGGTCCGTTACTCACAGGTTATGTAGATTCCATTTTGTCGCTGCATAGAGACGGGGTTGTTTTAACAAGAGAATTGCAGGCACTCAAACTCAGAGAAGGTGTATTGATGCTTATAGAGGTTGAGCCGAAGCTAAAGGATATACTTTTTAACTTTAGCCAACCTCATAAAATAGACCTGCAAGCTTTTATGGAAAAAAACTTCCGCTTTAATGTGCAAATGCAACGTTTTGCATACTTAACCGGCCGAAGTCTTGCCACATTTAAACGCGACTTTAAGAAAATATTTGATACCACACCAGGAAACTGGCTTTTAAATAGACGGTTGAAGGAGGCGCACTACCTTATAAAAGAAAAAAACAGGTCGGCCTCCCATGTTTATCTTGAAGTGGGCTTTGAAGACCTTTCGCACTTTTCATACGCGTTTAAGGGTAAATATGGGATATCGCCTTCAAGACTTTAAAAGTTGACAGAGTTCAATGTGTCCGTATCATGGTTGGACAAGCTCCGTCACTGCATCTTTTTTTAGTTGTCATACTGAGCTTGTGGAAGTGCGGCAACACTTAGTGTATTGGAACCTGTCCCAGATGGTGGACCCAAAAAAAGTATAGGCAATTTAAATTTAATTATTTTGATTTCAGGTGTTTATGTAATTTTTACAGCTAAATATACCTACCTAAAAGTTGTCCCACGGTACAGTGGTGAAAGTGTTAGTAATTGAAGATCAGTTCATATAAAGATCATCATTGCCAAAATTAGCTTATCCCGCATATCTGCGTGGGACAACTTGGTGTATTAAGTAGGATTAGAGCGGCTGATTAACCGGCCCTTACTCGTGCAATAACTCACCCTTTAGCAACGCTTCCCTATCCGTCTTCGGCGCTTTTTGGTGGTGCGCTAAATATTCAGGTGTATCAGTTGTTTCTTCAGCAGGTTGCTGTTTGGTAAATAATTTTAAACGGAGCCTGTCAATTTTGTCGGCCAGCATATTGCGTACTTCTGGTTTGTTTTTGCTATAAAATAAATAACCGGCTATACCTGCCACTACTGTGCCTATTACCAAACCGGCGCCCAACGTGGTATGCTTTCTTTTTCTGAATGGACTTGTCATAACTTTAATTTTTAAAAAAATAATACGTTTATGTTGCTTAAAACCTACAGCCACACTATTCTGCACGCTCAATAATTTCGTTATCACCTTCCTGCGGTAATTCCTCTTCCTGCCTTACTGTATCCACTTCTGCGCTGCTTAGCTGTTTGGAAATGGCTTGCAGTTCGGGATTGTTACTTAACAGTTTCAGCAATTGCTTGATCTGGTTGGGTGTGGCTTCAATTTCTACTTTCATACCTGGTTTAAAGCAAACTATGGGCCATACCGTTGCTTTTGGTTATCTTTTAGCTCAATTTAAAATTTGTTGTCTGTTGGCATAGCGGTTATCTATCGCGATCCGATCAAAAACCTAATAGTTTTAAATATGCGGGGCCGGGCGCTTATTATTAATTAATTGGTTACAATTATTTAATTTTAACAGCTTTTACTAAAAAAGCGTTGTTTTTGGTCGTTATATGGGTGATCAGTATTTGTGGGCGTCATTTTTAAAAGGCGATCCGCAGGCTTATGAGAATATGTATTCTCAATATTATCAAAACTTATATAGTTATGGTGTGCGCAAAACGAATCACCCTGATCTGGTGCGCGACTGTATACAAGATCTGTTTGTTCACCTGTGGACAAATCGTGCCAACCTTAGGCAAACAGATAACGTTAAATACTACCTGCTGGCCTCCCTGCGTAATTTTTTAGTAAAGGCAAGCATGCAAAATGATAAGCGGCAGGGGGTAAGCCTGGATGCTGATATGCCTTTCACAATGGATTTTGATCCGGAGATGATATTGTTGCTGAAAGAAAAAGAGGGTCAACGCTCCAAAATGATAGTTGAAGCCCTTGAACAATTAACAGACCGCCAAAAAGAAGCCATTTATTTGCGCTATTTTGAAGAATTAAGCTATGATGAGGTAGCAGAACTGATGAATATATCGGTTAAGGGTGCTTATAAATTAGTTTATCGGGCTTTAGAAGTGTTAAAGCTGGCATTGAACATGCCAAAAAATGATATCCTACTCCTTTTAATGGCTTGTCGCCTTGATTTTTTCACCTCATTGAAACATTTTTTAAATCAACATTAATTTTTTTAAAAAAAATTATCAATTCGGTGGGGTAAAAACCGCGCGAAAGTGATTTGTAATTTAAAAAGACGGCGATACTACGCTGAATGTTGAATGAAAAACTACGACGAATACTCTTTTCAGGACTTTCTTGACGATGACTCCTTCATCGCGTTAGCAAAACATGGCCCCGCACCCGAGCGTGCACATTGGGAGCAATGGCTGGCTACACAACCTGAAAATGCTACACTATACCGTGATGCCCTTAATTTTTTACAAATAGTTAATTCCGCGAAACCTGTAATAGATTCGGATAGTAATACAAAACTGGTTTGGAGGCAGATCAACCACCAACTAAGTGTTGTTCAGAAACGTGCTACCCGTGTAAAACGCTTACGTGTGTGGAGCGCCATGGCGGCCTCGGTTATTTTATTGTTAGGGGGAGCGTGGTGGTATTTAAATTCGATTGTTGTAATAACTACTGGCAATGGTGAGCAGCAGCTGGTAAAACTACCGGATGATAGCGAGATACAATTAAACGCTAATTCGTCTTTAAGCTATCACCGTGCCTGGGCCATTCAGTCTATGCGCGAAGTTTGGCTGAACGGCGAAGCGTTGTTTAAGGTGAATCATCTTAATAAAGATGCCAATAGCATTAAAGCGTCCGAGCGCTTTGTAGCCCATGCTGCCAATGTGCAAATAAGCGTATTGGGAACCGAGTTCAATGTGAAAAACAGGAGGGACAGGGTAGTTATATCCTTAGTAAAAGGTAAGATCAGTGTAAGCAACACTAAAAAGAGTAAATCCATTATTATGCTGCCGGGCGATGCACTTCAGATCAAGAATGATCAATTTGTGAGGCTTCCAATTAATCAACTCGCCAATAAGCCATTAGCCTGGACCCAACACAAAATAATGGCCAGTGGCTTAACCGTGGCCGACATTATTGAGAACTATGAGGACACCTACGGCGGACAAATCATAGTTGATAATCCATCAGTAAAAGCTAAACGGATTGATGGCATCATTTCGTTGCAAAATAAAGAAAACACCCTCTATATGCTGGCTAACCTGCTAAATGCAACCATTGAGCAGCGTAATGACAGTACTTTTTATTTCAGATCAAATAATACAAAGCATTAACCCCTTAAACCCCTATTGATTTATGCGTAACACCTTTACAAAACTAACGCGATGCCTGTTACTCTTCCTGTGTTTAGGATGCTGTTACAACGCTTATGCCCAAAACGGCAACTCAAGGATCTCCCTTACTGACGCGATCAAGAGTGTTCAAACCCGGTTCAAAACCCAGTTAGCCTATGAGCACGGTTTACTCGACAACAAATTTACCACAGCTAATGACCTCAAAGGCAGCCAGGCCGAGGAGGCGTTAAAAAACATATTATACCCCAATAACCTTATTTTCCTTTATGTAAGCGAAAATAATTATACCATAGTTGCCAGGAACGCGAGCTTTTTTAATAGTGGCACTCCCGCCGTTTCGGTAACTGTCAACAAAACCGGTGGTGTTGCTACACATACTGTTCGTGGCAACATTACCGGTGATAATGGCGAGCCTTTGCCTTTTGTAAACGTTTGGGTAAAGGGCACTAATCAGGCAACGCGCAGCGATGATGACGGTGGTTTTTTGCTGCCTGCAGTTAATAGTACAGATGTTATTAGCTTCAGCATGATGGGTTACGAAACCCGCGAACTTGTTGCCGGTAATGATATTAAATTGAATGTCTCGCTCAGGGCTAATCAAACCATGCTTAACGAAGTTAGTATTGTAAGTAACGGTTATCAAACCATCAGCAAAGAGCGTGCAACAGGCGCGGCATTCAGCTTAAGCGCCAAAGAGATCGAAGAACATCCGCAAAATAATATCATTCAGCGCCTGGAAGGCTTAACGCCTGGCATGCAGATCAATCTGTCTTCTGGTGATCGTGGCTTTTTTTATCAGAGTGGCGGCTCAATTGCTACCGTGCAAGGTGCTAATTCAACTACCAGAACGGTTGGTACTAATGATTACGGCGTTACCATAAGGGGGAAGAATACCCTGCAAGGAGAACAGTCTCCGTTGGTTGTGTTAGACGGAGCCATCACCGAGCTTGATATGTCAACTCTTAATCCGAGCGATATTGAGAATATCACTGTATTAAAAGATGCGGCAGCAGCTTCTATATGGGGTGTTCGCGCGGGAAATGGTGTTATTGTAATAACCACAAAAAAAGGTAAAAGAAACAGCAAGCCAACCGTAAACTTTAACACCTTGCTAACCTTTGGCGAAAAGCCTGATCTGGGTTATTTCCGTACCATGACATCGGCTCAGCAATTGGCTTATGAGAAAGAGCTCGCAGATCGTAGCTTGTTGCCCGCGCCAAACCCGTCTAACTATTTTAATGCCCTGTCGTATTATTCACCCGGAACTAACCTGGCATTTGCGCTTAAAGCGGGCACCATTACACAGGCCCAATACGCGGCCCAGGCAAGTGCATTAAGTGCTATTGATAACCGCGATCAAATAAGTAAATATCTGCTGCAAGGCGCTAAAAGCCAGCAATATAATTTATCAATAAATGGCGGCAGCGAAAATAATACTTACTTCTATTCTTTGTCATACAGCAAAGAAAGTCCTTACGAGGTACGTAATTACGGCAGCAGACTTACCGCTACTATGAACAACAGCTGGAAACTTTTTAACTGGGCTACATTGTCTACCAGTTTTAAAGGATCGTTTTTCAATTTAGTTAATAATGGTATAAGCCTTAATACGCTTTACAATCCAACTCAGTCAACGTTAATGCCTTACCAGCAGTTAGCTGATGCCAATGGCAATGGTATTTATTTTGACCGGCTAAATCCGGCTTTTACCAGTACGCTTTCAAGTGTGTATAAAGACTGGCGTTATAATTACCTGGATGAGCTGGCTTTAGGCGATAATACGCAAAAAACTTCCAATTACGCCTTCAATGTTAACCTGAAAGTGCCATTGTTTGAAGGCTTATCAGCAAGTGCATTATACACTACCGAACGTAGTTTTAACTTCAACAGGCAGTTTTATGACCCGGCAACCTTTTACATGCGCGACGCACTTAATTACTATACCTATCCAACAGCAACAGGTAATAGTCTTAACATAACTAACGGCGGCGCTCTGCAGCAATCAAACACTAATCAAAACAATTATAGTTTGCGTGGTCAGTTAGACTTTGATCGCACTTTCAATAAACGCCACCAGTTAACTGCAATTGCCGGTACCGAAATTAGAGAAACAAACATCGGGCAAAATACATCAACGCTATGGGGTTATAACATGGCTACAGGTATTACTAATACCAATATAAATTTCAATACAAGCTCACCTACGTACGCCTACATAGCGGGTTTAAGCCCAACTGCTTATACCACGTTCAATAAAGGGGGCTATCCAACGCAGGTAGATAAACAACGCCGCTTTTTATCATACTACAGCAACGCTGCCTACACATTAGATAACAAGTATATTTTATCTGCAAGTGTGCGGTATGATGATTACAACAACTTTGGTCTTGACCGTAAGTACCGTGCAACTCCATTATGGTCGGCGGGTGCCAAATGGCACATCAGCAGGGAAAATTTCCTGAAAGACGTTAAGTGGATAGATCAGCTTGCTATTCGTGCAACATATGGTGTAAACGGTAACTTGTCATTAAACACCTACCCGTTCACTTATATTTCGCTTGGATCAAATGATGGTGTTACAGGCCAAAGCTCAGCCAATATTATAGCCTTAGCCAATCCGCAATTAAGATGGGAGAAAACCATAGTTAAAAACCTTGGTATTGATTTCAGTTTGTTTAAAAGCAGGTTAAATGGCTCATTTGAGGTATTTGACAAGAATGGTAAAGACTTAGTTTACAGCTTTCCAATAAGCAGCGTTTATCAAGGCAATATTAGTCCGCAACTTACGCGCAACGCAGCTACGTTAACGGGTTGGGGCGTAGAAGCATCACTAAACGGAGTGATAGTACGGAAAACAGATTTCAGCTGGAGCGCTGGTCTTAGCTTTGCCTACAATACCAACAAAATTACTGATGGCCGCTTTAACGAAGCTGCTTATGCTTCTAACCTCGGTACTTCGCCATCAAGTATAAGCTATATTAGTGGTTATCCGTCTGATAAGTTGTTTGTATATCGTAACGCCGGGTTAGATGCTTCGGGCATGACCCAGATATATGATAGAAACGGTGATATTGTAAAATCATCTACCGTAACCTTAACCAGCCTGAGTGATCTTAAATATGCCGGACGCACAACGGCTCCTTACTTTGGTGGTTTTAACACCAATGTTCGCTACAAACAATTTTCATTGTTCGCTCAGTTCTCATACCAGTTTGGGAATGTGTTCCTTAAGCCAAGTATTCAAAACTATATTAGCTCATCAACAACGCTTAGATATGACCTAAGTGCTGATATTGCTAAACGCTGGATGCAACCCGGCGATGAGGCCAATACAGTAGTGCCTGGTTTAGCGGGAGGAAGTGCCACACAGATAAGTTTGATCCGCTACCAGAATTCAGATATTAATGTTCTGAAAGGCGACTACATCCGTATGCGTCAGCTAACATTTGCTTATCAAATACCTAATGCTGTGCTTAATCGCTTTAAAATAAGAGGAGCACAGGTTGGAATTACAGCTAATAACCTTGGGTTAATATGGAGAGCGAACAAGGAGGGTTATGATCCGGACTTTGCCAATTATGTGGGCAGCTTGCGTGGATTACCGGCAGCCAGATCTTACACACTTAACCTGAATTTAAACTTTTAACAAACAGCATCATGAAATTTAGATATATCGCAGCAGCTATTCTTTTTTCAGTTTCTTTAGCTTCATGCCGCAAGTATGTAGAGATAAAAACGCAGGGACAATTAGTGCCCGGAGATATAAATAACTATCGTTTAATACTCAATAATTCCAACGCCTTTGAGGTGGGGCCGCAAATAGGCGACCTTTCATCAGACGATGTTGAAATTGTAAACGGTAGCACACAACAAAGCAACCAGTCATCTGACTTTTACCGTTACTGGCGCGCGGCCTATACATGGCAAACTGATATTTATCCATTAGGCACCTATCAAACAGATAATAACTGGAATGCTATGTACAATAGCATTGCCTACGCTAACACCGTTATAGGCGAGGTACCAACCAGTACAGGTGGTTCTGAAAAAGATAAAGCGGCGTTAATAGGTGAAGCATTAGTACACCGGGCAGATGCTTACCTTATGCTGATGAACACCTATGCCAAGCCTTATAATGCAAGCACTGCGGGCAGTGACCTGGGTGTTCCAATGGTACTTGTGCAAACTACACAACAGTCGTTAGTTAGGCCGTCGTCACAAACTGTGTACGACCAGATCATTAAAGATCTGAAACAAGCCATTCCCAGCCTTGCGCCGAGGCAGACATTTAACACACAGCCATCAAAAGTATCTGCTTATGGCGAACTGGCACGCTGTTATCTGTACATGAATAATTATGCGGCTGCAAATACCTATGCTGATAGCGCTTTGGCAATTGCCAATACACTAAATGATCTGGGAGCTATTACGGTTGTTAATACCACAACTTATCCTATCAGACGTAGTGACCCGGAAATATTACTTTCAAAAGTTGCTTATAATGGCATTAGCGCCTTTACAACAACAGCCATGAGGTTAAGTAGCGATCTGTTGGCATTATTAGGCACTAAAGACCAACGTTATACCTTGTTCACATCAGACCCTTCGGTTATTTCTACTCAATATGTAGCGGCGGGAGGCAGATTTTTTACGCGTGACCGTTCTATTGGCGAAGCGCGTAACATTGGCCCTAATGTGCCTGAAATGATGCTGATAAAAGCGGAGTATTACGCCCGCACTAATGATGTTGCAAACGCTATGCTTTGGGTGAACAGACTGCGCCAAAAACGCTTCAAACCGGCTGATTATACCCCTTTAACGGCCACCACACAAGCAGAAGCCTTAAGTCAGGTTATTGATGAGCGCCACAGGGAGTTTTTCTGCCGCATGTTGCGGTGGTGGGATCAGCGCCGCTTAAAACAGGACCCCGCTTTTCAAAAAACTTACACCCGTACGTATGCTAACGTAACGTATACGCTGGAGCCAACCAGTGATCGTTATGTGTTTCGTATACCCCCGTATCAGATACAACTTAATCCTGAAATACAACAAAATCCTTGATTCAAATAACTGCAATGATGTTAAAAATAAGATACGGGCTGTTGGGAGCAATGCTTGCGCTATGCAGTACAATAAAAGCTCAGGAAAAGAACTTTGTGTTTGAACCTCAACGCCCTAAACCCGGAGAAACGGTTCAGATCACTTATGATCCTGAAGGGACACCGCTTGAGGGCCAAAAGCTGGTAAAAGCTGTTGTTTATAGTTATAGTAATTATGCCTGGAAGGCAAGCGATGTGCATTTGCATCAGGTTGGTAACCAATATAAAGCAAGTGTTACTTTAGATAAGCAGTGTGGTTTAGTTGCTTTCAAGTTTAAAGGAGGGGATAGTACAGATACAAATAATGAAAAAGGTTATGCCTTTATGACCATTGATCCTGAGCATCCCAGTGTAAATGCACCGGGAGCTTATGCCGGATGGGGTTTTTTACGGTCGCAAAACCGTGGATATGGTATTCCTGGTTATTATAAAAACCTGGCCATTAGTGATACCGCTTTTTATTACTGGATGAATAATGAAATAAGCTGGCATTCAAAAGAAGCAGGCACTAAAATAGCCGTTCCTTTTTCAAAAGCCACTTATGCTTATCAGGGCGATGTGGCGCTACCTCGTTTACAACGCGTGATTGCTTACCTCACCAAAGAAAGTGGAGAAGACAATATGTTGCGTGTACGCCAAATTTATTTGCAAGTGTTAAAACGCAAAGCATCGGCAGACTCGTTAGATGCGGTGTTACTCGAGCGTTATCCTAAAGGCAGTATAGCAAGGCTAAATGCTTACAAAGTTTTCACTGCTACACGCGACCAAGACATGATGCAAAAGTTAAGCTCAAAGTTTCTGGAAGAATTTCCCACTACTACAAATGCTGAATTTGACGAGCAGAATGGTGTAAAATATGGCAACGTTTATCAAGCGGCTATTCTTTTATCAGTAGCAAAAGGCGACTACACTGTACTTGATCGTTATGTTAATCAGTTACCATTAGCCACGCTTATTAATCTTTACTACAAGGTAATTGAGATACCGCATAAGCGCAAGGACATCCCGGATGAGAAACTATTACCTTATGCCGTAAAACTGGCAAAACGAATTGAGGAAATTAAAAATACGCCACAACCGGAAGGCTGGTATTTATCTCCCGAGGAATGGAGTGATCAGTGCGAGAAATATATTCAGAACAGTGTTTTGCCTATACATATAGATATATTAACAAGCACAGGCAACTATCAGGAAGCATTGAAGTTAGCAGAGCGTGCCGAAGATTATACCCATTACAAAAAGGCCTTTATCAATAATAACTATGCATTACTGTTGAATAAAAGCGGGCAATTTGAAAAGCTGAACGATGTGCTTATAAAAAGCATACACGAAAATCAAAGCTCACCGGAAATGATAGGAATACTCAAGGCCGAGTACCTCAAGCATAATAAGGATGAAGCAGGTTTTGACGATTACCTTAATAAACTAAAAAATCCGGTGCTGAGCGCTCAAAGCAGCGAAGAGATAAGAAAGATAATGCGCAATGATGCTGTACCCGATTGGCAAATGATGGATTTGAACGGCAACTTAGTTAAGTTCAGTGACCTGCGTGGCAAAACCGTTGTGCTTGATTTTTGGGCCACATGGTGCGTGCCTTGTAAAGAATCTTTCCCGGGTATGAAGCTTGCTGTTGAGCGTTATAAAAATGACCCCAACGTGGTGTTTTACTTTGTAGATACGGAAGAGCGGGGTAATGCTTATAAAGCTGCAGTAACTAAATATATGAAAGAGAACAATTATCCTTTTAATGTTCTGTTTGATAACACGCCGAAAGGCAGCAAACAAAATGACGAAGTGTATTTAAAAATGTGTAAGGCCTATACCATTTCAGGTATTCCTATGAAACTGATAATAGATGCTAAAGGAAAATTACGGTTTCTGACAGACGGATACAAAGGCAGTGCTACCGCTTTAGCCGACGAAATAGGAGAGATGATTGAACTGGCAAAAAAAACTGAATAATAATGTTTAGTAAATGGTTAATTACAAGGATAGCAGGCTGCACGGCAGCCTGCTTGTTTTTTTTTACTGCAAATGCTCAAAATAAAACTCCCGGAAGTTTAGCTTACAGTGCAGATAGCGTTGAATTTACGGGTAAGCAAACGGGCTTACTTTATGGGGCAACCATAACGGTTCCTAAACAACCGGGACGCCACACGGCTGTAATATTAGTATCAGGAACGGGGGCGCAGGATCGTGATGGTACAATGGCCGGACATAAAATGTTCAAGGAGATAGCCGACGAATTATCAGGTAAAGGTATAGTTGTGTTGAGGATTGATGACAGGGGAGTAGGGCGTTCAACAGGTGATTATGCGCAATCAACCACCGGAGACTTTGCTAATGATGTGCTGGAAGCATTCGCCTATTTACAAACCCGCAAAGAGGTCAACAAAAATAAAATTGGCCTGCTCGGTCACAGCGAAGGTGGAGCGAGTATTTCCATCGCCGCGTCGCGCGAGCCCAGAGTCGCATTTTTAATATCGCTTGCGGGGCTTTGCGTAAACGGGTACGATGCCTTGATTTTACAGAACGAGGCCCTCGTATCAGCAGCAGCACTCACAGATCTTGACAAAAAACGATATAATGATATTAATACGTTGATGTTCAAAACGGTTAGGGAATATGCAGACTCTGCTGATCTTGAAAAAGTTTTAAACCAACGCTATGAGGATTGGAAAAAGCAGGATGACGAATTGGTTAAAGCAAAAGGCATTCAGTACGATCACTTCAGGTTCCCGATATATAGCTATTCAAAACAAGCCGCCGGCCAGTGGTACCGGTACTTTGTTAAGTATGATCCGGCGGTTGTGTTGGCAAAAGTTACAGTTCCGATATTGGCGCTTAATGGCGATAAAGACATAATCATGTCATATAAAGAAAATTTGGAAAACTGGAAAAAACTGCCGGCAAAGGGTTTAAATAAAGATGTAACTACGGTGTTGATACCTGGTGTAGATCACCTGTTTTTGCCTTGCAATACCTGCACAACGCAGGAGGCGAAAACTAATACGCAACCAATGTCTGCAATTGCCCTGCAAACAATTTCAGAGTGGGTTAAAAAACGGTTTTAGTTGTTGTTATGTTTTAACTCATCTTTTACATAACTTGCTTAAAAAATACAAGCATCATGAAAAAGATCCTGTTTTTGTCACTCACTTTACTATTGGCTTTTACCGCGGTCACTTTTGCGCAAACGGCTGTTCCGTCAAGCGATGAAATAATGACAAAAGCCTATGCGCGGGCCAAAAAAGAAAATAAAAAGGTGATGGTTATTTTCCACGCTTCATGGTGCGGCTGGTGCAAAAAAATGGAGGCCTCCATTAATGAACCTAACCTTAAAAAGTTTTTTGACGATAACTACGTTGTTGTTTATCTCACCGTACAAGAAAGCAAGGGAAAGGAAAACCTGGAAAACCCGGGCGCGCTAGATTTAATGACAAAATATAAGGGTGATAAAGCCGGTTTGCCATTTTGGTTTATTACAGATGTTAACGGAAAAGCCTTGGCTGATAGCCAGGAACGCCCTGCAGGTGCAGGTTTAGATACTTATGGTGATAATGTCGGCTGTCCGGCATCTGAAAAAGAGGTGGCGTATTTTGCCAAAATATTAAAATCAACCTCAAAACTCAACGACAAAGAAATAGCCATGATCAGCGAGCGCTTTGCTAAAAATAAAGAGTAAAAGTTCTAAATAAATATAATCAGCTGCATCTTACAAAAGGTGCAGCTTTTTTTATGTCTGCTCAAACACAAGTGGCTTATTTTTGTCTTGTGTTCTGAAACATGAACACTATCATCGTCGTACTCACCTGCATGTTGCTTTGCTTCAGTATACTTCCGCTGATACGTAACGACTATTGGGTGTTCCGTGTATTTGATTATCCGCGACTGCAAAAGCTGTTTTTAAGCACTTTAGTGTTTTTGTTGCTATTTGTTTACTACGATGGAAGTTCAATTTGGCTATATACATTAGCTGGCCTGCTGCTTGTTAATATTTGCTATCTGTTATGGTTAATATGGCCGTTTACCATTTTAAGCGCTAAGCAGGTTTTAAAGGCTACGGATAGAAATCCGGCTAACCGGCTAAGCATAATGATAGCTAACATTTTTCAGGACAATAAAAATTCGCGAGGTTGCCTCACACAAATAGCACGCGTAAATCCGGATATATTGGTACTGTTAGAAACCAACTCTCGTTGGGATCTGGAAACCCGCGAATTGGAATATAATTACCCTTACCATTGTCGGGTACCTTTGGAAAATACCTACGGACTGCTTCTTTATTCAAAACTGGAACTTACTGACACACATGTAGAATATTTGGTGGAGGAAGAAATTCCATCCATCCATACTAAGGTTACATTGCGCAATGGCAAACAGGTGCAGTTATTTGCAGTGCACCCAACACCGCCCACACCCAATGAGAATGTACGCTCAACAGAGCGCGACAAAGAACTGTTGTTAATTGCAGATCTGGCTCATGAAAGTGAGCTACCGGTTATTGTGGCCGGCGATCTGAATGATGTGGCCTGGAGCCATACCACCGAACTGTTTTTAAAAATGAGCGGTTTGCTTGACCCGCGCCGGGGGCGTGGTTTTTTTAACTCTTTTCATGCCAATTATTTCTTTGTGCGTTTTCCGCTTGATCATGCCTTTATTTCGCCGCACTTTAAATTGAATGCTATAAAAAGACTGCGCAATTGTGGGTCAGATCATTTTCCTATCTACCTGAGTGTTCAGTTAGATGAAACTGCAGTTTATGAACAACAGCCTTTAGCGGTAGATGCTGATGATATTGAAGAGGCTGAAGAAAAGAAAGAAAAAATATAAGCTTCCACTCTTAAAATCTCTAAACAAAAGTGCTTAATTGCTAAAAATATTAGTAATTTAGCTTTTGATGAAAGTGAGCGAAAGAGCATTTGAGAAGTTAGAGATATTGGCTGATGCCGCTAAGTATGATGTTTCTTGCGCATCAAGCGGTAGCAAGCGGCAAAACAAGGATAAGGGTTTGGGTAATGCCAGCAACGGCATTTGCCATGCTTATACCGAGGATGGGCGATGCGTTTCATTACTAAAAATCCTTTTAACTAACCACTGCATTTTTGATTGTGCCTATTGCGTAAGCCGCAAGAGTAATGATATTAAGCGAGCTGCTTTTACGGTAGAAGAAGTGGTTGATCTCACCATTAGTTTTTATCGTCGTAATTATATTGAGGGCTTATTTTTAAGCTCGGGCATTTTTTACAATGCTGATTACACTATGGAGCGCCTGGTGCGTATTGCGAAAAAGCTGCGCCTTGAAGAAAATTTTAATGGTTATATCCATTTAAAAGCAATTCCCGGCGCCAGTGAGGAACTGTTGAAAGAAGCCGGTTTATATGCCGACCGCCTCAGCGTAAACGTAGAAATGCCTACAGAGACAGGGCTGAAATTGGTTGCTCCCGACAAAAGTCATAAAGATGTAATTGAGCCAATGAAGTATTTGAAGAAAGAAATAATTGGTTTTAAAGAGGAGAAAAAGATCATAAAAAGCACACCAACTTTTGCCCCTGCCGGGCAGAGTACGCAAATGGTTATAGGTGCTACCGGCGAAAGTGATATGGAAATATTGGGTATGGCCAATTATTTTTATAAGAAAATGAGCTTAAGGCGAGTTTACTATTCGGGATATGTACCTATCAGTACAGATAACCGATTACCGGCTATTGGCACCCCGGTACCTATGATAAGGGAGAACAGGCTTTACCAGGCTGATTGGTTAGTGCGGCTATATGGTTTTAATGTGAACGAGTTGGTGGGCTTTGACCTGCCTAATCTGGATCTGGAAATTGACCCAAAACTGGGTTGGGCACTTCGCAATCTGCATCAGTTTCCGGTTGATGTAAATACGGCTGATCTGGCTTTGATAAAACGCATACCGGGAATAGGGTTATTGAGCGCGCAGAAAATAATTTCGGCCCGTAAATTCAAAAATCTGCAACCCGAAGATCTGCAAAAAATGGGCGTGGCTTACAACCGGGCTAAATTCTTTTTGGCTAAAAGCAGTCCGTTTGCTTTGCATAAAGATTATACTTCAGAACAGATAAGACAGCAAATACTTACGTTGCAAAATAGCAAGTATGTAGCTAATTTCTCACCGCAAATGGCGCTGTTTTAACTATGGCTACCTTAATTTACGACGGCACTTACCAAGGCTGGTTAACAGCGGTGTTTGATATTTATGAATATAAATTTGGCGATGTTTTTTTTAGCAAAGATGATGCACCTGCCGCGGTTCTTTTTGGTTCAACACATTTGGTAAAAACAGATGAAGTTAAAGCGAAAAGAGTATTGAACGGATTAATGCAGCGCTTATCTACAGACGCTGTTAAAAGTATTTATAAAACTTTTCTGTCTGAAATTGAAAGGGTAGAAGAAGTGATGTGGCGTTTTGTAAAATATGTTTTTGCTGTGCAGCATAATGTTGAAGAGGACTTGAGCAATAATGCTGTTCGGGACGTGCGGGAAGCCGCCAAGTTTGTACATCGCGAAACGCATCGTATGAAGGCCTTTGTTCGGTTTAAATTAACTAACGATGGTTTGTTTTATGCGATGGTAGAACCTGACTGCAATGTGTTACCATTGATTGTAAATCATTTCAAAAATCGCTATGCCGACCAACGCTGGCTGATCTACGATACCAAACGCCGTTATGGTATTTATTATGATTTGGAAGCTGTAAACAACGTTCAGTTGCAATTTTCGGAAGCAACGGGAAACTCAGACGCGTTAGCATCCATTCTTGATGAACGGGAGCTATTTTTTCAGGATATGTGGCGCAAGTATTTTGGCGCGGTAAATATAAAAGCCCGCAAAAATATGCGCCTCCATATTCAGCATATGCCTAAACGCTACTGGAAAAATTTGATAGAAAAAACTACCGGCGGCATATAAACGCCGCCGGTAATTTCTTAAAAATAATTTGCTTCTACATCTGCTAATAATCCCAATCCTTTAGGCTCCCAACCCAATGTTTGCTTTGTAAGCTCGCTGGATGCCAGGCAACTTATACCCGCAAAATGTGCCAGCCAACCAAAATGCGCGGTAACCCCATCTCCGGTTTTGCTAACCAGCGGCAGATTTAAGCCTTTAGCAACTGCTTTTGCAATCTCAATAAATGGTATTCCTTTATCACCAACAGGATGAAGCGTTTTTAAATCAGGCTTTTGCTCGATTATGAGGCGGTAAACCGCTGCTGCATCTGTACGATGAACGGCTGGCCAAACATTGCTGCCATCGCCAACATAAGCAGATGCTCCGTGTTCTCGGGCCATATTAATTACCATTGGCACAAAACCATGATCGCCGGCATCATGTACGCTTGCGGGCAATCTTACTACATACACATCAGTACCTTTTGCCGCAGCTTCATTTGCAGCTTCTTCGGAAGCGGCGCGGGGTATAACGTCAGCGCCGGCTGTCAAAGCATCCATTTCGGTTACTTCCCTGTTGTAATGCAAAATGCCAACACCTGATGTTACAACTAATGGTTTACTTGTCCCGGCCAAAGCATCAGCAAAAATGCCTATCACTTTTCTATCGGCTTCGCAGCTGGCCTTGTATTGCGTAAAATCATGGTTAAAGGCAGTATGGATCACGGCATCGCAGGTTTGAGCGCCTTTAGTGATGATATCCGAATCATTAACATCTCCCAATAAAGTCTCAGCACCTAAAGAGGCTACCATTTCCGCACCCTTTTCATTGCGCACCAGGCCTAATACCTGATGACCGTTATTAAGCAGTTCTTCAACTATTGCCGAGCCTACAAATCCGGAGGCTCCTGTTACAAATACTTTCATAAGTTTCAATTTATATTACAAAAGTGAATACTAACAAAAGCAAAAAAGAAGTCATTTGACGCTATTTTCAAATACGCTGCAACTGGGCCTGCCTAACGCGGTTAAGCGTTTTAAGTGATATGCCAAGGTAAGCTGCTATCATTTTTAAAGGTAGCCGTTGCAGCAGGTGAGGGGTGTTTTTCAGAAAGTCCTCGTACCGTTCTTCCGGACCCGCACTTAATATAGTGTGCAACCTGTTTCGCGTAGCTTGCACGTTTTCTGAAATAATATGGTCTGAGAATAACTTCAATGCAGGAACCGCTAACAGTAAATGATCAAAATCAGGCTTGGCCCACATCAATACCCGGCTATTTTCAACGGCGCTAATGTTGTATTTTGATGGCACCGTTTTGTTATAACTTTCTGCATCCAGCGTCCATGTATTTTCAGGAGCGAACTGAAGTATGTGTTCATGACCATCGGCGGTAAGGCTATACGTGCGAAGTAAACCTTTTGCAATAAAAGTTTTATGCCGGCAAATTGCTCCCTGCTCTAACAAAAACTCGCCTTTACGAAGTTGGCGAGGAACCGCGAGATCACAGATCAGTTTAACATCGCTATCACAGATCTGGCTATTATTTTGCAGGTAATCTTTTAAAACATCGGTCATTGATCAAAGTTAGTCATCCGTTTTCAAAAAGTTGCTGTATGATTACGAAAGTGCATTAACCATATTTATTATCATATTAATTAAAATATAAGGGTTTATTGCGGCCGGACTTAAAAACAATCAATGTACCATTATTGCTTAGCATTGCTGTATTGAAGCTATTCATCACACACCTTTTGTAAACTTTTTGTTGAAGTATTTGTTATAAATCCGTGTCATAAATAATAGTATGACTGAGTATTAACTAACAACAAGCTTATGAAAAATAAGATATTATTTGCCGCATTATTTGCAGCGGCAGCTTTAACACAAAGCTGTGTAAGTAAAAAACAATATGCTGCGCTTCAAACCAACTATGATAACCTGCAACAAAAGCAAAAGGATCTGGAAAAAAGCTACGATCTGACGCAACGGGAACTGGAAGGTTCACGAACCCGGGTTAAAAGTTTAGAAGAACAAATATCATCAGAACGTTCAAACCTTGCCTCTTTGCAAGACGCGCTAAATAAATGTTTAGCCGGCAACACACAAGGCGGTGCCAACATTGCCAAACTTGTTGATGAGATCAACTCGTCAAACAAATACATTAAACAGTTAATTTCTGCTAAAGGCAAAAGCGATTCGCTTAACATGGTTTTGACCAACAACTTAACCCGCTCGTTGAGCCGCGAAGAAATGCAGGGTGTTGATGTGCAGGTGCTTAAAGGCGTGGTTTATATATCATTATCCGATAACATGTTATATAAATCAGGTAGCTATGAAATATCAGATCAAGCGGGCAGTACGTTGAGCAAAATATCAAAAATCATTAAAGATTACTCAGACTATGATGTTTTGATAGAGGGTAATACAGACAACGTTCCTATCAAACAAACCAATATTCGTAACAATTGGGATTTGAGTGCTTTGCGCGCATCTTCAGTAGTGCAGACATTACAGAATACCTATGGCGTAGATCCCAAACGTTTAACGGCAGGTGGTCGTGGTGAGTATAATCCGATTGCTGATAATAGTACAGAAGCCGGTAAAATTAAAAACCGTCGTACGCAAATCATTATTACACCTAAGTTAGATCAGTTTATGGATCTGATTGGCAAAGCACCCGAAACTGCTAACAAGTAATTAATTTCGGTACAGCTGTTGAATAGCTTAACACGTAAATTTAAATATCTATGAAAGCACAGGATTTTAAAAACAACGGGAACAAGCAAGGCAACCCAACTGCCGACAGAGGTTTTAATAATCACCGTGAAGATCAAAAACAACGCGGTATAAGTAATTCAGGAGGGCAGCCGTCTTTTACAACATCAAGTAAAGACAGCGCTCACCAGCCTCCCAAAAAGAAAGATTGATCAACTACCATGTTGATATAAAAATGCCTTTCCAATAAATTGGAGAGGCATTTTTGTTTTTTTAACATGCATTAAAACTACTTCGTTTTCGTAAAAATACCACATCATGTTGCATGTTTTATTACGTCTTACATTACTTTTAAGTTTTTAACCAATTAGCCATGTTCAATAATACTAATGCTTTTAAGCGATCTTTTTTGCGCTACTTCCTGCTGGTCTTCACAGTAATTTATACCAACGTAACATTTGCTCAAACCGCTCAAAAAGGCTGGGTAGGCACGTGGGGTACTGCACGCCAGTTAGTTGAGCCCAATAATATGGCGCCAGCTCCCGGTTTGGCTAATAATACCATAAGGCAATTGGTAGCTGTTTCCATAGGCGGTAAAAAAATCCGACTTAAATTTTCAAACGAGTTTAGTAAAGCTGCCACTACCTTAAAGAAAGTACAAATAGCTGTTTCTAAAGGAGGTAGCGCTATTGATGAAAGTACTACTAAAACGCTAATGTTTAATGGTAAGGAGGAAGTTACCATGGAACCGGGTGTTGAAATAACTTCGGATGAGATTTCGTTCAAATTAACCCCACGAATGCAAGTGGCCATAACCATTGCATACGGTCAGGTTTCGGAAACTGTTACAGGACACCCGGGTTCGCGTACTACATCATATATATTACCTGGAAATCAAACAGGTGCCAATACTGATTACAGCGCTGCTGTAAAAACTGATCATTGGTACACTGTTATAGGCATTGATGTTCAAAATAAATCAAAAAAGGCCGGTGCTGTTGCCACATTTGGCGATTCGATAACCGATGGCAGGGGATCGGGCACCAATAAGCAAAACCGCTGGCCCGATATATTTTCAATGGAATTGTTAAAAGACAATGCTACTAAAGATGTTGGTGTGCTTAACATGGGCATTGGTGGTAATGCAGTGTTGAGGGGCGGCTTAGGTCCGTACGCGCTCAGTCGCTTTGAGCACGATGTATTGAACCAGGCAGGCATTAAATGGGTTATTATTTATGAAGGCGTAAATGACCTGGGTGGCAAGCGCGATAGCACAATGGCTTACAGAACCGCTTCTGATTTGATAGCCGCTTATGAAAAAATGATAGGCCAGGCACATGCTAAAGGTATTAAGGTGTATGGTGCTACCATTATGGCTTTTAAAGGTAACAGCTATTATAATAAACACAGTGAAGGTGCCCGCCAAAAAGTAAATGAGTGGATACGCAACAGTGGTAAGTTTGATGCTGTTATTGATTTTGATAAAACCCTGCGAGACCCTGCCGATCCTGAAATGTTGTTGGATTCTGCTCAATCTGGTGCTAATGATCATCTGCACCCTAATGAACAGGGGTATGTAATGATGGGTAAATCAATTGATCTGAATCTCTTTAAGTAGAAAAATTATACAATGATAACTCAGGCTCGCTTTTACCGGGCCTTTTTTATTTGTAGCTGCTTTTCTTAACAAATTTTAATCAATTGCTTATAAAGTTGTACTTTTCGCCCCACTAAATCAATACCGTTAAACTTTATGAGCGACCACAGAAAAACTACCGATGCCCTTGACTATCATGCCATGGGCAGGCCCGGCAAAATAGAAGTTATACCCACCAAGCCCACCCGTTCACAGCGCGATCTTACACTTGCTTATTCACCGGGTGTAGCCGAACCATGCTTGCGAATAGCGGAGAATGAGGAAGACGCTTATAAATACACCGCTAAAGGTAATTTAGTAGCTGTAATAAGTAACGGAACCGCTGTTTTAGGCTTGGGCGATATTGGCGCTCAGGCGGGTAAGCCTGTAATGGAAGGCAAGGGTTTATTGTTCAAAATATTTGCCGATATAGATGTTTTTGACCTCGAGCTGAACACAAAAAATATTGACGAATTTGTAAACACCGTAAAAATACTTGAACCTACTTTTGGCGGTATCAACCTGGAAGATATTAAGGCGCCTGAATGTTTTGAAATAGAAAGACGCTTAAAAGCCGAAATGAATATTCCTGTGATGCATGATGATCAACATGGCACCGCTATTATTTCATCTGCAGCATTGATCAATGCCTGCGAGTTGCAGGAGAAAGACATCAGCAAAGTAAAGATCATTATTAACGGTGCCGGAGCTGCCGCTATATCATGCGCGCGCCTTTATTTGAGCGTTGGCGCGCAGAAAGAGAATATTATTATGCTGGACAGAAAAGGAGTTATCCGTGCAGACAGGGAAGCGCTTGAGCCAATAAAAGCCGAATTTGCAACCGGTGCAGATCTGTATACTTTAGACCAAGCTGTTAAAGGAGCCGATGTATTTATTGGTTTATCAAGTGCCAACACATTTAGCCCTGAAATGCTGCTTTCAATGGCTGAACGTCCTATCGTTTTCGCCATGGCTAATCCTGATCCTGAAATAGCTTATGACCTTGCTGTGAGTACCCGCAAGGATGTGATCATGGCCACCGGACGTTCTGATTTCCCTAATCAGGTAAATAATGTATTGGGCTTTCCATTTATTTTTAGGGGAGCATTAGATGTAAGAGCGACTGCCATTAATGAGGAAATGAAGATCGCTGCTGTTTATGCCATTGCTGAACTGGTTAAGAAGCCCGTACCCGAATCGGTTACACAGGCTTATAATGTTAAGCACCTGGCATTCAGTAATGAATATATTATTCCAAAACCAATGGACCCAAGGCTGATCAGCACGGTTTCGCCTGCTGTGGCTAAAGCGGCTATTGCATCGGGTGTAGCACGTAAGGTTATAACTGATTGGAGTGCGTATGAAGAAGAACTCAACCAACGTTTGGGTGTGGAGAACGTTATGCTGCGCGCGCTCACTAACAAGGCTAAAGCAGCTCCTAAGCGTGTTGTGTTTGCAGAGGCTGATAATTATAAAATTTTAAAGGCGGCACAAATTGTAAAAGATGAAGGTACCGCCATTCCCATTCTTTTAGGTAACAAAGAGCAAATACAAAAGCTAATTACAGAAAACAACCTCGACCTGGAAGGCGTACAAATATTTGAACCTGCCTTAGAGACCGATAAGCTGAAACAGTACGCTGAGTTTTTATACAAGAAAAGACAGCGAAAGGGTATGAGTCGTAAACAGGCTAATAAGTTGATGTTAGACCGTAATTACTTTGGCGCATCTATGGTACAATTTGGGGATGCCGATGCGCTGATCTCGGGCATTACTATGGATTATGCTTTGACCATTAAACCCGCACTGCACATCATCGGCACAAAACCGGCGGTGAAAAGGGTGGCAGGTATTTACATGATGTTAACCAAACGCGGCCCTATATTTTTGGGCGATACCAGCGTAAATAAAGAGCCATCTGTTGACGAACTGGTTGATATTACTGTATTGGTAAATGATGCTGTAAAGAAGTTTAACGTTGAGCCTCGTATAGCCATGATATCCTACTCCAATTTTGGTTCAACTGATGGAACTATTCCTGAGAAAACAGCCGAAGTGGTGCGCATTATCAAAGAGCATCATCCGGAAATTTTAATTGACGGAGAAATGCAGGTGAATTTTGCGCTCAATCCAAAGCTACTTGCCGAAAATTTTGAATTTAGCGCTCTTACAGACGCTCCGGCTAATACGTTGGTATTCCCCAACCTTGAATCGGGTAACGTAGCATATAAGATATTGCAGGAGTTAGGAGAGGCAGAGGCGGTTGGACCAATATTATTAGGCTTGAATAAACCAGTGCACGTTTTGCAAATGGGTAGCACTGTACGCGAGATAGTTAATATGGTTAATATTGCAGTTATTGACGCGCAAGGCTGCTAATAAAGTCTTAGTAATTAGATATGAGGGATGACTATTTGCATAGTCATCCCTTTTTTGTAAAATTTCGAGTTTTTGTTGGTATTAAAGTTTAATTATGGAAGTTAATGTAGTTTTAATGTTGTTGGTGGTTGCAAAATTGATAAAATGAAACTTTTAAATACTTAATAATTTAGGATTTTTTATCATTTAATTGCGAATACTTAAATATAATGACATTTAAGTACTTTTTTACGTGTCTATTTTTGAAACATTTTAAAATTTTACATCTATTTAATTAAAATTTAATAAAAGTTACTATTTAAGTTGAAACATATATTTGTTTGTATATAAAATTTGTAATTTTAAGGCAGTAGCGAGTAAATATTTGCAAGTTATTTAATCAAGTTTTGAAAAATATTTAAATAATGTAAGGGAGAGCGATAAATGAGGGTTTCTGACGAGGAGCTTGTGAGATTAATGGCAGCCGATAACGAAAAGGCTTTTCAAATACTTTACAACAGGTATTGGGATAAGTTGCTTATAAGGGCTTACAGCATTTTAAAAGCGCATGAACTTGCCGAAGAAGTTGTTCAGGATTCATTCATTAATTTATGGAAAAAACGTCATACCATTACTATTAAACACACTTTCAATACTTACATTTCTGCTGTAGTTAAGTACGAGGTACTTAGAAAACTGGCCAAGCAACCAACAACCTTATATATGGAAGATATAGCTGTTGTAGCTATACATGATCATTCCACTCAAAACCGTCTTGATTTTGACGACCTCCATGCCCAAATAGAACAAACAGTTAAAGTGTTGCCAGATAAATGTCAACTGGTATTCCGTTTAAGCAGGGAAGAAGGTCTTACCGCCAAACAAATTTCAGATGCCTTACAGATCTCTCCAAAAACCGTTGAGGCGCATATTACAAAAGCTCTAAAAACACTTCGTGTGAGTTTAGGTAGCTTTTTTATGTAATTAGTCATATATTTTAGCTTATTTTCAAGAATTATAGATAATCGTTATAGATTATTTAATGATATGTATCTTTTTTTAATTTTTTTTAAAACAGGCTAAGGGTATTCGATACATTTCATACGCTATATAAGAAACACGAGCGTAATGCAGTATCTGTCTAAAGAGAAAATTCAGGAGTTGTCAGATAAATGGTTAAAAGGAACCATAACTGCTGATGAACTTGCTGTTTTAGAAGATTGGTACAACAGTCACCCTAATAAAGACATTAATTGGACGGCGGGTGATTGGGATGAAAAGCAACTTAAGGAAAGATTGTATTATAACATACAATCGCAACTTGCTGATGAGCTTACGCCGGCGAAATTCAATTACAAAAAAATCCTGTATTCAGCAGCTGCCATGGTTACCCTAGCTATTGGCGCTCTTTACTTATACTCGCGTAATGCAGTTGTTAAAGAACAGGAGTTAGCAGCCAATCCGGTTATCGTTAGTACCGGTAACTTAAATAAAGCTACGCTAACGCTTTCGGATGGGAGAATTGTTGAGTTAAATGGCGCTACAAATGGCATAATTGCATCCGATGCAGGTACCGACATACGCAAAACGGCCAATGGAGAAATATTATATAGCGCGGGGCATGATGAAGCAAAGTCAAACGCTGTTGCCTTTAATACTATCAGTACGCCAAAAGGGGGGCAGTTTCAAATATCATTACCTGACGGCAGCAAGGTATGGCTCAACGCGCTTAGTGCTGTAAAATTCCCCGCGGTATTTAAAGGCAAGGAAAGATTGGTTGAGCTTACCGGTGAAGCCTACTTTGAGGTAGCTAAGAACAGGGAAATGCCATTTAAAGTAAAAATGCCCGATGGTACTTTGGTAGAAGTATTGGGTACGCATTTCAATATAGCGGCCTATCCTGGAGACAAAAGCGTTGATGCCACCTTATTGGAAGGATCAATAGACATACAAAAGGGTAACATCAAAAAATTAATGGTTCCCGGTGAAATGGCTGAAGTGACTGATAAGATCCAGCTGCGTCATGTAAATGTTGAAGACGCGGTATCATGGAAAAACGGCTTGTTCAGATTTGATAACGCAAGCGTAAGCGCGGTAATGCGTGAAATGGAGCGATGGTACGGCGTAGAAGTTGTGTATAGTGACGGAATGCCTGATAACGAGATAACAGGTTATATTTCCCGCAATGCCAAACTTGAAGAGGTGTTGAAAATGCTTGAACTAAGCGATGTTAGAACTAAACAACAAGGAAACAAAATTATAGTATTGAAAAACTAAAGAAATCGAATACGATATGGGACCATAAATAATATGCACATATCTCAAATAAAAACCGGAGGTGTACCACCACCCCCGGCTATAAGATTGAGGGCAAAAACAAAAAACTTTCTAACGATCTAATATTTAACCCTAAACAATGCAAAACTATGCAATTAAATGCTACTTGCGAAAATGACCGTGTAAAATATTACATAAGCGTCAGCGACGTTTTAATACCCCGGATTTCCAGAGCGCGTCGCAATATCGCTCGAACAGAATTTACCCGAAAATTACTGTTACAAATGAAAATAATAACCTTACTGATGTTTTTAGGATTTTTAGAGGTACATGCCAGCACTTCTGCCCAAAATCTGACCATAAATCAGCATAACACTTCGCTTGAGAAAGTTTTTACTGAGATCAAAAAACAAACAGGCTATCTGTTTCTGTATAACCAGCAGTGGATCAAGCTATCGAAAAACGTTGATATCAATGTTAAAAACGCCCCGTTAACCGAGGTGCTTGATATTTGCTTTACCAACCAGCCGCTTACCTACAGCATAGTTGATAAAACTATAGTGCTTCAGATAAAGAAAAAAGCTTTCGCTGATTCACAACCCGTTGCCGCCCCCATTGCAATCAACGTTACAGGTGTTGTAAAAGACGGCAAAGGCGACCCTTTACCTGGTGTATCGGTAATGGTGAAAGGCACATCATTAGGCATTCAAACTGATATTGATGGTAAATACAAACTCACGGTTGCTGACGGTGATGCCATTTTGGTTTTCAAATTTATAGGCTTCAAAACCAAAGAGGTTAAAGTTGGTAGCCAACAGGTTCTGAACGTTACTTTAGAGGAAGCTACCAGTGAATTAAGTGAAGTGGTTGTTTCGGGCTATAGCGTTAAAAGCAGAGCCGAATTTACGGGTTCATCATCGCACATAGGTGCCAAGGCTTTAACTGAGCGCCCCGTTACCAGTTTTGACCAGGCGTTGGCCGGCCAGGCTGCAGGTGTAAAGATCACATCATCAAGCGGTTCATTGAACTCGCCTCCGGTTTTCAGGATCCGTGGTTCAAACTCAATCAGTTCAAGCTCTTATCCTTTAGTTATTATAGATGGGGTAACCGCGTTTACAGGCAACGTGGGTAACTCGGCCGAGAACAACCCGCTGTCAACCATCAACCCGGATGACATTGAGTCGGCAGAGGTATTGAAAGATGCCGCAGCAACAGCGCTTTATGGTTCTCGTGGTACAAATGGCGTTTTGGTGATCACTACTAAAAAGGGAAAGCAAGGAACCGCCAAAGTTAGCTATACCGGATTTGTTGGCATGAACAAAACACCTCGCTTGCCGAAGTTGCTTAGCGCAGAAGATTACGTTATGATAAAAAATGAATCTTTAGCCAATAACGGACTCGCACCGCAATTTTTTTTAGGAACAAATCCTGATGGCTCAACATTAAGAACGAAGTGGTATGACTATGTTTATCAAACAGGTATCTCGCATAACCACAACCTGAGTATTTCCGGAGGCAGCCCAACTACCCATTATTTCTTTTCAGGTAACTATTCAAATCAAACAGGTTTTTTGAAGAAAAATACTTTTGAGCGCGGTGGTACAAGGTTCAATATTGATCATAAACTGATGAAGAACGTAACCATCGGCGCAAACGTATCATATACTAATACTTTAAATAACAACCTTACCAGTGGTTTTGATAATGCATTCGGTTTAAATAACCTGGTGCGTATGTCAATGGTATTACCGCCAAACGTATCGCCGTTTAATCCTGACGGATCTTATAATACTAACGGAGCAGGTTTAGGTGCCGGCCCTAATGGTATTTTAACCGGCTACTACAACCCACTGCCGCAGTTGGAGCATGACAAGTTTACTTCTGAAAGCAAGTCCTTTATAGGAAATGTATTTTTGGAGTGGCAAATAGTAAAGGGTTTAACCGGAAAGATCAATTACGCCTTGAATGATCTGAACACCGTTAACATGGGCTTTAATAACCCATATCAGGCTGGTGGATTTGCGCCAAATGGTTCAGCCACCAACAGCAATGGGGTTAACAGGCGTTCAGACGTATTAGGTCAGCTTACTTACGACAAAACCTTTGGTAAGC
This sequence comes from Mucilaginibacter auburnensis, assembly GCF_002797815.1. NCBI lineage: Bacteria > Pseudomonadati > Bacteroidota > Sphingobacteriia > Sphingobacteriales > Sphingobacteriaceae > Mucilaginibacter > Mucilaginibacter auburnensis. The sequence continues at coordinate 2,349,595 of NZ_PGFJ01000001.1, forward strand.
ATCACGTTAACGCGTTTGGTGTTTATCAGGAGATCTACACAAAAACCACATCATGGGGTGTTACCCGCCAAAACCTGAACGATAGATTTTATGAATCATTCTTTGGTAGCTACGCTACTGTTAGCGGTTCAACATCAAACTACACTGAAGTTGGTTTAAAATCATTTTTAGGTAGCTTCAGTTACGATTACGATAAAAAATATCTGTTTAGCGCAAGTATAAGAAGGGACGGATTTTCATCTTTAGCTCAAAAATGGGGTAATTTCCCGGCAGTGTCTGTAGGCTGGAATATTGCCGAGGAAGATTTCTTCAAAAACTCCGGCTTAGGCAAAACCATTTCAACGTTAAAATTAAAAGGCGGATACGGCTTAACCGGTAACAGCTCAGGTGTTGCCACATATGCTTACGCATCCTTATACAGCTCGGGCGTTTATGGCGGGTTATCGGCATTAAGTCCGTCGCAAATAGGCAACTCTGAATTAAGCTGGGAAACAAGCAAGAAAACAGACGTGGGTTTAACCGTAGGATTATGGAATAACCGCGTAACTATTGACGCAGATTATTATGATAACAATAATGATAATCTAATACTTAACGTTCCGCAGGCTGCGTCAAAAGGTATCCCCGGAAACTCACTTACACGCAACATTGGCTCGCTTTATAACCGTGGTTTAGAGTTCAATATTGAAGCTCACATTATTGATAAAGGTAAATTCAGATGGACAAGCAGTTTCAACATCAGTACATTAAGTAACAAAGTTACTTCACTTGCTCCGGGTGTTAACGATTTGTGGACAAGCGGTTTAGAAACATCTAATATCACTCGTGTCGGCTATCCGCTGGGCGCAATGTATGTGGTTAAAACCACAGGCGTAAACCCTGCCAATGGTTTACGTATGTATGAGAACCGTAATGGACAAACTGTTCAATACAACCCAAGAACAAGCGGATGGACGTATCTTGACGGAACTGTAGCACCTACACTTGACGCTTATGGTGACGGCGTAATTATGGGTACTACGCTGCCAAAATATTACGGTGGCTTTAACAACAACTTTACTTATGGAAATTTTGACCTTACTTTAAACTTCACTTATTCAGGCGGCAACCTTATCTATAATGGTACCAAGGGAACCTTGTTAGATAACCGTTTCTTTAACAATCAGACAGATATATTAAGGCGTTGGACAACTCCTGGTCAAATTACTGATATACCAAAACTGCATTATAATGATCAGATAGCGAGTGGGTCTGTATTAATGAACTCTTATAACGTTGAGGACGGAACATTTATTAAAATGAATTATGCCGCAATTGGTTACCGTTTGCCAGCAAAATTATTGAGTAAAGCAGGGATATCGTCTATGCGCATATACGCAACGGGCGGAAACTTTCTACTCTATACCAAATATACTGGATCAGACCCTGAAGTATCAGCTAACGGCGATTCGAGTACTGGTGCAGGCAGAGACAAGAACTCGTTACCAGCCGGCAAAACATTCACTTTCGGACTTAGTGTTGGATTTTAATAATTGAAACAAATGAAAAACTTAAGGAAATATAAACATTTAATAGTCAGAGGAAGCCTTCTGAGCTTGATCCTTATAAATGCTACGTCGTGCAAAAAGAATTTGCTTAATCCTGATATCATCAGCCTTATACCTGACGTAGCCGTATTTGATACGCCAGAACGTATTTTGGCACAGGTAAACGGTTTATATGTAGCGGCAAAGAGTGGCAGCTTTTACGGAGGCAGATATATTATTTATAATGAGATCCGCGGTGAAGATTTCATTATGAACAAACCGAACGTAGTTACCGGTCAGCAAACCTGGTCACAGTCTGTTAACCCGGGCACCAGCGAAGTGAGCAGTTTATGGACGGCCGGCTATTTAACCATAAACAGGGTAAACACCTTTTTAGCAGGCTTAGATGCTAATAAAAGCAAAGTTTCGGCTACATTATATGCTAACTACTCTGCAGAAGCCAAATTTTTAAGGGCGCTAACTTACTTTGCTTTAGTGCAAACCTACGCTCAGCCGTATGCAAAAAATAATGGAACAAGTCCGGGTTTGCCTTTAAGGCTAATGCCTGAGCTAAATTCAGAGAATAGCCTGTTAGCCCGCAGCACCGTTGCAAAGGTTTATGAGCAAATTTTGGCTGACCTAAATGCTGCTGAAACCGGTTTGCCTTTAAACTATGGCACAGGATCAACAACAGCAGTTGCTAGCTTAAACACCACCCGTGCCAGCAGAAATACTGCCATAGCATTAAAAACAAGGGTCTATATGGTGATGAACAATTACAACGCTGTTATAACAGAAGCGGAAAAAATTGTTTCAGCCAGTGCCCCTTATTCTGCAACTACAGGCGTAGCCAACAAGATGGAAACAAACGTTGCTACGGTTTTTACAGGCAATTATGTAGGACCTGAAGCTGTATTCTCACTGCCTTTCACGCCACTTGAAACGCCGGGTGGGCAAAACCAGCTAGCTTACTATTTCGGGGGTAATCCGGGTAATCAGGAGTTTTATTTGAATCCTGTCGGAATAATAGCTGATCCAGCCTTCGCGACTGCTTCAAAAGATGCCAGGAAAGGATTTGTACAAACAGTGGCAGGCCAGAAATGGATGTCAAAATTTAAAGTTGCATCAACGTTTTCTGATAACGTACCTGTGATCAGATATCCTGAAGTGTTACTCAATTATGCTGAAGCGCTGGTTCGTACTGGCGGTGTAGCCAATATGCCAAAGGCCATTTCATTATTGCAGGCCGTGCGTTTACGTTCTGATGCCGACTATATTTTTCCTGCTGCAAGCATAGCCACGCCTGATGCGCTGATAGAAACTATCCTCAAAGAAAAACGCATAGAGTTCTTCGGCGAAGGTTTCCGCGTGCCAGATCTTCAACGCTTGCTTCAGCCACTTCCGGCCAAGGCATCTACATCTAACAACGCACCAACTGTAGCGCCAACCGAGGGCAGGTACATATGGCCGCTGCCGTCATCAGAAACATCAATTAACACAGCTGCTGAACAAAACCCACAATAACAACCACATAAACCATTTCGTGTTATGAAAGTAAACTTATTAATAACAACCGGTATGCTGGCGCTGTGCGCCAATACCATGGCGCAGGCACCGCAAGGTGGCGCCGGTAACAGAGCTCAGGCTGGCGCGGGAGCAACAAGGGGCGTAATGGCCAGTATTGAATCTGCTACACAGGGCATGAAAAAAATGGAAGGTTATTTTACCTTTTATTACGATGAAAAGACCGGGAAGATCTTATTAGAGGTAGATAAATTTGATAACGAATTTCTTTACTTCAACTCGTTAACAGATGGAGCAGGCCGTTCTGCCGAAAGGGGACAGGCTGCCGCTAACATTGCCAAGTTTGTAAAGCTCGGTCCAAAAGTATTATTGGTTGAACCTGTATTTGCCTACAGGGCTGTTACAACCAATCCGGATGAAATAAAAGCCGTTGAAAACGCTTTTGCAAAATCAGTTATATGGGGATTTACGCCGGTAGCTATGGATGGCGAAAAAGCGCTCATAGACATTACCCCTTTCATCGTTCGCGACAGTCAGGGTATAGGTGGCAGATTGGGCAGCGGCGCTACAGCATTTGGCGGTGGCGGCGGTCGGGGCGCACGTGGAGGCGCTACCGCTTCAACCGGTGGAGGTAGCTACCGTGTTGACGAAACCAGATCAGGCGTTTATTTGCCAAATACAAAAAATTTCCCTAAAAACACTGAGTTTGAAGCCATGATCACCTTTGTTGGTGGTTCTGGTGGTGGCGGTGCCCGGGGCGGCGGCGGTGGCATAGCGCCTGATCCGGGTGCTGTTACCGTTAAAATGCATCAGGCATTTGTTGAATTGCCGGATAATAAGTACAAGCCACGCAAATTTGATCCGCGTACTTCGTTTAATGTGTTCAACTACATGGATTTTTCAGCAGGTATGGATGAGTCGTTAGTGAAACGCTTTACCCGTCGCCATCGTTTATTTAAGAAAGATCCTAATGCTAAAGTAAGCGAAGCTGTTGAACCAATAGTATATTATGTTGATCGTGGCGCACCCGATGATGTGAAGAAAGCGCTAATAGAAGGTGGCGCATGGTGGAATCAGGCTTTTGAAGCAGCCGGATTTAAAAATGCTTTCATTGTAAAAGAATTGCCTGAAGGTGCGGACCCAATGGATATCAGATACAATGTGGTCAACTGGATCAACCGTGCCGGTTCTCCGAGGGCCTTCTCATCAGGTGCATCTTACATTGATCCACGCACAGGCGAGATCATTAAAGGTGTGGTTACTTTGGGTTCAGATCGCCATCGTCAGGATTATTTAATTGCTGAAGGTCTTTTACAGCCGTACGAAAACGGTAAACCGGTTGATAAACGCATGAAGGAGATGGCTTTAGCTCGTATCAGGCAATTATCAGCCCATGAGATAGGCCACACGCTTGGTTTTACGCATAACTTCGCTGCCAGCCCTAAAGACCGCGCTTCGGTAATGGATTATCCATTCCCTAAAATAACGCTGAAAGCTGATGGTACTATTGACTTGTCTGACGCTTATGCAAAAGGCATTGGCGAATGGGATAAACGTGCTGTAACCTGGGGATATTCAGAATTTGCCAAAGGCGTTGATGAGAACGCTGCCTTAGACAAAATAATGGATGAGACCATAAAACTGGGTTTTCAGTATATTCCTGATATTGGCGGTTACACACACCCGGCCTCTCACCAGTGGGATGATGGCGAAGAGCCAATTGCACAGTTAGATAAGTTAATGAAGGTGCGTCGCATCACATTGGATAAATTCTCTGAAAAAGCTATTGTGAAAGATGCGCCAATGTCAACCATTGAGGAAGTATTGGTTCCAATTTACATGTTGCACCGTTACCAGATAGAAGCGGTCGCTAAATCTGTGGGTGGTTTATACTTTACCCATGCTGTTAAAGGCGATGGACAAGTACCAACCAAAATGGTTGATCCGGCTCAGCAATGGAAAGCTTTTGATGCATTGATGGCCACAGTAACGCCTGAGGCGCTTGCTTTACCTGATGGCTTGATCTCAAAAATACCGCCGCGCCCTACAGGCTATCCGGCAAGTATTGAAACATTCAGTGGTTACACAGGTCCAACTTTTGACCCAATAGCGGCCGCAAAAGCAGCAGCCGACTTAACTATTGCTTCACTACTTGACGCGGAACGTGCTGCAAGGTTAATTGAATACAAAGCACGCGACAGCAAGCAACCAGGTTTTATTGCTGTGACCGACAAATTGCTGGATCAAACCTGGAAAGCGCCGCTATCAGAAGGTTATAAAGGTGAATTACAGGTAATGGTGAACAACCTTACCCTGCAATATTTGCTGGCCTTGGCAGCTAATACAAGTACATCAGACAATGTACGCGGACAGGCTATGTTAGAAGTTGAGAAGCTTAAGGACTACATGACCGGTAAATTAGCATCGGCAACAGATGTACAAAAAGCCAACCTGCTGTTTGGGCTATCGCAGATAGAATCATTCAAAGGCGAGCCATCTAAGTTTGAGCGTGTACCTGAGCTTACTGTTCCACCGGGCGCACCTATAGGTATGCCGGGTATGGATTTTCTGGGCAACGCTACAGATTGCGATTACAATCAGCAATAAAGTAAAACAGCTATGAAAAGAGCCCTGCTTTGTAACGTGCTTATCGCCTTTTTGGCGGTAGGTACGTTCAATGCGCTTGCGCAGTCGTTTAGCATGAAGAGCGTTATTGCTTATCCATTTCCGCGGGATATTACAAGCTCGGCAACAGGTGCTAAGATTGCCGTATCTGTTCAGCAGGAAGGTAAACGCAATATTTATGTGGCAGAAGGACCGGTTTTTGAGTTACGCAAGCTTACTAATTATCAGCAAGATGACGGTCAGGAAATAACAAGTCTTTCGGTGTCGGCAGACGGACAGTGGGTAACCTACGTACGCGGCGGAGAACATAGTGGTAACCGCGACCGCAGCATGGTGGTAAACCCTGCCAACAATCCCGTGCAACCAAAAATTGAGGTTTGGAGCGTGAAATTTGCCGGAGGGATACCAAAGAAGCTGGGCGAAGGTGACTATGCTGTTCCATCGCCAAAGAGCAATAAGGTTGCATGGATAAATGACAACAAAATATGGATAGCTGCTATTGATGGAGCTGCTGCTGCAAAATGCATTGTTGACATAGCAGGAGAATGCGGGTCATTACAATGGTCGCCCGATGGTTCAAAGCTGGCCTTTGTATGTAACCGTACAGATCATACCTACATCGGCGTGTATACTAATGCAGCTGCGCCAGTAAAATGGTTAGCTCCGTCGTTCAGCAAAGATGCGTCTCCGCGCTGGTCGCCCGATGGAGGAAAGATCACCTTCATACGCACACTCGGACAGGTTGCTAATGCAGCAACCCAACCTGCTGCTGCGGGTAGTGCGGCACAGCCATCTGCCAACAGAGGCGCTGTACAGGCCTGGTCAATATGGACTGCAGATGTTGCCACAGGAGAAGGTAAACTGCTTTGGAAATCAGGAGATAATCCTCGTGATGGTTTACCAGGCACAGATGGTGGCGCCAATTTATACTGGGCCGCTAACCGTATTGTGTTTTGCTCTTATCAGGATGGCTGGCCACATATGTATTCAATTGACCCCAAAGGCGGACAACCTTTGTTGCTTACACCCGGAGATTTTCAGGCTGAACAAATAAAATTAAGCGGAGATGGTAAATGGTTGATATTTAGCGCAAACACCGGACCAGACGCAAAGTTGGATATTGACAGACGGCATGTGTTAAGAGTATCTGTTGATAAAGCTGACATGGAGGTGTTAACCCCCGGCACCGAAATGGAAACCTATCCTGTTTTAACCGGCGATGGTTTAACCGTGGCTATGTTTACAGCTAACGGACAAAGACCATTAACAGTTGCTGTTATGCCTTTAAGTACGCGTAAAATCAAACAGATAGGAGAGCAGCTCATCCCGGTTGATTTTCCGGTTAAGCAAATGGTTATTCCTAAGCAGGTAATTTATACATCGCCCGATGGGCAGCAGGTGCATGCGCAGTTATTTGAACCCGTTGGCGGTCCGTCAAAAAAGCCAGCTATTGTTTACATCCACGGTGGTCCCCAAAGGCAAATGTTGTTAGGATGGCACCATATGGACTATTACGCTATTGATTACGCTCTTAACCAATACCTGGCCGGCATGGGTTTCATTGTACTGTCTGTAAACTATCGTAATGGCATCGGCTACGGCTATGATTTTAACCGCCCAACTAAACAGGGCGCAAATTATATAGACGTAAAAGCTGGTGGTGAATGGTTGGCTAGTCAACCTAATGTTGATACCACACGCTTAGGCGTTTACGGTGGTTCTGCAGGCGGCGCATTAACGGCCTCTGCACTCGCGCGGGATTCAAAGCTGTTTAAGGCAGGGGTGATCATTCATGGAAACTCACAAGAACCACTTGATGCATGGACATCGCCCACCATGATAATTCATGGTGATGATGACCGCAATGTCGCCTATTCGGCAGGTGTATCGTTAGTCAGGCGGTTTGAGCAGAATGGTAAGCCATATTTTGAGTACCTGGCAATACCCGGCGATTCGCACCATTGGATGGCACACAGCAATATTTTAAAAGTTAATACCGCAGCAGCCGATTTTTTAAAGCGGATGCTGTTGGATAAAAAATAATTTAATTGTTTCATTTTTGATAGGTTGATTAGGTAGCGGGACTAAGGAATTAATTCCTTGTCCCGTTTTTTTAAGCACCTGTTTCCAAATTTTTTTACATGGATTTTCCTTCGGAATTAAAATATACTAAAGATCATGAATGGATAAAGGCTTCAGGTGATGAGGCTTATATTGGAATTACAGCATTCGCCCAACAGGAATTGGGTGATATAGTGTATGTTGAGATTGATAAAATAGGGGCAGAGGTGGCTGCCGAAGAAGTTTTTGGCACAATTGAGGCCGTTAAAACAGTTTCTGATCTGTTTATGCCGGTTGCAGCAATCGTAATTGAGATGAATAAAAAGTTAGATGCTAATCCGGAACTGATCAACACAGATCCTTATGGTGACGGGTGGATAATTAAGGTAAAGCTGACGGACCTTACTCAACTGGACAGTTTACTGTGGGATACCGAATACAAAACTTTGATAGGCCTATAATGAAGAACACCGCATTAACTGATACCCATATAAAACTGGGCGCCAAAATGGTACCCTTTGCAGGTTACAACATGCCTGTACAATACAACGGCATTAATGCCGAACACGAAACCGTACGCAAAGCCGTTGGCGTTTTTGATGTAAGCCACATGGGCGAATTTATTCTGAAAGGCGAAGGATCCCTTGACCTGATACAACGCGTGAGCAGTAATGATGCCGCTAAGCTGTATGATGGCAAAGTGCAATACTCCTGCTTACCTAATGAGCAAGGTGGCATTGTTGACGACTTGTTGGTTTATCGCATTGATGAGAAAACTTACATGCTGGTAGTTAACGCATCTAACATTGATAAAGACTGGGATTGGATAAGCCGCTTCAACACCGGCGGCGTAGATATGAAAAACATATCCGACCGTACCTCGCTATTGGCTGTTCAAGGTCCTAAAGCTGCCGAAGCACTACAAAGTCTGACGGATATTGACCTGGGTACAATGGAATACTACACCTTCAAAAAAGGAAAGTTTGCAGGTATAGATAATGTATTGGTATCTGCAACGGGTTACACCGGTGCCGGTGGGTTTGAATTATATTTTGATAATGACCATGCAGAGCACATCTGGAATGAAGTATTCAAAGCAGGTGAACCATTCGGTATTAAACCAATTGGTTTGGGAGCCAGAGATACCCTACGACTGGAAATGGGTTTCTGTTTATATGGTAATGATATTGATGATACCACATCACCATTAGAAGCCGGTTTAGGCTGGGTAACTAAGTTCAATAAAAAGTTCACCAACAGCGAACAACTGGAGCAACAAAAACAGGCGGGCATTACCAAAAAACTGGTTGGCTTTGAAATGCTGGAAAGAGGCATCCCAAGGCATGATTATGAGATAACAGATGCCGATGGCAACACAATAGG